>JBHIBA010000015.1:0-32791 GCA_046758845.1 Nitrospinota bacterium
AGCAGGCCCGGCCACGCAGTGCCGGGCCGTCAAAAGTTCTAAGGGGGTCTGGGGGGCGTCTTACGAGAAGCCCCCCAGGATTTCCTCAGATGCTTTTTAAAAAAATGTCCCGAGCGAAGCCGAGGCAAGCGCCCCCCGCAGAAGAATTCCTCAGAACCGAGCGGTCTGGAAGGAAAGGCAGGACCGGGCCGTTTGCAGGAGAAGCGCGGCCCGAAAGAGCCACGAGAACCTGTGCTTGATCTCCCGGTAGATCTCCGGATAGGTCGTCCGGCCCGAAACCAGATCGGCGAACAGCGCGTTCACCCTCCGGTTCCGGACGCCGACCTTGAAGCTCACATGCGGATGGTTCAGCAGTAACCGGGCGAACTTCTCCGCGATGGTCAGCTCAAGGAAAGCCGTCTGCAGGACCTGCTCGGTGTAGCGGTCGAGCGATTCGCCCCTTCTCAGAAAGCCGTCCACCCTCGCCGCCGCCAGGTTCCCGGTCTCGATGGCGTATTGGATGCCCTCCCCCGTCAGGGGGTCCACGAGCCCCGCCGCATCGCCGCACACGGCCGCACGGCGGGTGTTGAACGAACAAGGAGCGGCAAGGTAGGGAAGCGGGGCGCCCGTCATGCTAAGGTCCGAGTATCCCGTCAGCAACGGGTTCTCCTCAAGCAATGCCAGGCAAGCGGCCTTCACACCTTTCACCTTCTGCTGCGTCGTGCAGGAGCCGACGTTGAGGTGGTCCCCCTTGGGAAAGATCCACCGGTAGCCCCTCGGAAGGGTCCCCATGTCGAACAGGATGGAGGACTTCGCCTCGCGAAGCTGCTCGGGCGGCACACGCACCTCGCCTTCCACGGCCGCCCCCAGGCGGACATTCCTGGCCAACCCCAGGGAGCGGGCCACGACGCCGGTGGCGCCGTCCGCGCCCACCAGCGCGGCCCCAACGTGCCACCGGCCCCGGCTCAGGACCGCGACGCCGCTTTCCTCCTCCCGAACCGCCTCGACGGGGCACCGGGGGCGGACCTCAGCGCCTGCTTCAGCCGCCTTCTGGGCCAAGAGGCGGTCAAACCGCGACCGCCTCACCATCCGGATATTCAGATTCATGGGCGCGGCCCGATGAAGGGACCGGCCGCAATAGGAAAAGGTATAGGCTCCTACCGTATGCTCGACGACCGCATCGATAGAGAAATCCAGCGCCCGCACGGCGCGCGGACTGATTCCGCCCGCGCAGGCCTTCCGGCGGTCCAGGCCATACTTTTCCAGAAGCAGGACATCCCATCCGGCCAGGGCCAGCCTTCTCGCGGCGGTCGATCCGGCGGGTCCCGCGCCGACGACGATCACGTCGCGGCGACCGGAGTTCATTTCCTCCCCCACTGGCGCTCCATGAATCGGCCGACGATAAAGACCACAGCCCCGATCAGCAGCCACTTATACTCAGCCGCCATCCCGCCCCGCTCCAGCGTAATCCCCAGATAGAGGGCATAGGCCAGGTAAAGCATCCCCAGAATCTGGAGCATCCGCCCGATCAGATAGAGGAACGTGGCCACGGGTCGATCTCGCAGCGAGGCGCCGCCCCTACCGGAGTCGCGCGACGGCCTGCGCCATCCGGTCAATTCCCTTTTGGATGTTCTCCATGGAGGTGGCGTAGGAAAGCCGGAGATGGCCCTCCGCCCCGAAGGCGCTGCCGGGGACGGTGGCGATCTCCCCTTCCTCCAGCAGGTACCGGCAGAGGTCTTCTGAGGAGGCGACCTGCCCCGCCGGCCCCTCTCTTCCAAACAGGCCATCCACTCGCGGGAAGGCGTAGAAGGCGCCCCGAGGCGTTGTGCAGCGGACCCCTTCAATGGCGTTGAGTCCGGCGACGATGACGTCCCTGCGGCGCTCGAACTCCCGGACCATGGGCTCCAGGACGGACGCGGGGCTGTCCATGGCCACCACGGCGGCCTTCTGGACGAAGGAAGTCGGGTTGGTCGTGCCCTGGCTTTGAAAGGTTTCCAGGGCGTCGATGACGGATCTGGGACCGGCGACGAAGCCCAGCCGCCAACCCGTCATGGCGTAGGCCTTGGAGAACCCGTTGATGACGAGGGCATGCGCCCGGGCCTCTTCGCTGAGACCCGCCGGGCAGACGTTCACCGCCCCATCGTAGATGATCTTCTCGTAGATCTCGTCGGTGATGAGAAAGAGGCCCTTCCTCACTGCCAGACGGACAACGGCTTCCACGGCCTCTCGGGAGTAAACGGCCCCCGTCGGATTGCAGGGCGAATTCAACAAGACCGCCCGCGTGGCCGGCGTCACGCAGGCTTCAACCGCGTCCGGGTCCAGGTTGAAGCCGTCTTCCTCGCGCAGCGGACAGATGACCGGCTTCCCCCCCGCGAGTTCGACGATATCCACATAGGAGACCCAATACGGCGAGGGAATGATGACCTCCGCGCCCGGGTCCAGGAGGACCTGGCAAACCGAGTAATAGGCCTGCTTGGCGCCAACCGTGACGATGATCTCATCCGGGCGGTAGGGGCTGTCGTTATCGCGCAGAAGCTTTCGGGCAATGGCCTCCTTGAGCTCCCGGATACCGCTCACCGCCGTGTAGCGGGTGAATCCTTCCTCCAGGGCCTTATGGGCCGCGCGGATAATCGGCTCCGGGGTGTCGAAGTCCGGCTCCCCGGCCCCGAACCCGATCACGTCCACGCCGCGTTCGCGCAGCTCCCGGGCCTTGGCCGTCACGGCCAAGGTGGGAGACGGACGCAGCGAGGCGATCCGCTCCGAGAGCTTGATCTTCGGCGCCGAGGGTTCGCTCAGTCCCGCTTTCGCTTTCATCCATCGACTCTCACGATCCGGGGCCCCCGGATAACTTCTCGGCCAGCACGGCCTGGACGCAGGCCGGAACCAGTTTGCTCACGTCTCCTCCATGCAGGGCCACCTCCTTGACCAGACCGCTGCTCAGGAAGGAGAACTCCGTGCTGGGAGCCATGAAGAAGGTTTCAATCTCGTCGTTGAGGCGGCGGTTCATGAGGGCCATCTGTAATTCATACTCATAGTCCGAGACCGCCCGAAGCCCGCGGATAATCACCTTGGCCCCTTTGTTCGTCGCGTAGTCAACCAAAAGGCCGTCGAAGGAATCGACTTCAACCGAAGGGAAGGAGGAAACCGCTTCCCGGATCAGCGCAACCCGCTCTTCCATGGTAAACAAAGGCGCTTTCGAGCGATTATTGGCCACGGCCACGACCACACGTTCGAAAAGGCCATGCACCCGCGCCACGATGTCCAGATGCCCATTGGTGAAGGGATCGAACGTCCCTGGATATACAGCGTATCTGTTCATGACGATGCCCGAGCGATTCGCAAAAGGCTGACCCTATCTCCCTGTCCGGGGAGTGTCAATCGCGGCCCCCGCCAAGAGCCCACAGGCCGCATCGATATCTCGTCCCCGGCTCTTGCGAACAGTCACCGTGACCCCCCGAGCGAGCAGCGCGCGGGCGAACCGATCCACGTCCGGGTCGTCGGGCCGCTGGTAGGGGAGAGCCGGGGACGGGTTGAAAGGGATCAAATTCACCTTGCAACGCACGCCGCGCACCAGCCGGGCCAGCAACCCCGCATCTTCCACGGAATCATTGACGCCCCGCAAGAGGGTGTACTCGAAGGTGATCCGTTCACGGGGCTGAAGGGGAAGCTCACGGCACGCCTTCATGAGCGCCTGCAAGGGATAGCGCCGGTTCACGGGGATCAGCCGGCTGCGCCGTTCATCATCGGCCGCCCCCAGGGAAACCGACACGGGCACGCACGGGAATTCGCGCCTAAACCGCACCAGGGCCGGCACCAGTCCGCACGTGGAAAGCGTGACCTTTCTGGGAGAAAGACCGATCCATTCCCGATGTGTGAGGGTCCGGATGGCTCGGGCGACATTGTCGTAGTTGTCGAGGGGTTCACCCATTCCCATGAGCACAACGTGGCTGATACGCTCGGCGGTCTCCCGGCCGACTTGGAGGAATTGGTCCACGATGTCGCCCGAGGAGAGCTGACCCAGCAGGCCCAGCGTCCCCGTCACGCAGAAGGAGCACGCCATCCGGCATCCGGCCTGGGTGGATATACATAGGGTGCGGCGGCGCCCATCCGGGATGAGGACCGTCTCCACCGGGATGCCGCGCGACGTGTGGAAAAGGAACTTCTGCGTGCCGTCCTGAGATCTCTGAACCCCTTTCAGGGCCAACCCTCCAAGGGTGAAACTCTCTTCCAGCGCCTGTCGGAGGTCTTTCGGGAGGTTGGTCATCTGATCGAAAGAAGATGCCCCTTTTCCGAAGACCCATTCAGCGATCTGCTGTCCCCGGTAAGGGGGCAGACCCAGTCCGTCTGTGAGGGACCTGAGCTCAGACTCCCCGAAATTTTTTAGGTTCGCCTTTTCTTCGTCCACGGATAGGTTCACAGGCCCTGAATTCCGATTGAGGCATGAAGCAAGGGGGGGATTTTCCCGCGTGGGCAACCATTTCACCCCTCCCCAGAACAAGAATAAGTTACGGCTGCTGATTCCACAGATCAATTCCAATCTCACAGACGGTTCAATGTCCGATTGACAGAACGGGAGGAGGCTCTACATATCTTAAAGCTCTCTGGGCCGACCCTGCGGCCGAGACCTTTTGTCCTTCTCGACGCACGGAGTCATCTCTCATGTCGGAGATTTTCCAGCGGGTCCGCGTTTCCCTTCCATATACGGCCTTCGGGCGGGCGGGCAAGCGACTGAAAGAGTCGGGACCTGCCCGTGAGGGAGCGATCCTATTTCTCATCCTCGTGGTGCTGAGTTTCGGATTCATCCAGGAGTGGCGGCTCGTCTACCCGCGCCTGAGAACAGAAAGCGTCCATCCCGCGCCTACTGAGATGACGACGGGTGAGGTCGCCGTCTGGGAAGATTGGCTCAGCCCATTGGAGGAAATCCGAGAGATCGCAAAACGGGCGGCTCTGCGCCACGGTATAGATCCCGCCCTGATTCAGTCCATGATTGCAGTGGAATCCTCCTTCGACCCCTTCGCTTTGTCCAACAAAGGGGCGATGGGGGTGATGCAGCTCATGCCGGCCACGGCAGTCGAGATGGGTGTCGCCGATCCCTATGACGTGCGCGAGAACATCGACGGCGGCGTCCGCTACCTGAAGAAGCTGCTCCGCCGTTACCGGGGGAACCTGTGGCTCGCCCTGGCGGCCTACAATGCCGGCCCCAGCCGCGTTCGGCAATATCGAGGGATTCCTCCCTACGCCGAAACCCGCCGGTACGTTCGGGACGTCATTGCCCGGTACAGGAAGCTCAAGTCAGAAGAAACCTCCTGATCGCGCAAGCTCAAAAAGCCTGACACGGGTAGAACCCCTGGGAGAGGGTGGGCCTATCACGGGCGCGCCGAACGGGGGGCGGGGGCGGCAGTTCCCTTACGCTTCCTTGCGACTCAGCGTCACGAAAACCGCCGGCCTGAGGAAGGCCACGCCGAATCGCTGGATATCCACACCCAGGGCATCGGAAAGCGCCCGGCAATAGATCTCTCCCTGACGCTCGTATCGTTTCGCGCGTTCCCCCGTTTCCGAGGTCTCAACACGGTCGGTCTTGTAGTCGATGGCCAGGACGCCTTCGCCGTCCCTGAGTACGAGGTCGATGTACCCCTCCACAGACCCCGCAAGTTCGCCCGCCCCGTCACAGGGCAAGAAGCAGGGAACCTCCCGGCCGAGGATCTCGAAGGGCTGGATTTTTCGCTGGAAGTCGCTGGAGCGGAGGAATCCCGTGACCATCCGTTCCACCTCTTGGCCTATCTCCCGTCGCTCCTTCGGCGGGACCCTAGGCAGAAATTCATCCAGTGCGACCCGGACGGATTCGGCGATGTCCGGACCCGGCTCTTTCAGGTCGATCATTTCCATCACGGCGTGAGCGACGATTCCGACGCGGATCGCCCTGTCGCGGGAAATCCTTCCGCGATCAAACTCGGGTTTTCCCATTTCGCCTTCTTCGTCGTTCAGATGGGATGGGCTGAGGTCCCGCCTTTGTCTCCGGGCCTGCGATGCCTTTTCCCTCCGTTCCCTCCAGGTGCTCTCCAGAGTCTTTGGGATAGACACTTCTCCTTTAGATTCGCTCGGCGCGCCCTTCCCCGGCGAGGCAGTGAGAAAGAGGCGCGCAATCTTTCCATCGGGAATCGTAGGCCATTCGGCCGTCTCGTCCCGTGCTTCAATTCCCAGGGCCTCGTTCAAGTACACGAGGAACCCTTCCGCTTTCGCGAGATCTCCTTTTGAGTCGTGCCGGAGGGCCATCGAAAACACCAGGCGCTCGCGCGCTCGCGTCGCCGCCACGTAGAGGAGGCGGCGTTCCTCGGCGTCCCGCAGAATTCCTGCCCGGTCCCCAGCCCACGCCATGCCCGGCGTCTGAACGGGTCCCACCCGAAGGGCCCACGTTTGCGTCGACCAGTCCCGCTCGACTCGCACGGGCTTCTCCGGGGGACGTGAGCCCGCATGAAGCCCCGCCAAGACGACCACGGGGAATTCCAGCCCCTTCGCCTTGTGAACCGTGAGGAGCTTGACGGCGTTGATGTTCTCCTCCGCCAATGGGCTCTCGCCCTCTTCCCGGATCTCTCTCCCCTGCCGCCGGAGCCAGTCCACCAGGTTTGAGAACCCCACTTCCAGGATCCCTTCCCGCTCAAGGGCCAGGGAGCGGACCTTGAGGACGTTGTTCCTCCCCTGCTCCCCGGCCAGGAGAGTGGCGGACTCCAGGACGGGGAAAGCGGTCAGGATCCGATCCAGGGCCTCGGAGAGGGGGAGGCGGTGAATCT
Organism: Nitrospinota bacterium; assembly: GCA_046758845.1. GTDB lineage: Bacteria > UBA8248 > UBA8248 > JACPRG01 > JBHIBA01. The sequence goes on from JBHIBA010000015.1 coordinate 6,768, forward strand.
CGGCTTGCACCTCGACCAACCTTTCCATGAGGAAAGACGCTTTTGACAGGCCCGCCGGACCCGAGGCGCGTCCCGCCTCAGCCCAGGTGAAGATCTCCCGGTCGGTGAGTCCCCCCAGCGGAGAACGCAGGACCCCCGCCAGAGCGAGACGGTCTTCGGGGTAAGCGAGACAGGCGAGAAGGTTGAGAAAATCGCTCACCTCCTGCGTTTCAAAAAAGCCGCGTCCCGCCTCCACGACGTGGGGTATGCCGCGCTCGCGGAGCGCGTCCACGTAGACTCCGACGCTTGTCATCTTTCGGAAAAGGAGGGCCACGTCTCCGTATTCCACAAACCTTGTCTTTCCCTTGCCGTCGGGGATCTCGACCTGCCCGACCCACTCCTCTCCGATCCAGCGGGCGATCTCAGCGGCCTCCCCCTCGGCGGCCTCGTCCGCTTTCCAGGTTCTGCCCTCTTCCGGTTGCACAACGCGAATCTCTACCTTCTGCGCCTCTAGGTTCGCCGGCCCGCCCGGACGCGGCTCTGCGGGGACGTAATCGGGCTGAATCGTTTCGCGCCGCTGAATCACCCGCCCGAACAGCCGGTTGACCGCGCCGACGATCCGGTCGTGGCTTCGGAAGTTGACCACCAGCTCCAGCGGCTTCTCTTTGACCACGTTTCTTAGAAGGTCTTGATAGGCCCGAATGTCGGCCCGCCGGAAGGAATAAATGGATTGCTTGGGGTCGCCTACGATGAAGAGCTTTCCGGCCTCAAGGCGGATGTCTCGCCAGTCCCTGGCTTCCCTCCCTTGCTCTTCGGCCAGATACAGGACGATCTCGTACTGAAGGGGGTCGGTGTCCTGGAACTCATCCACCAGCAGGTGGCGGTACCTCTCCTTCAACTCGCGGCGAATCGCCGGATGGCCCCGCAGGAGGTCTCTGGCGCGCACCAGCAGAGAATCGAAGGACAGGAAGCCGGACCGGACAAAGTCCTCTCGAAACGTCCGGGCGAAGGGAAGAAGGGCTTCCATGGCGTCCCCAAGCGCCCCGCGGTTCAAAGAAGCCAGCCCACGAGCCAACGTGATGATCCGTTTGCAGGCCCCATAATCTTCCACAGAAAGCCCTTGCACATTGTTCGGCATCCCTCCCTGGATCCCCGCTGCCAGATTGCGGATGTCCTCTTCTGGAAGGCCCTGCCCGAAGGCTTCGAGGATTTGCGCCGCCTGGCGGGTCCACGCCTCGATTTTGCGGTCTTTTTCAAAGCGCTCCGTCAGCGCCCCGGCTGCGGCGACTTCCTGGTGCAGCCAATCGGACGGGGCCAGAAACAAAGTCCCGTCGCCGAGGGCGCCCTCCAGCGCATCCAGGGAGATGAACTCCGAGCATAGCTCTCTTGCCAGCCCTTGAAGTGACAAAAGATCGAACTCACCGAGGACCCTCCGCCAAAGGGGCTCGCGCCCACCGCCGGTCTGAAGCTCTCCGGCCAGCCACTCGTCCCAACTCCCGGCGAATCTCTCCTCAAAGACCGCACCGTCGTCTTCCCGGAAATGCGGGTCCACGCCCGCCTGCAGGGGATACAGCCTGAGGAGCCGGGCGGCGAAGCTGTGATACGTCGAGATGGGAACGAGCTCGAGTTCCTGCAGGGTCCGCCGGGCGATCTCACCTATTTCATCCGGACTCCAACCGTACCGCCCCGCAATCTCCCGGTAGATTCCGGCCGGGACATCGCCCCTCCCGGCGGGCGGGCCTCCTTGGGCCGCCCATTCCACGAACTTCTCCAAATACTGCCGCAGCCGTTCGGCCATCTCCCCGGCGGCCCGGTTCGTGAAGGTCAGCGCGGCGAACTGTGCAGGCCGGGCGGGGTCCCGCCTTCGGAAGAGAAGGTTCAGGAGGCGCTCGCTGAGAAGGGCCGTTTTTCCCGTCCCGGCCCCCGCCGTGACGACCACGTTGCGGGCGAAGGTGGTGACGGCGCGCAGCCGGTCCGCGGCGTCAGCCAAGGGGGCGTCGGCTGGGGATAAGCCGGGCGGAGGTGGGATCACGACTTCGGAGGCCATTTTTTCTCCGACAGTTCCTCGATTTGGTTCGTGCGCGGGTCCGCCTTCCTGCGGTATCGGGTGGGTCTGTGATTTTTCCTGCAAATTCCCTGGTAGGGACAGTGCCTGCAATATCCATAATCGCCGTCATGGGGGATGATGAAGAATTCCCCGTCCCGGACGCCTTTCAAGATCCTTCCCAAAGTATCCCACGCCTCATCCGCCCAAAGAGGGTCTTCCCAGGTTCCAGAAGGGAATTCGTCCTTTCGACTGGTTTCCTCGGGCCAATGGGGGGCCAGGTAATGCAGCTCTGCATTCGCTTTTGAGTTGGGCGTCCCGGCTTGGGCAAGGAACACGTAAAAAGAGGGCTGGAGCGATGACGCGCGGAGAGTCGCGCGAGGAAGTTTCCGGTCGAAGTTTTTGTCCGATGCGCCTCCTTTGTATTTGTAATCTACGACCCGCAGCGCGACGGTCCCATCCTCGTACGTCTTTTGGTCTATCCGGTCGAGACGCCCCCTGATTTTCATCCTACGGACGATCGATGGCAGCTTCGGATCGCCCGAGAGAATCGCCTCGGCCTTCTTTTCAAAGGCGATAGGGTGAAAACCGGTTTGCTCAAGATGCCGAAGTTCCTGCTCGGTGTACCGTTCAGCCAGCGTTTGAATCGTCCGCCGCGTTCTTTCCCACAGAAGCGGATATCCGATTGGACGGTTCGACTCATATCCACTCAGTGTAGATTCGATGAGGTCCGAAAGGATTCGGTTCGCTTCGCCAGTTTCCTTCTGATCCCACCGGGCAAAGAACCGCTGGAAGATCTCATGAAGCAGGGTTCCTACCTCTGCGGCCTCTAACTCGGTAACCTCTTCCATCGCCTCCAACTCTTTGAGGCGAAGAACGTGGCGAGCGAAGAACTTGAACGGACATTGGGCGTAGGTCTCCAGTGCGGTCGGAGACCAACCCTTGTCCTGAAGGTCCTTCCACAATCGCGGGAGCTTCCCCGTGATGCCGTCCCTGTCCGTCAGGCTCTGACCGGTGTGTTTGAGGTGCGTCCCAGTTTCAAAAAGCTTCTGCAGCACTCCGGGCCCGAGCCCGCGCACGGCCTGGAGCCTTTCGGGGTCCTGGCCGCTGAGCAGAAGCCGGGCCGTCCATTCCGAGGGTGTCCAGAACGGCCCAGGGTTGATTTTCTCTCGAAACCTGTCTTCAAGCCTTCGGGGGACGTGAACGGTGTCGGGGAGGGTTCCGTCGATTCGCCCGATGGCGCGCGCGAGCTCGTGAACGTACCAGGAACGGACCAGCGGCTTTCCGTCCTCGCCCGAGCGTTGCCAGGTCAGCGCAACGTGTTGCCTTGCCGAAGCGAGCGCAAGCGTAAAGAGAAGGCGTTCTTCCTCGTGGCCGGCCGATTTCTTCAACAGGCGGACGCCCTGCGCCTCCGACAGCTCTTCGCGGGCCGCGTCGTTCAGGAATGGGTCTTCCCCCGATCGCCACGGCCAAACTCCCTCTTGCAACCCCATCACCACCAGGCACGCGAAGCCCTTCCCGCGGGCGTCCATGGCGCTCGCGACCTCGACGGCGGCGTGGCCGGCATCGCGCAAAGGGACTGGACAAGACCGAAGATGGTCGCCGAGGGCCGAAAAAAAAGTGGCGGAGTTGGTCTCTTTCTGAATCTTTCCCCGATCCTCGAGATTTTCCAGAATGTCCTCCAGGTGGTCCGAAGGCCCCTTTGGGGAATCCACCGCCGGGGTCCCTTCGTCCGGGACCGCGGTGGGAGGGAGGATCTTTTGGACCAGCCTGCGGTAGGCTTCGGTCGCCTCTCTCCACGAACACCGGTCCGGGAATTCCCGAGCGGCCTCGATCACGACGGCCAGACGATTCTGAACCCTTCTGACCTCTTCAAGAGAGAGCGGAGGGAGGTCTCCGTCACCGTCCCCTCGCGCGATCTCCTCGGCTGGCAGGCCAGCGACCTTCTCCCAGTCCCGGATTCCGCAGACCACGTTGATCCGCCGGGCCAAGCGCCGCGCCGTCTCTCCGATCGGGGCGTCGCCGTCGCCGCCCGAGAAGAAAGGAGACGCCAAAAGCTCGAAGACATCGCCCCGGGGAAAATCATCCGCGAGGACCCGGTTGAGCGAAGAAAGCGCCTTCGCCCAGGGAAGTCGGGACAGGGGCCGGGTTTCGGGCGTGCGGAAGGGAATCGCGTGAGCGTCGAAAACGGCCGAGAGGGAAGGCAGATAAGGGGCGAGATTCCGGGCGATGACGCCGATCTCGTGAAATCCGAATCCCTCCTCCTCCGTCCAGCGGAGAATTTCCTTCGCCGCGACCTCCAGCTCGGCCTCGGGCCCGGAGACCGTGAAGGACCGCAGAGATCCCCGGTCAAAGGATACCGGAGAACTTACGGCCTCATCGGAGAAGAGCCGATCCAAAACGGGTTGCAAAAGGGCACGCTCCCCCCGAAGGTCCCCCGACTCGAAATGCCGCCCTCTGTCCTCTGCCCTCCGTTGCCCGCCCGTCGCGGGCCTCACCTCCGCTTCGGGGAATCGGCGCTTCAACACCCCGAGGAAATCGTTGGCGAACCCGTAAGCCCGGTGGCCCGGCACACAGGGAAGGAAAACCGTTGTCGGACAGATGGATGAAACCTGCGCCAGGAGGTTCACCTGCAGCTCCGTCATGTCGTAGAAACCGTCGTAAACAACGTGTTCCAGAGAACGCAGAAACTTCGAATCTCCTGAGCACCTGATGGCCTCTTCCACCGGGTCGCTGTTCGTCCCGAGCCCGAGTTCTCTTCTCCTCTCTTGGTATCGCGTATGGAGCCGCAGAAGGGGTTGGCTGTCCCCCATGTCCAGCGGCAGACGCGCCTCCTCCAGGTCCCGGAGGCTGCGATGAAGGGCGCCGGCTCCGCCCGCCGTCCGCGCCAGCCTCTTCCACTCGGCCGGAAAATTCTCTTGAAGGACGAGGTCCCGGACGAGCTCCACCAGGATCAGGTCGTCCGCCTTCTTCAACGGGGTTTCCCCGCCGCATACGCGCGCGATCCTCTGGCTCAGATGAAAAGCCGTGAGGAGGTGCGCCCCGGCCAGCGTCATCCCCCACTGAAGGGTGATGAGGCGCTTGAGGTGGCGGCGCATCTCCCGCGAGGGCGTGACGACGGCAAATGAGGGGAGCGAGCCTTTTCCCGCAGCGGAGGCGGCCAGGCCCTTCAGATGCGCGTACAGGGACGTCTCGAGGTCGGGATGAAAGGGACCTGCGTAGATGGTGACGCCGCCGGCCCCCACTGCGGTCATCGCGTTAGCCCACCCACCAAAACAGAAGCGTCTGGACGCATCCGATGAGAAACCCCAGAAGGCCCCCGAACGCTGTGATGAAGCGGAGCTGCTTTCCTGAGATACGGTACACCAGGCTCTCCAGCTCGGCCAGCTCCAGACGGTTGAGCTTGCCGAGCAGGGCTTTCTTAATGTCCAGGCTCTCGGCTACGTGCTGCGCCCGCTCTTCAAAGAAGGAGTCGATCTGTTTCACCACCTCCCGCGAGAGCAGGAGCTTGATCTGATACCGCAGGGATTCAGGAAAGGCGAAGGGCTTCAGCTTCTCCTCCACCCTCGTATCTATCGTCCGCACGACCTGCCGCTTGAGCGCGGATTCCTTCAGCAGACCCACGATTTCTTTCCCCGAGAGCAACTCCCGTTCGACCGATTCCGCGATGGACTCGGCGATCTTCCCGCGCTCCCGAGGAATCAGGCCCGGCGTGAAGGGAACGGTGCAGCCCCAAATCCCGATCCGGCGGTAGGGGTGGAACAGCATCCAGATGGCCAGGTAGTTCGTCCCGTAGCCGATGAGGGCGCCGGCCAAAGGGGGCAGCCAGAAGCCCAGGCCGCCGAGCGCGTTAAGGATCATCGGGAGGGTCGCCCCGCGAGGAGAGGAACTTGTTCCGAAGGGCTTCCAGGTCCTGTCGGTAGGTTCGCTCGGAGATGGCGCCGGATTCCCATTCCAGCCGCAGCGCCCGGGCCTCGCGCTCAAAGCCTTCCACATCCGGGAATCGAGAGGGATCTGAAAGGTCACGACCAGCGCCCTTCGCCGCCGAGTCCGAGCGCAGATAACGAATGGCGACCAGCCCCAGGGCGAACGTGGAGCCGAAGGCCGACGCCGCCCCGGCCGCGGGGCCGATGGCCGGGAGCGACTTTGCAGCCGTTCGGCTGAGGAGGCGGACCATGTAGCGGAGCGCCGAGGTCCCGCCCAGAAAAGCCGCCAGGTCCGCCGCCGCCCTCAACTGTAAGGGCCGGCCGAAAACCCCCGCCAACTCGACCAGCATCTTCGCTTGGACCGCCGGCACTCCGGCGAAGCTGCCCAAAGGAACGGGCAACGCCCCCGCGAGAGCCGCGGAAATGGCCGCCCGACGGACGATCCGCCGGGCCTCCCTTTCTTCGTCAGCCAGCCTCCCGACCTCTTCGTCGGGATCGCCTTTCCTGTCCTGGAAGCTTGCCACGGAGAAGAGTCTCCATCGCCCCGGCGACTGTGCGGTCGATTGCGTCGGCGTCCGGGAAGGTTCCACCTGCCCGCCTGCCGCATTCCAAAAGAAGAAAATACTCCACGTTTCCCTTCGCGCCGGTGATGGGGGAGGCGGTCAGGCCGGCGACGTAAAACCCCCTCTCCCGGCAAAACTCGATGAGTCCCGACAGGACCGCGAGGTGCTTGCCTTTCTCCCGGACCAGGCCGCCTTTTTCGACTTGCCCTTTTCCGACCTCAAATTGCGGTTTGACGAGGGCTACGATGCGCCCGGCAGGCTTGAGGACGGACACTACAGGCGGCAAGACGAGGCGCAAGGAGATGAACGAGACATCCACCACCGCCAGGTCGGGGGCTTCCGGGAGGTCTTCGGGAAGGATCCTCCGCGCGTTCACCCCCTCCAGGACGACGACGCGGGAGTCGGTTCGCAGACGCCAATCAAGCTGGCCTCGGCCCACGTCCAGGGCGATGACGCGCGAGGCCCCCGCCTCCAGCAGACAGTGGGTGAAGCCGCCGGTCGATGCGCCCACGTCCAGGCAGACAAGTCCGGAAATCTCCAGGCTGAATTTCTCCAGGGCGTGGGCCAGCTTGAGGCCCCCCCGGCTGACGTAGGGTTGGGATCGGCGGAGAACGTGGATGGCGGCCTCGACGTCCACGCTGGAGCCGGGCTTCAGGTGTTGACGGCCCTCGACCACAACGGCCCGCGCGAGGATCAATGCCCGGGCGCGTTCGCGGCTCGGGGCGAGGCCCCGCTCCACGAGCAGGCTATCGAGCCGCCGCCTTCTCCCCATGCGGGACCATTTGGGCAAGCTCGTGTTGATGCTTGGAAAAGCGGGAATTGTTGAGGAATTTCCGGGCGGAGTCGGCAATGCTCTCTGCATCCAGACCGACGAGCTTCCGAAGAATCTTGGGGGAGCCGTGGGGGACGAAGGCATCGGGAATCCCCAGCCGGAGGACCCGGGTGTTGCGCAGAAGCCCCCGGTCCGCCAGGCATTCCAATACGGCGCTGCCGAACCCTCCGTGCAGGGTGCTATCCTCCAAGGTGACGAGCCGGTGGACGCTGCGGACCATGCGCTCGATGAGCTTGGCGTCCACAGGCTTGGCGAACCGCATGTTCACCACTGCGGCCTCGATTCCTTCGACCGACAAGGCCTGCGCCGCTTTCAGGGAAGGGTGAACTGTGTTTCCAATCGCCAGGAAGGCGACGTCTTCGCCTTCTCGGAGGACTTCCCCCTTGCCGACCTCCACGACGCCGATCGCCTCGTCCAGCGGTACGCCCTCCCCCGCCCCCCTGGGATAGCGGACGGCGGCCGGTCCGGGATGCTCGATGGCCGTTTTCACCATGTGCTGAAACTCGTTCTCGTCCATGGGGGCCATGACGACCATGTGAGGGAAGGCCCGCAGATACGTCAGGTCGAAAACGCCGTGGTGCGTCGGGCCGTCTTCACCCACGACGCCCCCGCGGTCCAGGGCGAACGTCACGGGCAGGTTCTGGAGGCAGACTTCGTGGAAGATCTGGTCGTAGGCCCTTTGCAGGAAGGTCGAATAAATGGCGGCGACCGGTTTCATCCCCTCCGAGGCGAGCCCCGCGCAGAAGGCCACGCCGTGCTGCTCGGAGATGCCCACATCATAGAACCGGTCCGGGAAGACCTCCCCGAATTTGTCCAGTCCGGTTCCGTCCGGCATGGCGGCCGTGACGGCGATGATCCGCTCGTCCTCGTACGCCAGGCGAATCAGGGTCTTGGAGAAGACGCTCGTGTAAGAGGGTGGGGCCGCTGGCGCTGCTGGCTTTTCGACTTTGCCGTTCTTTTTGCCTGAGGGTGTGGGCTTTTTCGGTGAGACGCCGTGGTACTTGACGCGGTTTTCCTCGGCCGGCTGAAATCCCTTGCCCTTCTCGGTCAAGACGTGAATCAGCAAGGGCTCCTCGAAGGACTTGATGTTCTCGAAGGTCTGGATCAGGGCGCTCAGGTTGTGTCCATCGATGGGACCGACGTACTTGTAGCCGAGCTCTTCGAAGATGATCCCCGGGGAGATGAGGGACTTGGCGGCCTCTTCCAGTTTCCGGGCCACCTTGACGGCCGTGGAGCCGACGGCCGGGATCTGCTTGAGGAGCTTGATGAACTCCTTCCGAAGACGGGTGTAGAGGTGTCCTGTGAGGATCCGGCTCAGATAGGTGGAGATGGCGCCCACGTTGGGGGCGATGGACATCTTGTTGTCGTTGAGGATGAGGATGAAATCCTTGCCCAAGGCGCCGCCGTTGTTCAATCCCTCCAGGGCGATGCCGGCGGTCAGCGCCCCATCGCCGACCACCGCAATCACCTTGTGCTTCTTTCCCTGCTTTTCGCGGGCCTCGACCAACCCGAGTGAGGTGGAGATCGCGGTGCCCGCATGGGCGGTCGTGAAGATGTCGTAGGGGCTTTCCCCCCGCTTGGTGAACCCGTAAAGCCCGCCGTACTGGCGAATCGTGTCGAACCTGTCCCGCCGTCCGGTGATGAGCTTGTGGGTGTACACCTGATGGCCGACGTCCCAGTTGATCAAGTCCTCCGGGGTGTTGAAGACGTAATGCAGCGCAAGGGTGAGCTCGACCGAGCCCAGGTTGGCGCCCAGATGTCCTCCGGTAATGGTGGTCGTGACGCGGACGATCTCATCACGCGCTTCCGCGGCCAGCTTCTTCAGATCCGGAATCGTGAGGCGCCGAAGATCCTCCGGCCCGTTGACGCGGTTCAGTAATTCACCCATTTTCGATTAACGCTCCCGAAGGCGAAGCAAGATTAAGCGAGAGGGACGGAGAAGACAGGGCTCGGAAGGAACACCGAGGCCGTGCCTCGGCTCTTGCGGTTCCCCCTTCAAGCCCTCCGAATTTGCCGGGCAAAGTCTTCGCCGCTCAAAAATCCCTTGCTACGATGAACTTTGCGATCTGCCGAAGAGGTTCGCCTCTCGGACCTAATCTGGATAGCTCCGCCAGCGATGCCTCCACCAGTTCTCGCGCCATCTTTCGGGACTGTTCGATCCCGAACACCTTCGGATAGGTGGCTTTCTCGGCCCTCTGGTCACTCCCGGCGGACTTGCCCAGCACGCCCGAGTCGCCGATTTCGTCCAATATATCATCCACGATCTGAAAAGCCAACCCGACGTTCTTGCCGTAGCGGCCCACCGCTCCCACCTGCTCCTCCGTGCCCCCTCCCAGGAAGGCGCCCCCCCAGGCGGAGACCCGAATCAGCGCGGCCGTCTTGTGGGTGTGAATGTATTCCACATCCTTCGCGGTGGCCGATTTTCCCATGAACCGGAGGTCGGCCGCCTGACCGCCGATCATCCCGTCCACCCCGATGGCGCGGGCCACCTCGCGAACCACTTTCCGGACCAGGGCTGAATCCAGTCCGTCCGCCCCTTCGGACGCGGTCATGACCTCAAAAGCCATGGTCAACAGGGCGTCCCCCGTCAGGATGGCCGTCGCTTCCCCGAACGTCTTGTGGCTAGTGGGCCTTCCGCGACGGAAATCGCTGTCGTCCATCGCCGGCAGGTCGTCATGGATAAGAGAGTAGGTGTGGATGAACTCCAGGGAGGCCGCAAAGGGAAGCACGCGTTCGGGGTCCCCGCCGACGGCTTCCGCGCCCGCCATGGCCAGAATGGGCCGCAGCCGCTTTCCACCGGCGAGCAGGCTGTAACGCATGGCGGCATAGAGCCCGTTCTCATCAGAGGGCGCGCCGAGGAGCTCCTCGAGCCGCCGGTTCACCAGGGCGGCCTTGCCCCGCATGTAGGCGTCCAGATCGAATGTGCCCATTGCGTCCCCCGAGCGTATGAGATTCCCCGGCCAGCCTACTGAGGGTCCTCCGGGAATTTCAGCTCGTCCTCCGGCTCCTCGATCTCGCGCCGCTCGAGCTTTCCCCCCTCCTTTTTCACCAAAATTTCGATCTTTTTCTCAGCCGCCTCCAGGCGCTTGTGGCAGAGCTTGGAGAGCTTCACCCCTTCCTCAAACAGAGACAGGGTTCGGTCCAGTTCCGCCTCCCCTTCCTCCAACTCCTGGACGATGGCCTCCAGGCGGGCCAATGCCTCCTCGAAGCTAGGCTCGCTCAAGGACTCCCTCCTCGGCACGGACCTCCCGGACGCCGCACAACAGGTGTCCCTTGCCCAGGTCCACCCTCACGTCGTCTCCCGCCGACGCGGCCGACGCCTCTCTCAAGACCTCCAATCCCGGCAACCGACGGCAGATTGAATATCCCCTCGCCAACACCGCCAGGGGACTCCCGGCTTCCAACCGGTGCGCCAGGGAGGCGAAACGCTCGCGCGTCAGGCGCTGCCGGTGGTGGGCGGAGCGGAAGAGGGCGTCCCGAAGTCCCTCCGTCCGGGTCCGAAGCCGGGCGATCTTCGCTCTCGGCGACGCGGCCAAGAGCTCCCGGAGGGCGGCCCGGGCGACCCTTCGCCTCGCGGCGAGGTCCCGCCGGCAAGCCCCGATCAGGCGTTCCGTCAGGAAATCCACTTGCTGCTGGCTCTCGTGAATCCCGGCCAGAGGGCGGCGGAACGGCCTTCTCTCCAGGAGGGAAGACAGCCCGCTGCGCAGCCCGCGCAATTGAGCGGCGGCTTTGGAGGCGATCCGCGCGTCCAGTTCCCGGATCCGCCGAGAGAGGTCTTCGGCTTTCGGGACGGCGATTTCGGCCGCCGCCGTCGGCGTCGGGGCGCGGAGGTCGGCGACGAAATCGGCGATGGTGAAATCGATCTCGTGTCCGACGGCGCTGATGACCGGCGCCCGGGAAGCGGCGATGGCGCGCGCCACCTGCTCCTCGTTGAACGCCCACAGGTCTTCGATGGATCCGCCGCCCCGCCCGACGATGATCACGTCTACGCTTCCCCGCCGATTGAGGTCGCCCACCGCCCGGGCGATCTCCTGCGCAGCGCCCTCCCCCTGAACCCGCACGGGGGCGATGAGGACCTGGAGGCGGGGAAAGCGCTGATAGAGACCCCGGAGGAGGTCGCGGATGGCGGCCCCCGAGATGGACGTCACGATTCCGACCCGCTCCGGCAGATAAGGGAGCGGACGCTTCCGGGCCTCGTCGAAAAGCCCCTCCCTTTGGAGCCGCTGACAGATTTGCTGAAAGGCCAGCTCCAGGGGACCCCGGCCCATCGGCTCCACGTGTTCCACGTTGAGCTGGTACTCGCCCCGGGGCTCGTAGAGCGTGATCCGGCCGCGCGCCAAGACCTTCAGCCCGTCTTCCAGCTCGAAGGGCACCTGCAGGAGGACCATCTTGAACAAGACCGCGCGGAGCTGGGCCTTGTCGTCCTTCAGCGTGAAATAGGCGTGACCCGACGCGGGCCGGCGAAAGTTGGAGATCTCCCCTTCTACCCATACGTCGGGAAAGCCCGCTTCCAGGCGTTCTCGGATCTCACGGGTCAGGGCGGAAACGGTATAGACCGGCCGGTGCGTCAGCTCCAAAACCTCGGGCTCGGCCATCAGGTCCGCCTCCGTAAGGGAGCGCCGCGGCCCCCGCCCTGCGCCTGGAGCCGGCAGGCCTTCAGGGTGTTGCGCAGGAGCATGGTGATCGTCATCGGGCCGACGCCGCCGGGGACGGGGGTGACGGCCGCCGCCTTCTCGACGACCCCCTCGAAGTCCACATCGCCCACCGTCTTGCCGTCCACCCGGTTGATCCCCACGTCGATCACGACGGCCCCCTCGCGGACGTAGTCGCCGGTGATGACGCGAGGCTTGCCCACTGCGGCGACGAGGATGTCGGCCCGGCGGCACTCTTCTTTCAGGTCGCGGGTCTTGCTGTGGCAGATGGTGACGGTGGCCGAGCGGTTGACGAACAGAGCCGCCAGCGGCTTGCCGACGATCCGGCTCCTTCCGACCATGGTGACCTTTTTCCCCTGAACGTCAATGCCGGCGGAGTCCAGGATGGCGATGACGCCGGAAGGGGTCGCCGGAGCGAGGACGCCCTCTCCGAGGAGAAGCTTTCCTAAGTTGAAGGGGTGAAAGCCGTCCACGTCCTTTTCCGGTCTGATCCTTTCTAGGACAACGGCCTCGTCGATGTGCTCCGGAAGCGGGAGCTGCACCAGGATACCATTGACGGTCGGGTCGGCGTTCAGCCGGCTGACCAGGTCGATGAGAGCGTCCTGGGAGATATCGGCGGAGGGGAGATGGTCTTCCGTTTCGATGCCCACCTCCTGGCACGCGCGGTGCTTGTTTCTGATGTAAATTTGGGAAGCGGGGTCGTCCCCCACCAGGACCACAGCCAGCTTCGGACGGGGGTCCCCAATTTGGACGATTTCGTCGATCTCCCGCTTGATTTCCTCGCGGATGGTCTGGCCGATTGCTTTTCCATTGAGAATCAGCGCCGGCATGATGGGGGTCTGAGAAGTGAGGTCGATAAGGGGGTCACCAAGACTGAGATTCTAAGTTTCGGCTCTCGGGGTTGTCAAGTAAGCCAAAATCTGGGTGGGCCGCAGTTTTCGTACGGGGCCGAGGGCCGCGATTTCCGCGCGGGTCGTTGACCCTCGCTCAAATCACGGCTACGCCCAGGGCGGGTTTTTCAAGCCTTCAACGAGCCAAACGAAGGCTCTGCTCTATACGAAACGAACCGGCGGGTCCGATGCCTCGGGCCTTCCAAAACGCTGTTCCCCAAAGCTAAAGTAGCCCCGATCTGAGCGACGGGACGCCGTCCCGAGCGGAGATCGGGGCTTGTCAAGCAACACCCGGGCGCGTCTGCGGGCTGGGCGCGCGGGGACCAAACAAGGAGCGATGCGAAACCACCTGGCCGATTTACCGCCCACCCCGCCCCTTGACCCTAAGGGAAACGGGTGTATAGTTTATAGTGAAGATATAAGTTGACTCACACACCTGATTCCGTTCTCCGAGCCCGAGGGTGCAGGGTCCATCGCCGTGACCCCAGGGCCGACAGGGTTGGAGGGGTGACCCTCCAGCCTCCCGTTTTTGGAAAGGAGAACGCAGGCCCGGGCATTTAGATGAAGGGGTCGGCGTTGCCTCCGAATGCCACCCCTTTTCCTTTTTGGAAAAGGATTGAGGCCGACCACAGCGGCATCCGGCCGGCGGTTTCCGGGAAATCCCGGGCGGCGCTTTGGGAGTCGCAGCGGGTTTTCCCGTTGGAAGTGAAAAAGCATGGCGCTTTACGACACATACGGCCGCGCCCACACGGACCTGCGAATCTCCGTCACCGACCAGTGTAATTTCCGCTGTCAATACTGCATGCCGGAAGAGGGGATGATCTGGCTCCCCAAAGAGGAGATCCTCTCATTCGAGGAAATAGCGCGGGTTGTGCGGCTCGCCACCGAGCTCGGCTTCGACAGCTATCACCTCACGGGCGGCGAGCCCCTTCTCCGACAACAGCTCGACCGGCTGGTTCGCATGATGCTCGAGATCCAGCCGGACATGGACCTGGCGCTGACCACCAACGGGGTGCTCCTGCCCCAGCTGGCCAGGCCGCTGTACGAGGCGGGCCTGCGGCGGATCAACATCAGCCTGGACACCCTGAAGCCCCATAAATTCCTGGAGATCACCCGGCGGGACATGTTCCAGAAAGCCCTCAACGGCATCCAGGCCACGGCCGAGGCCGGATTTCATCCCATCAAGATCAACGCCGTCGCCATCAACGGTTTCAACCACGACGAACTCGAAGACTTCGGCCGCTGGGCGAGGGAGACCGGGTACGTCGTCCGGTTCATCGAGTACATGCCGTTGGACGCCCAGCACGCGTGGGAGATGAAGAAGGTTCTGCCGGCCAGGAACATCCTGGAGGGTCTGGGGCGCGCCGGGGAGCTCGAGCTCGCCCGGGACAACCCCCACGACCCGGCCACCAAGTACCGTTACAAGGACGGCAAAGGAGAGGTCGGCGTCATCCCTACGGTGACCGAACCATTCTGCGCCACCTGCAACCGCATCCGCCTGACGGCGGACGGCATGATCCGGACTTGCCTGTTCTCCACTGTGGAGCACAACATCAAGGAGCTCCTGCGGGGCGGGGCGGACGATGAGGACATCAAGGAGTGGCTGGCGGAGGTCGTGATGACCAAAACGCCCGGCCACCTGATCGGACAGAAGGAATTCGTCCAGCCCGCCAGGGGGATGAGCGCGATTGGAGGGTAGGGGCGGACCACCGCCGGGGACGCAAGGTCCCTCGCGGCCAAGGAGAACAAATGGCGTTTTTTTCGGGCAAGGTCGGGGCCGCAAACCACTTGACACGGAGAAGAGGGCGTACTACATTATATACGACAGAATTAGTCGCACTTAAGATCGAGAAGATTCTCAACTCATGCTGAGCCTGACGAGAAAAACCGATTACGCCATCATCGCGCTTTGTCACCTGGCCTCCATGGAGGGGGGGCAGGTGAGCAACGTGCGGGAAATCGCCCGCCAATACGGCCTTCCGGTCGAACTTCTGGCCAAGGCCATGCAGACCTTGGCGCGGGAGGGGCTGGTGATTTCCCATGCAGGCCCGACCGGCGGCTATTCGCTGGCGCGCGACGCAAGCGAGATCAGCGTGGCCGATGTGGTTTTGGCTCTTGAGGGTCCCTTGAGGATGGCGAGCTGCTTTGACGACGACAGCTCGAACCCTTGCGTTGCATTCGACAAATGCACCTTGCGGGACCCGATCCGACGCCTCCAAAAACGGCTCTTCGATGTGCTGGACAGCATCACACTGGCGGAGATGAGCCAAACCCCTGTTGGAGTTTGAGTGATGAAACTGCCCATTTACATAGACAACCACGCGACCACCCCGGTCGACCCGCGGGTGCTGGAAGAGATGAATCCCTACTTTATGAAAGATTTCGGCAACGCGGCCAGCCGCAACCACTCCTTCGGCTGGCGGGCCGAGGAGGGCGTGGATGAGGCACGCGCCAAGGTGGCCGCGCTGATCAACGCCGACCCCAAGGAGATCATCTTCACCAGCGGAGCCACGGAGTCCGACAACCTCGCGCTCAAAGGCGTAGCCGAGATCTACAAGGAGAAGGGAAACCACATCATCACCAGCAGGATCGAGCACAAGGCCATCCTGGACAGCGCCAAGGCCCTGGAGCGTCATGGATTCGAGGTGACCTTCCTCGAGTCCGATGAGTACGGGCGGACCCTGCTGGAGGAGGTCGAAGAGCACATCACGGACAAGACCATCCTGATCTCCATCATGCTGGCGAACAACGAGATCGGAACCATCAACCCCATCGCCCAGATCGGCGCTCTGGCCAAGGAGCGGGGGATCCTCTTCCATACGGACGCCGTCCAGGGCGTCGGGAAAATCCCCGTGGACGTGCAGGCCATGAACATCGACCTGCTCTCCCTATCGGCTCACAAGATTTACGGCCCGAAGGGAGTGGGGGCCCTTTACGTCCGGCGCAAGAAGCCCCGCGTCCGGCTGGCCCCCATCATCGACGGGGGCGGCCATGAGCGCGGCATGCGCTCGGGCACGCTCAACGTGACGGGCATCGTCGGCCTGGGCAAGGCCTGTGAGATCTGTGGCGAGGAAATGGACGAAGAGGCCGAGCGGCTGAGGGGGCTCCGGGACAAGCTCCACAACGGAATCAGCGAGCGGCTGGACGAAGTCCACCTGAACGGACATCCGACGGAGCGGCTTCCTCACTCGCTGAACCTGAGCTTCGCCTACGTGGAAGGTGAGTCGATGCTGATGGGACTCAACGACATCGCCATCTCCTCGGGTTCGGCCTGTACCTCGGCTACGCTGGAACCGTCCTACGTCCTCAAAGGCATCGGCCGCGGGGACGAGCTGGCGCATTCCTCCCTGCGTTTCGGGCTCGGACGGTTCAACACGGAGGAAGAAGTGGACTATACCATCGGGCGCGTCGTGGAGGTGGTGGACCGCCTGCGCGAGATGAGCCCGCTCTACGAGATGGCCAAAGAAGGGATCGACCTGAGCGCCATCGAATGGGGTGAACGGTAAGGATGGGCATAAAGGAGTCACACAATGGTTTACAGTGACAGGGTCATCGACCACTTCAATAACCCGCGCAATCTGGGGAGTCTGGACAAGGCAAGCCCGGACGTGGGGACGGGGCTCGCCGGCGCGCCCGAGTGCGGCGACGTGATGAAGCTCCAGATCAAGGTTAACGAACAGGGCGTGATCGAAGACGCCAAATTCAAGACGTTCGGCTGCGGCAGCGCCATCGCCAGTTCGAGTCTGGCCACCGAGCTGATGAAGGGAAAGACCCCCGACGAGGCATTGGAGATCAAAAACACCCTGATCGTGCAAGAGTTGAGCCTGCCGCCCGTGAAGATCCACTGTTCGGTCCTGGCGGAGGACGCCGTTCATGCCGCCGTCAAGGACTACAAAGCGAAACAGGCCAAAGAGGCGGCCGCCGCTCCGGCTGAAGCGAAGTGAGTTCTCAGTCATTCAACGGGGAGAAGAGGATGATCACGGTAACGGAGGAGGCAATCAAGCAGGTCCAGAAGCTTCAGGAGGAGCAGAACCTGAAGGATTACGCCCTGCGGGTTGGCATTCAGGGCGGAGGATGCTCAGGCCTCTCCTACACGCTGGGGTTTGACTCGGAGATCAAGGAAAAGGACAAGGTCTTCGAGATGGACGGGGTCAAGGTCGTCGTGGATGCGAAGAGCCTTCTTTACCTCAGTGGTACGACCCTGACGTACGAGGACTCCATGATGGGCGGCGGCTTCCGGTTTGAGAACCCGAACGCCAAACGGACGTGCGGCTGCGGCAGTTCCTTCACGGCCTGATCCCCCCCTTGGGCGGGACAGGCAGATCGCGTCAATGCAGACGGGGGTCTTTCCCGGATGGGGTATTCCGTCGCCCCCGGAGAGACCCTTGATTTTTGGGCCGGATTGAACCCGGAAACCCCCAAAGAGGCGAAAAAAATGGAAAGGGCGGCGGGGGCTTCTTCGGCGAAACCCGCCAAGAACCTCTGCTGGTATTGCGAGAACGAAAGCACCGCCGGACCCTTTTGCGAACACTGCGCCAAGATTCAGCCCGCCGGGCCGGGAATGGACTATTTCCAGTTCATGGGGCTCCAGCGGCGGCTTCAAATCGACCTGAACGACCTGCAGCGCCGCTTCTACGCCTTGAGCCGCAAGTTTCACCCGGACTACTACCATAACTCCGGCGAGTACGAACAGGGGCTCAGCCTGGAGAACTCGGCCACGCTGAATCAGGCCTACCGGGCCCTGCGGGAGCCGTTCGCGCGGGCCGAGTATCTGGTGAGGCTGTTCCAGGGGTCGGACAAGGAAATTTCCGCTTCCCCCCCGCACGAGTTGCTGGAAGAGGTTTTCGAGTTCAACGAGCGGCTGCAGGAATTTCGGACGATAAGTCAGGGGGAGAGGGCGAAAAGCCTTGCGACCGAGCTGGAAAACGACAGACGGACCTTCGAGGAGAAGGACGCGGCCCTGCGGGCGGCGCTGGAGGAGCTATTCCGCCGCTGGGACGCAGCATCGGATGCGCGCGAAGACACGGCGGAGCTCCTCGAAGAATTGAGGGCGCTGCTCTCTCAGCGCAAGTACATCCAGAACGCCGTCAGAGACATCACGGAGGCCCTTGGTTGCCTTACGTAAACATCAAGAGCCCGAAAGACCCAAGCGAGCGGGAGCCCGTCATCGGGATCGACCTGGGGACGACCAAGAGCGTGGTCGCCTACATGGACGGCGGGGAGCCCAGGGTCATTGCGGGAGAGGACGGAACGGTCGTTCTTCCCTCGGTGGTCGGATTCACCGAATCGGGCGTCGCCGTGGGCGAACCGGCCCGGAGGGAAGCCATCGCCCGGGCGGACCGGACCATTTACTCCGTCAAGAGATTCATGGGGAAATCCTTGGAGGACGTGCGGGAGGACCTGCACTTCCTCCCCTTCGAAGTGTCCCCGGACGGGAGCACCGTCATCCGCGTTCGGGTTGGCGACGCCGAGTACACCCCCCCCGAGCTTTCGGCGCTCATCCTGCGGGAGCTCAAGCAGCGGGCGGAAAGGCACCTGGGCAAAGAAACCCAAAAGGCAGTCATCACCGTCCCGGCCTACTTCAACGACAGCGAGAGGCAATCCACAAAGGACGCGGGGAAAATCGCCGGTCTTGAAGTGCTCCGCATCGTCAACGAGCCGACCGCCGCTTCCCTGGCCTATGGACTGGACCGCAAGAAGGAGGGCCTGATCGCCGTCTACGACTTCGGGGGCGGGACGTTCGACATCTCCATCCTGAAGCTGCACGAAGGGATCTTCGAGGTGCTCGCGACCTGCGGAGACACGCGCCTGGGCGGGGACGACATCGACTACCTGGTGATCGAGCACTTCCGCCCGGCCGTGGAAAAGGCGGCGGGGGTCTCGCTGAACGAGAGCCGCACCACCCTTCAGGCCCTCAAAGACGCCGTCGAGAGAGCCAAGATCCGGCTTTCGGTGGAAGACGACGCAGAGGTTTCCCTGCCCCTGCCGGGCGGGAGGACGTTCCGCGAGAGGCTGGACGGGAAAACCTTCGAATCCCTCATCGAGCCAGTGGTGGATCGGACGATTGGGCCTTGCCGCCAGGCCCTGAAGGACGCGGGCCTCTCGGCCAAGGAGCTGGACGAGGTGATCCTCGTCGGCGGCTCGACGCTCATCCCCCTGGTGCGGCGGAAGGTGAAAGCCTTGTTCGACAAAGTCCCCCATACCGAGCTCAATCCGCGGGAGGTGGTCGCCCGGGGGGCCGCCATTCAGGCCGGCATCCTGGCCGGGGCCGTCCAGGACATGCTCCTGCTGGATGTCACACCGCTCTCTCTTGGGATCGAAGTGATGGGCGGGGTGAGCAGCGTATTGATCCCCCGAAACAGCACCATCCCCACCAGCGCCCACGAGGTGTTCACGACCTACGTGGACGGGCAGACCTCCGTGGACATCCACGTGGTCCAGGGCGAGCGGGAGCTGGCGGCGGACAACCGAAGCCTCGCCCGGTTTCAGCTCAAGGGGATCGAGCCGATTGCGGCCGGATTGCCCCGCATCGAGGTGGCGTTTCTCATCGACGCGAACGGGCTTCTGAACGTCTCCGCGAGGGAGCAGAGAACGGGGAACGTCCAGTCGGTCGAGGTCAAACCGTCTTACGGCCTCACCGACGAGGAAGTGGAGCGGATGATCCGCAGGTCGTTTGATTCTGCGGAGACCGACCTGCAGGCCCGGCTGCTCATCGAGGCGCGGACCGAGGCCGAAACCGTCCTGCGGGCGGCCGAAAAGGGGTTGGCCCAAGGGGCGGAGCTCATCAGCGAGAGTGAAAAGAAGGGCATCGAGGAGGCCCTCGTTGCCTTGCGGGACGCCGTCAAAGGCGATGACCGGGGCGTCATTCAATCCCGCTTGGACCGGTTGAACGAGGCCACTCAGCACCTGGCCGAGGTGCTCATGGACAACACTCTCCAAGCCGCCGTCAAAGACCACAGGGTGGAAGAGTTCCTCAAAGAATGATCCCGCTGTGGCGCGGCGGCGCAGACACACCCTAAGGGGGTGAAAGCACATGTATAAGGTAACCTTCTACCCCGACAACGTAAGCGTTGAGACAGAGGGCGACATCTCGATCCTGGAGCTCGCGCACAACAACGACATCTTCATCGAGAGCAACTGCGGCGGATTCTGCGCGTGCAGCACTTGCCACGTCATCGTCAAGAAGGGCATGGGGCATCTTCCCGAAGCCACCGAGGAGGAAGAAGACCAGCTAGATGAGGCCGAGGGCGTCACGCTGACCAGCCGCCTCAGTTGCCAATGCATCATCGGGGCGAACGGGCAGGGAGAAGAGGACGGCGAATTGATGGTCGAGATCCCCAAACACACCCGGAATGCCCCGGGGATTATCGGAGGGCATCATCACTGATGAAATTGGGTTGGCACGACACCGAAGAGATCGGAGTCCAGCTTTCCCAGCAGTTTCCGGATTTGGACCCCCTCACCGTTCGCTTCACCGACCTCCACAAATGGGTGGCCGAACTCGAGGACTTCGACGATGACCCGAAGGCCTCCAACGAAGGGCTCCTCGAATCCATTCAAATGGCGTGGCTGGAGGAGTACCGCGACAACCAGGCCGAATAGGCGCCCGCTGGACGGCCCATCCACGGCAAGAGACC
Source organism: Nitrospinota bacterium (assembly GCA_046758845.1). Taxonomy (GTDB): domain Bacteria; phylum UBA8248; class UBA8248; order JACPRG01; genus JBHIBA01. The sequence continues at coordinate 27,291 of JBHIBA010000015.1, forward strand.
TCGAAGGGCTGCGAACACCCCCCGAACTGACCCCTGCCTTCCTCCGTTGTAGCCACGATTTAAGCACATTCGCTTGGCTCAGTGCAGGCTCCGCGGAGATCGGGGCTCCACCAAATGATGGAAAAGCCTTGGGCGAAGCTGCGTACGGGGTTTAATCCGTCCCAAACTGACCCACTACCGATTTTCCTCTTGACTCCCGGGTACCGGGACAGCATAATCAAAATAGAAGGAGGGGCCGGGTAGGTTTGGAATTGCCCGGGAATTCCGCGAAATTCGGGTGAGGAGTCATGAAGAGGGTCCTGAAACTGCCTTTACACCGCCCATCTAGTCGCGGGCCGCAGATGACTGGATGGGTGCTCGCCTGATGCGGTAGGAGAGACGGGTTCCTGCCCGTAGGCCGGACGAATAGATCCGGCAAAAGAAAGCCAAAAGGGAGCGGTGCTCACCGCTCCCTTTTTTTGTGGCCCGTCTGCCCTCGGCAGCCGCAGGATCCGGCCAGGGGGCTAGTTTTATGCGATAAAGGGCCGTCCCCGGAGGGGCGGCCCTTTATCGCGAAAAGAAAGTTTTTCAGGGGGTCCAGGGGGGCGGTTTTACAAAAAAGCCCCCCTGGGAAATCTGGCCCGTTATCGGCGGCGGCGAAACGAACGCCCTCCGCCTCGGGACGAGGGGCGTGCGGGCGTAGGCCGGCTCATTTCCAGGTCCAGGATGTAAGCGAAATCCCCATAATCGAAGTCTTCTTCGCGGCACTTGCGGATTCCCTTCCCCATGAAACCCTCGATGGCCCCCAGCATGCGGTCTTCATCCAAAGTGACCAGTGTGATCGCCCAACCGCTGGCCTCGCCCCGGGCGGTCCGGCCGATGCGGTGGATGTAATCCTCGGGGTTTTCCGGGACGTTGTAATTGATCACATACGTGATCCCCTCGATGTCCAGTCCCCGGGCGGCGATGTCCGTGGCCACCAGGATGCGGGTGTTGCCTTGGCGGAACTTGGACAGGGCGCTCTCCCGCTCTCGCTGGCGGCGGTCGGAATGAATCAGGTCGATGGAGAACCCCTCCCGGCCGAGCACCTGGGCCAAAAGGTCTACATCCTGCCGGGTCCGGGCGAAAAGGAGCAGCCTGTCGTACTCCCGTTTCCGCAGGATGCGGAGCAGGAGGTCCAGCTTGCGGGACCGGGAGACGGGGTAGGCCATGTGTTCGATACCCTCGGCGGGCGCCGCCCTCTTGCCGACCTCGATGGTGACCGGATCGGTGAGGGCCGCGCCGGCCAAGGCCCGGATCTCCCGCGGCATCGTCGCGGAGAACAGCATGGACTGGCGTTTGCGGCGGAGGAAGGTCAGGATTCTTCGGATGTCCGGCGCGAAACCCATGTCCAGCATGCGGTCCGCTTCGTCCAGGACGAGGAACTGTAGATGCCGGAAATGGACGTTCTTTCGCCTCATGTGGTCCAGGAGACGTCCCGGTGTGGCCACGACGGCATCCACGCCGGATTTCAGGCGCCGGGTCTGAGTATCGATCCTCGCCCCGCCGTAGACGAGTGCGACCTTGACCCGGGTGAATCTGCCCAGGGCTTCGAAATGCTCCGCCACCTGGATCGCCAACTCCCTCGTGGGCGTCAGGATCAGGGCGCGCGGCCCTTTCCCCTTTTCCAGCTTCTCCAAGATCGTGAGGGCGAAGACTCCCGTCTTGCCCGTCCCCGTTTGGGCGCAGCCGATCAGGTCCCGGCCTGACAGGGCGGCGGGAATCGCCTCAAGCTGAATGGGGGTCGGTGTTTGCCACCCCAGCTCTTCAGTGGCCCGGACGAGACGGGCGGAAATCCCAAGCCTCGCGAAGGGGTTCACTGGCTCCGGGGCGATGGGTTCTCCGCCTCCGGCCACAGACACGGCAGACTCAGCAATTTCCATTGATTACCTTTCTCCGTCATTAATAAATACCAGATGGACACCAACTTTTTTCATTTGCCAGCGGCCACACCACGCAGAAACTCGGACCCCCCGCACCACCGAGCGGCAGTCGGGGCACCCGAGTCCGGTCCTTCCATTGGGGCCAAAATCGGTGAAGATCTACCCTCTCCACTACTTATCGCCACTGAGGCGATCACGCAAATCGGACTCCTCGTGTGGCAGAAGTCGGGTCTAGCCGCCACTTCCTCGAAGGGGATGAAAGCCCGGATTCCCTGGGGGGCCCCTCTTTCGCCTAAAAACGGCTGGTTGGCACCATGCTGCGTAGCGGGGTCCCCTTCGGCTTCGCTCAGGGCAGGCTCTTGCACGCCCCCAGGGAGGGCGCAGTGTCATCGACCCTCGGCCCTCCCCTACGACCGGCGGGCATCCGGGCAAAGAAGGAAGCCATCGAAGGGCCTCAGACATACACCCCCGCCAAACCCACGCCCAGCCCAAGCAAGCCCGGCCATGCAATGCCGGGCCGTCAAAAGTTTTCCGGGGGGTCTGGGGGGCCGGGACGCACAGCATCAGGTTTTCGCACTTGCGTGCCTGGTGAATCACCTCTCGGAAGGTGTGCGCCAAAGACGCCCGGCTTAAGCGTACGCGCCTCCAGCCGCAGTCCGGCCGGCACGCAAGTGCCCAAAAAGGCCCCCCAGGAAAAGGCCGGGGGGGCGCCTTACAAAAAGCGCCCCCGCAGAAAACGAAAGCGGGGCCAGGACGTATCCCTCCCTTTCAAAGAAAGGCTCTGACTGGCGGGGCCAGAGCGGCTCCGACCGGAGCCGGGAGATCACGCTCACTGATAAGGCAAGCACTGAATCCCCTCCCGCTCTCTCCGTTCCATCTCTTCCCGAATCAAGCCGACCGCCCGGGAGAATGGAAAGATCTCCGTCGTGACCCGAAAATCCGGGTCCGTGGAGAGGGGATGCCAATAGACGCCGTCGCGGTCCACGCAGACCTCGGGAAGCACCCGTTCCATCCACATCTCTCTCCCCTGCGTGGAGAAGCCCCTTTTGATCAGAGGGCGGACGAACACTTCTTCCCTGCCGAGACCCTTGAACGAAAAGAAGTCCTCGAGAGCTGAATCCTGCCCATCCGTCTCGGGGGTGGCCGTTCCTCCGACTCGGACCTGGATTCCTTCCCTCAACAGGAAGTCAAAGCCCTGCATCGTCCGATGCCAACTCCCCGGTCCGCGGTAGAGGTCGTTCATCTGCGGGTTGGCGCTGTCCACGCTGACCTGGAGGGTCAGGTTGTCGCGGGGGAGGCCTGCGAGGATCTTCAGGCGGCGGGGCGTAAAGAGGGTGGCGTTGGTCAGGATCGTCGTGGGAATCCGCGGGAGGGCGTAGTCCAAAAACCCGAAGATGAGGGGATGGATGAAGGGTTCGCCTCCCGTCAAGCAGAGCTCGTCAAAACCCAGCGGGATCGCCTCATCCAGCAGCTTTCGGAAGGCCTCGAGCTCCATGGCCCTGGGCTCGGCCTTCGGATGAGATTTGGCAACGCAGTAAGTGCACGAAAGGTTGCAGTCGTAATTCGTATAGACCCACAGACGGCTGGATAGCTGGAAGGTCACTTCCCTTTCCGTTCAACGGGCAGAAACGATTAACCCAGGCCGACACACACTAAGAAGAACGAATACATCCTTACATAATTCCCCGCCGGGCGAAAGGCGCAAGGACCGCTGTTCCGATGTCTTGATGACCGGCGTGCCAGCCAATAAGATGGGCGCATCGTCTCCATTTTCATCCAGGCTCTTTGGGCATCCCCCCATCGTCCCTTTGCCTCGGAGACCCGCCGATGCGTTTCAGCGTTGCCGTCCCCAGTTGCATGGAAGGTCTGATCTACCCCTATCCCTTCGCCGACCCCAGACAGATCGTGCGCATCTCCACCGAAGCCGAGTCCATGGGATACGAGGCCGTCTGGCCAAACGACCACATCACGACGCAGAACTACGTGGCCCGGATGTGGCCGAAGCCTCCCCGCTTCTACGAGCCGTTCGTCCTGCTGTCGTTCGTGGCGGCGGCCACCAAGCGCATCAAGCTGGCGACCGGCGTGGCCGTCCTGCCGGTTCGGGAGCCCATCATCCTGGCCAAGCAGGCCGCGACGCTGGACGTGTGCTCGGGCGGGCGGGTGATCCTCGGGGTGGGACTGGGCGCCTACCGGGAGGAATTCCGGGCGGCCAATCCGGGAAAAGCTCCGCACCGCGGGAAGCTGATGGACGAACGGATCGCCGCCCTCCGGGAACTCCTGGGGAAACGAAAGGCATCCTTTGAGGGCAGGTATGTCCGCTTCCGGAACGTCGAGATGTACCCCAAGCCCATACAAAAAAACCTACCCATCTACATCGGCGGGAACTCCTGGGAGGGGGTGGAGCGGGCCGCGCGTTTCGCCGACGGCTGGTTTCCGGCCATCCTGACCCCCCAAGAGGTCGCAGACCGCGTCAAACGAATGGCGCGGGCGGCAAAGAGGGCGGGGAGGAGCTTTCGCAGGATCGACATTGCCCCCCAGTTGGGCGTCACCCTGGCCAAGACCGAGCCCCAGGCCCGTCGAACCTTCCTTGCCTCCCAGCTCTGGCACCATCTTCAGTCTCTTCGGAAATCCACGCTGAAGGACCAGCGCCTGGCCGACATCGGCGCCAACAACCTCGTCGGGACTGCCGAGCAGGTGATCGACCGGATCGGGGTCTACCGAGAAGCCGGTGTGACTCACCTCGCGGGGATCATGTTCGGCGTGAATTCCGTCCGGGCTTTCCTGAACCAGATGGAGTTTTTTGCCGCCCGCGTGATGCCGGCTTTCCGGTCCCGGTAGGCCCCGAGGCGCTTCCGACCCCGGAGTTTGCCTCCGCGGGACCCGGATGCGTCACGCCGGCCGGGCAAAAAGACGCCCGGCCTCTCGACGAAGTCCGTAATCCTGTGGTATCTTGGTTCCATCATGAAAACGAGGAGCGGCAGACTCCTCCACCGTTCAGAATAACTGACGCCAGCGGATGACGGCTAGTCGCGCCTCAGCCGCCCGCTCGCATCTTCGAATGGGGGGAAATCAGGAATGAAGATCATTCTCGGCGCCCTTGTTCTCTTGCTGCTGTTGGGCGCGTTGGAAATTCCCTTCGCCTCTTACCACGAATCCCCAGACGAAGGCACAAGCGGAGGGTGCACTTCATCCTCAGTTTTCATCGGAACCATGAAATAATGTGGCTCTAGTTGCCCTACTCCTCGGCCCCGGCGATTGCCGTTCAATCTGGCCGCCATCGCCTTCAATGGTTCCTTGGGCTTCTCTCAGCGCTTCGAAAGGGTGCTAGAAGTTGTCCAGAGAGCCGAGGGTGTCAGCCAATCCGGTTGACCAACCTTTTCATCATAAGGGGGGAATGACATGAAACGTCAGATGATCGTAGGAATTGCTATCGCCGCGCTGTTGGCCTTTGGGCTCCCTTCGGTGTCGCAGGCCTTTGGATGCCCCGCCAGCTTCAAAGACGCAGAGGCGGCGATCGCCAAGGCCACGGCCGCCATGAATCAGATGTCGAAAGGGGCCAACATGCAGCTCGTTCACACCCTCATCGATGACGCGAAGATG
>JBHIBA010000016.1:0-31102 GCA_046758845.1 Nitrospinota bacterium
CTAGAACTTCCTTATATTGGGACAATTCCTGAATGGGATTGTGATTCAATACCAAGTCGTTTCCGTCCAGGGTAAAATATGGTTTTGTAAGGGGTAGACCCGTGCGGAGGGAAAGAAATGGGCGGAAAACGCTGACGTTCCGGGCAATATTTGCGGGCATGAATCCGATGAGTATGATGTGTGAATGGTACGCGATTCCATCATGTTGGTAGCGGAGGAAAGCCTGATCCAGACCAAAGCCGGGTACACCGAAGTTGAGAACTTCTAGGTTCGGACCAGAGCGGTTCATGACTTCTTGCCAGGTATCTTCATTTCTAACATCATCGCCATGCGTAAAGGAATCACCAAAAGAAGATAAACGGAGGACATTCGCGGTTCGCCCGTATGCCCTGTGAATTGGCCCTATAAGGAGAGGAGGATCCATTTTCCTTGATGGTCCAGCCGAGGGTGGAACTATAGATGAGATAAGTTGACTTTTTCTGTAGAAGGAGCGTGAGTATTTTAGAATGTTTCTCAGAAATCGAGGCCACGCGCAAAGGGGAGTAAGGGAGGTCTCGGGTCTGCCTGAGATAGAGAAGCACGTAAAAGGATGATGTCTCAAGGAGAAGATATAGGCAAACGGCTAGGACAGCGGAAAAGAGGGTCTTTTTATTTAGTAATCCCTTGGCGGCGACTGAGGATAGACGCATCGGCCCGTTATGGTTTAGAGGTATGATCTTCGTTCCTTTTTGGGTGGCTGACGCAGATCATTCACCAGCAGGTCAGCTTTTTGCTATTAGCGGTAGTTCGGAATTCAACTTTACTTTCGCCCCAAGTTATGCGGTGGCCGCCCTGGCGTTCCAAACTGGGGCCGCCATGACTGGGTTCGGGCGCGATCACACTTGGTCTTGGCAGCCCCGGTGACACCTTCCCTGGCGGGCCGACACCCCTTCTCCTAGGATACCTGAAAAAGTTGGCGTGGTGTGAGACGGGAGCAAAACGGGAAGTAATTCCGGAGTATCCCAGCGGTCAAGGCGTGTTGGCCGGTGTCACTCAATCTCATCCGTCCGTTTCCCTTAACCGATTGACAAATGGGCGGCTATGCCCGCAACCCGCATCCAGCTTGAACCCACACAGACCCGCCGAAAACCCGACCCGGTGAATCTCCCCCTCAGCGTCCACTCGAACGGTAATCCCGCCGAGGATTTGGAATCCTCCTAAAATCGTGGAAACAAAGAGGAGATGCCGTGACTCCCCGGCGCGTTGTCCTCGGGGCTGTCTCCCTCAATGGGGGCAGGCCGTTGGATCTGCCAGGGGTTTGTCCATTCCGGGGCGGGAAGACGGAGACGGGCCGAGGCGGCCTTCCCCGGCGCCTTATTTAAGGGGCGGGAATCCTCCAGTCGGGCAACGGAGCAGAGTTCACAGCACGCACTGTGCGGGCCATGCTTTCATGCCTGGGCGAACGGACCCTTTGCGTCGAGCGCAGAAGCCCCGGACAACGACCCCCGGGCTAACACAAATAGCGGTGCAACCCTACAGGGCAGGCCAGACGATCGCCTCCTGCGGCCGGGTTGTTCAGACCGGCCGGTTCAAGCGACACTCCGGATAACCTCGTCCACCTTTTCAGGCTCCAGCTGGAACTCCTTGGCCACTTTCTCGACAACCCGCACCCGCAAGTCACCCGCAGGAGCCATTAGGGGGGCTGGCGTGACCGGCTCGTAAGGCTGCGGTGGGGTAGTCAGACTGACCAGGTCCCAGCGGGCATAGTGGCCCAACGCATCGAAGACCGACTTCACCACCTTGATGTATTTCGCCCGAAGATCGGCGTAGAGGATGGTCTCTTCGTCGAAGGTGGGAGGCACCATGTATTCCGACGTCGGCGCCACGATGTGACTGCCACCGCAGGCCCACCCCACGAATTTCCCTTGTCCCGGTCCGCCGTAGGTCATCTTATCCTTGAAGGGAAAGTCGCCCGGTATTTCGTCCATGCGCAGGATGTTGTTGGCCGAAAGGACATAGCATTGACCGGCGAAAGCCCGCTCCCGCGTTGCTGGGATCAGGTCGCACTTGTTGATATCGTGACCGGCATAGATGAAGGACTCCCCGCCGATGGCGCCGCAGTTCCAAAGTCCCGGCCAGACGGCTACGTGGATGTCTACACCCTGCGCCACGAACCAGGCCGTGACGTTGATGATATGATTCTCCCAGCAGATCAGGCCGCCGAGGCGACCGATCTCTGTGTCGAAGACCTTCAGATCGCGGGCGTCCCCTCGACCCCACCAGATCCGCTCAATGTAAGAGGGGATTAGCTTGCGGTGGCGGCCCATGACCCGACCGCTCTTGTCCAGGTAGAGCAGCGAGTTGTAGAGGGTGCGGCTGCCGACCCGGTCGTCGAGTTCGTTGCAGCCCATGACTACATAGGCGCCGGCGTCTCGGGCGGCCTTCCCCAAGACTTCGGTATCCTCGCTGCCGACCACCAGAGAATTGTCCTGGAGGTCTGCTTTGACATCATGAAAACCCACCGCACTTGTGTCCCAGCCCATGGTCCAGTACGGGTAGGTCGGGATCCAGGTTTCGGGGAAAACGATGAGCTCCGCACCTTCTTTTCCCGCCTCGCTGATCTTGTCGCAAGCCTTCTCCAGGCAGCCTTTCTTGTTCATGAAGACTGAGGATGCTTGGACGACGCCCACCCTTACTACTTCACGCCCGCCAAGAACCTTTGCTCCCATGGCCCCCTCCTTTCGGTGGTTACTCTGCCGAATCTCGCAACGGAAGTATGAACAAGCGGCCTAACCCTACGGACCCGCTCCGACTGATCCAGAATTTCAGAATTCAACCTTGAATTCACCCAAAATTATACACTCGTCCTCCTCGCGTTCCAATCTCAGATTGGCAGGACCGTGTCCAGGGCCCATCACAGCTGGTTTTAGCGGTTCCGGAAATCTCCTAGGCCTTTTTCCCAGTTTTGATTGCCCTCGCCGACGTTACTTGCCCCCCGGTTCTTACCTCGTCGCCCGCTACGCACGGCGGATCGGATTCCATCTCAGGGAGATTCTTGACCGGGACGGCTTCCCCGAACCGGGGTCTTCACATGCCGCCATCTCGCGATCCTGTTGGAAGAGCGGGTTCGGGAACCCCTGGAGAAGGAATCCGCTTTTCTCATCGGCTTAGGACGCTCAACGCCCTCATGGACGAGGGCCGGTCGGGACTGAGTATCATGTTGTCCAAGACTCTGGCGAAGGTTGGATCAACCCAAAGCGAAAACCCCAGAAAACATGATCCAGATCATGGATTCTATTCGGGACGAACGAGATCATGTTACGTATCGTTGCTCATAAGGAGGGTGTAGGAGGAGAGGACCGGTCGCGAACTCCGGTGGATCCCTGAGTACCGCAATGGGAATGCCCTCCAGGGGCCAGGGTCCCAAATGTGACTCGCACCGGATGCCCCACAAGATCAAGGGAGACTTTTCTGAGCCGGTCTTGTGAGTAGGCGGCGGTTATTTGAGAGATTCTGGATGATAGGACCTCGGACCCGATTCGGTCAGTTGCATTTCTCGTCTATCGATCAGCGAATCAATCGGGGCGCGCCTTCGGGCGGCGCCAAAGGTCGAGTGGCGCCGGGGAATGTTATTCCCTCTGTTGACCTTCAGCGCCATCGGCCTGTCTGCCTCATGATTACACGATTGGGCACGTTGACCGCCGCCGCTGGGGACGAAGGGGGGTGCGATGGGAGGAGAAGGCCCGACAAGGGGATCGCCTGTTGAGGCAGAGAAGTCAGTGAATACGGGTATGGTCCATAAAAACGATGAGCACGACGTTTTAATTATTGGCTCGGGTCACAATGGTCTGATACTGGGCAACTACCTGGCCAAGGCCGGGCTCGACGTGGTCGTGTTCGAGCGGCGCCTGGAGGCCGGGGGCGGGCTCAGCACGGAAGAGATCACCATCTCGGGTTTCATGCACAATCTGCACTCCTATTTCCACGACACCATCAACATCATGCCGGCTTACGAGGATCTCGAACTGCAAGAGTTCAACGCCCGCTATTACCGCCCCCCGGTGCAGGTCGGCACGATCCTTCCCGATGGCCGTTCGCTGTGTATCTACGACGATGTGGACAAAACCTGCGATAGCATCGCCCGCTTTTCCGAAAAGGATGCCGGGAAGTGGCGGGAAATCCGTGACAACTACGGCGAGTTTATTTCCACCGTCATCGTACCGGCGCTCTATAGTCCACCGTCGCCGCCCTCCGAGCAGCTGCTCGTACTGGAAGGGTCGCCGGAGGGGATGGAGTGGCTGCGGATCGGTCGGATGTCGCCCCTGGAAGTGGTCGACGAGTGGTTCGAAAATGATACTGTCAAAGCCACGATACTCCACCAACTCCCAATCCCCCGCGGAATCCTGCCGGACTACGGCGGCCTGGGCGCGGTCGTGCCCCTGGTGGTGAGCCAGGTCGAGCATTCCATGATTGCCCTGAGCGGATCGCACGCCCCCGCTCACGCCATGTGGCGGGCGCTCATAAGAAACGGAGGGGATGCGAAATCGTTCACCCACGTGGAGAAAATTCTGGTTGAGGATGGCCGTGCGGTCGGTGTGGAGACAAACACCGGCCAGCAGTACTTTGCTCCGATGGTGGTCAGCACCGTCGACCTCAAGCAGACATTTTTGAAACTGGTGGGCAGGGAACAACTGGATGCCGAGTTTGTCCGTCAGGTCGAAAATTTTCGCCTCGATGAGTTCTCGGTATTCAGCGTCCACATGGCGCTGCGGGAGGCGCCAAAGTTCGAAACCCGGGAGGGCTACGAAGACGTCAACCGGGCGTTTCGTTTGAATATCGGGTTTGAGAGCGCGGAGGATTATACAGGGCTCCTGGCCGAGATACGAATGGGACAACTTCCAACCAAGCTCGCCTTCATCGCGAGCATTCCCACCTTGTTTGATCCCTCTCAGGCCCCGGATGGCTTTCACACCGCTTTCCTCTGGCAGCTGGTCCCCAAGCGGATCAAAGGAGCCCACTGGGAGGACGTCAAGGATGAGTACGCCCGGCGCTGTATTGCCAAATTTCGCGAGTACGCTCCCAACCTGACCGAGCAGAACATCCTGAAAGCCGTTCCACAGACGCCGGCCGACATAGAGAACCGAATGATCAACATGGATCAGGGAGGGGTCTTCATGGGCCGAATGCACTTTGCACAGATGGAGCACTTTCGACCCCTTCCCGAGTTGGCTCAGTTCCGCACGCCGATCAAAGGTCTGTATCTCGCCGGGGCGTGCATGCACCCTGGAGGCGGGATCATCGGAGGTCCCGGGGTAATCGCGGCCGATATCATTCTGACCGACTTGAACATCCCGAAATGGTGGGAAGAAGGGTCCTCATGATTTCGATCAAGAATAGTTTTCTGTGTGACAAGCCGGCGGGTGAGGTGTTTGGACTCTTCAGCCGGATCGACAGATTGGCCTGGGCCTTTCCCACAGTGAGCCGGGTGGACGTGATAGATGACGACAACGTCAACGTCGGGGTCGTGCTGAAACTGGGTTTGCTGCCTCTTGACAACAACCTGTCTCTGGGCGTGACGGAGCGGGCGTCCCCGGTGCGCCTGGTTGCCGAGGGCGTCGCCACCCCGGGAGCCGGCCTGGCCCGGGCCGCTAAACTGGTTGACAGTGAAGGTGCGACCCGGATTGAAATGATTCTGGACCTGGAGGATCTGGGCCCGGAGAAGAGCCGCGTCCGCTACGAGATTACGTGCGACGCCACCGGCAACCTGAAACGAATTTATGATGCGATCATCAAGGGTCAACGGAAGAAACTCGAGTCCGAATTCATCAAGAACGTTGCCGAGATCATGCAAGCGCCGATTGTTGAAGAGCAACCCATTGGGGCTTAGAGACGATGGCTCTGATGATCGCGTACGAGTGCATCGCCTGCGCCGCCTGCGTCGAGGATTGTCCCAACGAGGCAATCAGCGAAGGCGAGGGGATCTACGTCATTGACCCTGCACTGTGTACAGGGTGTGTCGGTTTTCACGAAGAGCCACAGTGCGTCGCGATTTGTCCTGTCGATTGCTGCGTTCCCGATCCGGAGCACACACTTGCCGATGAAGGGTCGGTCGCAGAAGCAAGACAAGCGATCGGGCGGTAAGGAATTTGAAAGGGATGAATAAGAGATGAAGGAGGAATACGACGGCATCATCGTCGGGGGCGGCCACAATGGCTTGATCTGTGGCGGCTATCTGGCCAGGGCGGGTCTTAGTATCCTCGTGATCGAGCGCCACCTCGAGATAGGAGGTGGGTTAGATTCCCATGAAACACAGTCGGGCTTCTGGCACAACGTGCATTCCAACAATCACCGGGGCGTGTCGGATCTGATGTGGTACAAGGATCTGGAAATGGCCGAGATGGGCCAGGAGTATATCCGGCTGCCGATTTCAGTCGCCATGCTCACGCGCGAGCACAAAGCGCTCCTGTGGTACGCCAATGAACCCGAGAAGACAGCGGCCTCCATCGGACGCTTCTCGGCCAAGGATGCCAAGACCTTCCTGGAGGTCAACAAGAAATACGCGAAGATGGCGCGGGAGATTTACTTCCGGGAGATGTACTCCCCGCCAATCCCCTTTGAGGAGAAAAAGGCCGTTCTGGAACGCAGTGAAGAGGGGCGTTTGTACCTAGAGTGGCAGCCCTATTCGATGATGGACGTGGTGAGAGAGCTTTTTGAGAACGACACGGTTCGGGGGATGTTCGCCTTTCTGTCGGTCATCCGGGGCTTTGAAGTGGACTCGAAAGGCATGGGCATGGTCATCCCGGCCGCTATCGCGTCCGGCGTGAACACGCAGATGTCCAAGGGAACCACCCACAAGTTGGGCCATACGCTTCACAAAATGATCACCAAGTCCGGGGCTGACCTCATTGACGGCCAGGCGGCCGCGCAGATTCTGATGGAAAACGGCCGGGCCGCGGGTGTGCGCCTGCGGGATGGCAGAGAGTTTCGGGCCACAAAGTTCGTGGCCAGCAGCGTCAACCCCAACCAGACCTTTTTGGACATGGTCGGGGCGGACCACCTCCAGCCCGAGTTTGCCGAGAAAGTGAAGGGCTTCAGATACTCCAACACGACCCCCCTCTTCACCCTGCACCTGGCCTTGAATGAGCGCCTCTACTGGAAGGCCGCCCAGTACGAGCCCGATGTGAATGAGGCTTTTTATATGATCGCCGGTCTCGAAGGGATGGCCGACATCGAAGACCTGTATGAGGACTGCAACGCGGGGCGCCTGCCCCGCTCGTTCAGTCTGATTGGGGCCCTCCCCGCCCATCACGATCCGACCCAGGCCCCGCCGGGCAAGTGCACGGCGTTTTTCTGGCAGATCGCGCCGGGAAATCTTTGCGAGGAGGAAGGAGGCCGGGACCGGTGGGACCAGATCCGCGATGAATACGCCAAACGCTGCCAGGAGCATCTGGCCCACTATGTAGAGAACCTCACACCAGAGGTCGTGGTGGAGAGGTTCGGGCAGACTCCCGTCGACATCGAACGCCATCTCCCGAATATGCGCGGAGGGGACTGGCAAGTTGGAGAAGTGAGCGAGGGGCAGTATCTGCACAAGCGGCCTTTCCCGGAATGCAGCCAGTACGGGACGCCGGTGCCGGGACTCTACATGTGCGGGGCCAGCACGCACCCGGGGGGCAATATTACCGGTGCGCCGGGCTACAACGCCGCGGGCGTCATCTGCAGGGATTTGGGCATCGATCTGTGGTGGAAACCGGTTGATGCCAAGGCCCACTGGGAAGCCCTGGCCAGCTGAGATGCTCGGCATCGAACGCCGGGAATAGAAATCCTGCAACTCCTTCAGGGCTGCCGCCTTCCCTGCTTTCGTTTTCTGCGGGGGGGCGCTTTTTGCAAGGCGCCCCCCCGCGCCCCCCACCAAAACTCTTGACGGCCGAGCTTGAGGCTCGGCCTGCTTAGGGCTCCCCCGCCCTAGGGTTTTGTTGGACACTCGATTGATCCATGATGCATGGAGAAAGGAGTGTCCACATGAACGAACGCAAGGAAGCGGGGGCTTTGGCGGAGGGGGCCGGCCCGGTGCCGAGGTACCCTTTCCAGCGGCAGAACTGCCCCCCCTTTGACCCGCCGAATTAGTAGCCTCTGCGGTGCAAGAAATCACGTACAACCGCATCTATAAAATGGTGTTGCATGGTCGGAAACTTGTTTGTCAGCTGGCTCAGGTGACCGCGCCCAGGGATATGGCCGCCGGAATTCTGAAAAAGGCGGGCCATCTGGGCCGGGTTCACGTCTGGCCCCCGATTAGACAGCAACGGCATGAGTTTCGATCTCTCGACCACCCTCCAACGAATCGTTACGGAAAGCCTGCGCGTTCTCGCCGCCGACCGCGCGGCGTTGTTCCTCTGGCAGCCCGAGGCGAACACCGTTCGGGTCGAATCCTCGGTTGGACTTTCCCAGGGCTATTTGGAAGCGGTTTCCAAGAAATGGAAAGAGTTGCCTGTCGGCCTGATGCTCCAGGACCTCAGATTGTGCTCTTGGCCGAATGCCAGGACTGACCCGCAATTCAAGCCGCTCAAGGCCCGGATCGAGCGGGAAGGATACTGGTCGATCGTCATCGTGCCGCTGCTCTCCGAGGGGGTGTTCCAGGGATGGTTGGCTCTTTACTTCAACGAAGTCCGCCACCTCTCCGACGAAGAAAAATCAACCATTCAGACCTACGCCGACATGGCGGCGGTCGGCATTGATAACGCCCGTGCCCTTGAGGAGATTCGCATCCGGTCGGAACGGCAGGAGGCGTTGCGCAAAGTCACCCGGGACATCACCGAAGACCTGGACCTGAAAACCCTTTTCTCACGGATCTGCAAATCGGTCTCTGAATTGCTGGGCGTAGACCTCACTCACCTTCTCCTCCTGGATGAGAAGACGGGCGCGTTGAACATCGTCAGCTCTTTCGGCGAGAAGGAAGGAGAGGAGCTGCCCCTCAGGACTCTCCCCCAAGGGAAGGGAATCTCCCACCGGGTGGCGTCGCGGAAGGAGCCCGTGGCGGTGCCGGAGGTGCTGAAGGGCCCGGACTGGCTTGCCCGCGAGTGGGCCGAGAGGGCCGGCGTGCGAAGCTTTCTGGGCATTCCTCTCCTTCTGGAGGATCGGGTCGTCGGAGTGCTGAACTGCTTGACGAAGCAGGTCAGGCATTTCAAGGGCGACGAGATCGAGTTGATGCAGGATTTCGCCGACCAGGCGGCCGTCGCCCTGGGGAACGCCCGGGCCTTCGAGGAGGTGCGCCGCAAGTCCGCCCAAATCGCCAAGCTGAACGAGATCAACCGGAAATTGACCTCCACCCTGGATCTGGACGAAATTTTTGCCAGTATCCTGGAGGCGTCGAAAGAGCTGGTTGGCGGACGTTACGCCGCCATCTTCCTCTACGATGAAGCCCAGGGAAATCTCACTCCCCATTTGAAAACCTGCAAACGCTTCGCGCCCGACGTTGAGCTCCCCCGCCTGAGGCCAGGGGAAGGCTTGGCCGGGTGGGTGGCCCAACACCGCCGGCCCGTGATGGTCCTTGACCCACAGCGCGATCCAAGGTGGGTGATGAGGCCCTGGAATGAGAACCGGAAGCTCGGGGCCTTCGCCGGTATGCCCCTGGTTTCGCGGGGCGCTCTTTTGGGCGTGCTTTGTTTCTTCGCCGAGGGTGAACAAGGGCTGAAGGAGGAGGGCTTTAACCTCCTCACTTCTTTTGCCGATCAAGCGGCCATCGCCGTCGAGAAGGCGAAATCTTTTGAGCAGGTATCCCGCAAGTCCGCCCAAATCGCCAAGCTGAACGAGATCAACCGCAAGCTCTCCTCGGTGCTCGATCTCGCGGAAGTCCTTGAGACTATCGTGAGGGCATCGCAAGAAATGGTCGGGGGAATCCACGTCGCCGTATTCCTTTGCGAGCAGGAAGGGCGAACTCTTATTCCCCATCGAGGTTCCTTGACGAAATCCCCTGAGGACGTTCTCCCCTTGAAGGTCGGCCAGGGCCTCACGGGATGGGTCGCGCAGCATCGAGAGGTTCTCGCGCTGCCGGAGGCGAGGTCGGACCCTCGGTGGAAAGAGATGCCCTGGAGCCGGGGAGGGGTTGTCGGCGCCTATGCGGGCATGCCGCTTCTGGCGGGCGATCTCCTGCTCGGCGTTCTGTCATTCTTTCGAGCGGAACCCCACGAGTGGAGGAGGGATGAGATTGATCTTCTGAATTCCTTCGCGGCGCAGGCGGCCATCGCCATAGAGAAAGCTCAACAGATGGAGGCGCTCAGGGCGCGCCTCTTGGAGCAACAGGGCCTCGTAGGCGCCCTGGAACACGTCGCATCCGGTCTCGACGTTGCGACGGTGATCCAGGCGGTTGTGAGAGAAAGCGCCCGGGTCATGGGGACCGACCGGTGCAGCGTCATGCTTGCAGACGAACGGACAGGCGAGCCTCAGCTTTTTTCGAGCCAAGGAATTTCCCCGGAGTTTGTCAAGCGGCTTTCTGCGATTCCAGAGCCCTTTCCGGTCGGCCGGGCTTATTTGTCCGATCCCGCACGGACTGAGCCGACCGTCATCCGAGATCTCGAAAACAGTCCTGGGTTTGGGGAAATCCATGCCAGCGAAGGTCACCGAACCCTGTCCGCGTTTCCATTGCGTCAGGGGAATCGGAACATTGGCGCCTTGTTTTACTTTTGGACCACGCCCCTGACCATCGACGAGCACAGACTCCGATTGGGACAGGCGTTCGCCGACCAGGTTGCCCTGGCCATCGAGAACGCCCGCCTATTCACAGAAGCGCAGAAGCGAGCGACGAATCTTCAGATCCTGGATGAGATCTCAAAAGCCATCGATTCCACCCTGGACCTCAATGAGCTCTTCAAAATCACCGTGGAGCAGGTCAAGCGTGTGGTCCCCTGCGCGCGGGCCAGCCTCTTCAGCCTGGACGCCGACCAACGGGTCGTCTCGCGAATCTATACCGTGGACGACGTGAAGGAAAGGGAGTATCGGATAGCCCCCCTGGACCTGACGGGAACCTATTTTGAACAAATTTTGGAAACGAAAAGGCCCCTTTATACTCCCGACGCACGAAAGGACCCCCACCCCCGACGCCAGAGTCTGGCGGCCGAAGGTCTCCGCTCGATCGTCAATGTTCCAATTTTGGGTGATGGGGACTGCATCGGGTTTCTGAACCTCGCCTCTCCGGAGGTCGACGCCTTAACAAACAATCACATTGAGCTGTTGCGTTCGGTGGCCGATCACCTGGCCCTGGCCATGAAGAACGCGGAGCTTTATGCCAATGTGCGAGTGACCAGCGAGCGGCTGGATAACTTCGTGCGCAGCGCCTCGGACGGGATCGTGACGATCGACCTGGAGAGGCGGTTCACCTCCTGGAACCCCGCCGCGGAAGCGATTTACGGCTACCGGGAAGAAGAGGTCCTGGGGCGGAACGTCTCGGAAATCTTCTCGGAGGAAGTGGAGAACGAAGACATTTACCAACGGCTCCTGCTGGGTGAAACCGTGCCGGCCTGGGAGAAAATCGAGCGCCAGAAAAACGGAACCCCGGTGGAAGTGTCCGTCACCCTTTCGGCCGCAAAAGACAACAGCGGCCGGGTTGTGGGGTTCAGTGGAATCAACCGGGAGATCGGGGCGAAGAAACGGGCCGAAGAGGCGCTGCGGAAGTCCGAGAAGAAGTACCGGACGCTGTTCGAGCAGGCCAGCGACGCCATCGAGATCGTGGACGAAGAGGGCCGGATCGTCGACTGCAACCAGCACGCCTGCGACCTCCTGGGCTACACGCGGCAGGAGATGCTCGAGAAGCGGGTCCAGGACATCGTCGCGCCTGAGTACCGGGATTCGGTGGCCCAACGCATCTCGCAGATCACTGAGGTGGGCCTGCCTCCGTACGAATCCGTTAACGTTCGAAAGGACGGGACTCCGGTCCCGATCGAAGTCAGCGCGACGCCCATTGAGATCGGAGGCCGCAACCATGTCATCTACTTCCTGCGGGACATCACCGAGCGAAGGCAGGCGGAGACCGCGCTCAGAGAGAGCGAAGAGCGCTTTTGCCGTTTGTCCAGGGCCTCCTTCGAAGGCGTTGCGATCACCGAGAACGGCCGCATACTAGACGCCAACCAGACCTTGGCCCGCATGCTCGGCTATGAGCCGCACGAACTGATCGGGATGGAAGTGCAGGGAACCGTGCCACCCGAGTATCGAAACTACGTTTTGAAACGCAATCTTTCGGGATATGAGAAGACTTTTGAAGCCCAGTGCCTGAGAAAGGACGGTTCGGTTTTTCCGGTGGAGGTTCACGGTGGCCCCATCCCCTACCAGGGGCGCACGGTCCGGGTCGCAGCGATTCGCGACATCACCGAGCGCAAGCGCGCGGAAGAGGAACTCCAGAAGACCCAGGCCCTGCTCGTGCGCTCAGAGAAAATGGCTGCCGTCGGGACTCTTGTTGCCGGCGTGGCACACGAGACACTGAACCCCCTGAACAATCTCTCCGTTCAGATCCAGATGCTGAAAAGGGGAATCCTGGCCGATGACCCGAAAAGGTTGAGCAATTCCTATCAGGTCATTGACAAGCAGGTCAATCGCATCGCGCGGATTACTCAGAATCTCCTCCAGTTCACCCGTTGTCGAGAGTCCCAGATGAAGAAACTGGACGTGCGGAGCGTCCTCGATCGGGTAGTGGATCTTGTCGAAGACCCATACCGGCTAGAAAAGATGGACGTGGTCAGAGACTACGACCCGCATCTCCCGCTCGTGGAGGCGGACGAAGATCGGCTCTCCCAGGTCTTTCTGAACCTGATCGGCAACGCCAAAGACGCCATGCCCGAGGGGGGGCGGGTCACCCTGCGCGCGCGTTCCTCTACGTGTAATGGCTCGGCGCGGGTCCGGATCGAGGTGGAGGACACGGGAACGGGAATCACGAAAGACGTCCTGAACCGGATCTTCGATCCCTTCTTTACGACGAAGCCCGAAGGAAAGGGGACGGGGCTCGGCCTGTCGGTCTCCTATGGGATCGTCGAAAACCATGGCGGCAAGCTCGATGTGGAGAGCAAGGAGGGAAAGGGCACAACCTTCCTGGTCGAGCTTCCGGCCACAATGGAGGTAGGCAACGGCGATGGTAAGAATCCTCATTGTTGACGACGAGAAGGATTTCACCGATGGCCTCGAGACCTTCCTCACCACCATAGGGTGTAAGACGAAGACCGCCCTAAGCGGTGAGGAGGGGCTAGAAAAGGTGAAGAGCTTCCGGCCCCAGCTAGTTCTCCTTGATGTTCGGATGCCGGGCTTAGGGGGCCTCAACGTCCTTCCCCAGATGAAGAAGCTCGATCCGAACCTTCGAATCATTATTGTCACTGCCGTAAACGACGTAGAGATCGCTCAGTTAGCGGTTGAGAGAGGGGCCGATGACTACATCACGAAACCGGTGGACCTGAGTTACCTTGAGAACAGCATCCTGGTCCAAACATCGACAGTTGGGGATAGCCCATGAAACCAGGCAAATCTGGGAGTAGCGAAGGAGGGCCGTCCCACGGCGCTTTGATCATTGACCCGAGGGGAAAGATCGCAGAGCAGGTGGAGACTTTTCTTGGGAAGCTGGGGGAATGGCATCTCCTTGGAGTGATCCGCGAATGGGAAGGGGCCCCTTTAGAGGTCATGGGAAAGGCCCCCGCCCTCATCATCGTGAACCTCGATGCCGGGTTGGAAGAGGGCCTCGAGACCGCAGAGAAGATCAGCTCCATTGCCCCGCGTTCGGTCCTTCTCGGCGTGAGCGGGAGGGAAAATGGTCAAGGAGACGAGTGGCTGATTCGCGGCCTGCGTTCCGGCTTCCGCGACTTTCTCAAGTTTCCCCTCGACGGGGAGGAGTTTGGCGCCGCGCTCTCCAGGGTCGAGCGGGAGTTGGTGGGAGAGAGTCAGCCGCAGGGAAAGGTCGTGACCCTCTTCAGTCCAAGAGGAGGAAGTGGTCTCACCACCCTGGCGGTCAACCTAGGGGCAATCCTGGCCAAGCAACTAAAGAAAAAGGTCGGGCTAATAGACCTGGACTTGGAAACGGGAGACATCTCTTTCATTCTGGATCTCTCGCCCTCCGTCACCATCGGGGACCTGGCCGAAGCAGGCCTGCCGCTGGACCAGAAGCTGCTTCAGGAGGCCCTTGCGCCTCACCCGTCCGGGGTCGAGCTACTAGCGGCCCCCATTGCGATCACCCAGGCCGAGAAGGTCTCCGATGATACGGTCTCACAAATCATCCAAGAGATGCGAAAGCGGTTCGATTTCGTCCTCATCAATACCGCCCGGAATTTTTCCTCGGCTACCCTGAATGCCCTGGACTCCGCTGACGTAATCTTGTTGCTGACCCTTCCGCATCTCGCGGCACTCAAGAGCGCTAAGCACACAGTCGAAATCTTTAGGACGCTTGGCTACGAGGATCGCCTCCGCCTGGTGGCCAGCCGGATGGACCCTGATGGGGTTGTCACCGGTAAGGACGTGGAAAAGACCCTGGACCAGCCTATCTTCATGTTCCTCCCCTCCGACCGTCATGTCATGCGCGCTACAAACCAAGGTCTTTCCTTGTGGGAGTTCGCGCCGCGCTCGCAGATCACCCGATCCATTCTCTTCCTGGCGCAGAAGCTGTCGATGACGGGCGACAAGTCGAAGAAAGAACGGAAGAAGAAAAAGATATCGCTTAGTTCATTCCGCGCCCTTCGGCGGGGAAGTACGCCCCCACCTGTTCCTGCCGTCTGAACTGCATACAAGCTTAGCGACGTACTGGGACTCCTCTGAAGCGTGGAGCCAACCAGGAGCGCCCGAGAGCCGAAATCGGGGGCGTTCTAAAGGCCCTGGGCGTCGCCTGGGCCTACATCGACGGGCCCAGATTCCGGTATTCCATCCGTCAGACACTCCCCGTCGAAAGCGAGCGGGCCCACCTCCGCCTTCGCGGTCGGAACTACAAAAAATCCTGGCATAGGAGAACAGGTAAACAGCGGTACAATTACCTGTACGCCCATGACGAGCTATTCTTCTACGCGGAGCTCTTGGAGGAGAGAAAGGAAGCCGATGGAACCACGACCTACGTCTTCTTCAACAACCATTTCGGGGGCAAGGCCGCCGCCAACCCTTTGCAACGAGACCAACCCTCGGCGGGCCCGCAGGGGCCGAACCCCCATCGTTTATGAAGAAGGCATCCCCGTTTCCGGGGGATGGTGCATGAGTGGAAGCCCTCCGTTCGAGAGCCTCGCTGAGAACAGGGTCCAGACGGCCGTGCCCCTGCGAAGCACTCTTGAGCTGGGCGGCCGAAATGTCACCGTTTCAGCGGGCAGTTGAGCGCAGGGCGGAGGTAGCGGGTTTCGGGGGGCAGCCGTCTAGGAATTGGACTCATTTGAAGCCCGCACCCCCAAAGCGACGCAGGAAGGGGAAGCCATGGCAGGGAAGCTTTTCCTCGGCACCTCAAGCTGGACGGCGGAGGGGTGGGAGAAGAGCTTCTACCCGCCGGGAACGCGCCCCTCCGACTACCTCACCGCCTATGCCCGCGTCTTCCACACCGTCGAGTGCGACGCCACGTTCTACCGGATTCCCTCGGCCCAGGCGGTTGACGGCTGGAGGCGGAAACTCCCCGGGGGCTTCGTCTTCGCGGCCAAGATCCCCCAGGTCATCACCCACGAAAAGGTGCTGGAAGACTGCGAAGAAGACCTCAAGGAATTCCTCGGAGTCATGGACCTCTTGGGGGATAACCTCGGCCCGCTCCTTTTCCAGTTCCCGTATTTCAACAAGAAGAGGTTTTCGAGCCCGAAGCCCTTCTTCGCACGGCTGCAGACTTTTCTCAAGAAGCTCCCTCCGGGCCACCGCTTCGCCGTCGAGGTGCGGAACAAGGCCTGGGTCGGGCGGGAGCTGCTTGGCATCCTTCGGGATCACGGGGTCGCCTTCACGCTGATTGACCACCCCTGGATGCACCGGATCGACGAGCTGATGGAGAGGGTGGACCCGGTGACGGCGGATTTCGTCTTCGTCCGGTGGCTCGGCGACCGGCGCAAGATTGAGGAGATGACCGACGCCTGGGACACGCCGGTGATTGACCGGACGGAGAGCCTACTTCGCTGGGTCCCGGTCTTTCAGGACCTCCTTGAGCGGAAGCTGGATGTCCTGGCTTACTTTAATAACCACTATGCGGGACACGCCCCGGCTTCGGTGCGCATGCTCCAGGAGATGCTGGTGAAGGTGGGCGTAGAAGTGTAGCCTGAACCCCGACGCGCCTCAGGACCGGCGCATTAGGGCAGGGCGCGTCCGAATGGGGAAATGGAGGTCTGCCATGCCACCATCGCTGGTTCACGGCCGGCACGTGGTCGTCGACAACGAAACGGTGCTGACCGACGCCGCCGTCTTTCAGGCCGACGGGAAGATCGAGTCCGTGGGGGCCTACGCCGACCTTAAGAGCCGATACCCCGGCGCGGCTGAGGTGGGCGGTCGCGACTGCGTCGTTCTTCCCGGGCTGGTCAACGCACATCATCACGTCGGGGGGGTGACCGCCTTCCAATCGGGCTGGAGGGACGACCCGCTGGAGATCTGGTTGCTGAACTTCTTCGGGGCCCGCATGGCCGACCCTTACGACCTCACACTTCTCTCCTTCATCCAGCTCATCCGGTCCGGCGTGACCACCGTCCTCCACCACCATACGGCCACGGGCGAGCGGGGATACCGGCCCATGGTGGAGGCCCAACTGCGGGCGGCCCAGGACTCCGGTATCCGATGCTCTTTTGCGATGTGTGTCCAGGACCGGCACCATTACGTCTATGAGAACGACGAGGCATTCCTCCAGTCCCTCCCGGTCGAGTTGCGGGAGGAGATCCTGTCTCACGAAATGATCGACCCCCAGGGTTCCAGCGGCGGGTCCCTTCCGGCGGATGAATACTTTTCACTTTTCGAATCCCTCTTCCGGCAACATGCAGGAGGCGGGCCAGATCGGCTTCGACTGCTGCTTGGGCCGAAGGGGGTGGAGTGGTGTTCCGACGCCCTGTTGCAGCGGGTGAGACGGACGGCCGACGCGCTCGGGACGGGGGTCCACACCCACGTCCTCGAATCGCCCTACGAGAAGCTCTTCGGCCTGCGAACCTTCGGGGTCCCCACAGTCTGCCACCTCAGGGAAATCGGATTTCTGGGCCCGGCGCTCTCTTGCGCCCACTGCGTCTGGCTGACGGACCGGGAGATCGAGCTGTTCGCGGAGACCGCGACGACCGCGGTTCACAACCCCAGTTCCAACCTAAGGCTGGCCAGCGGGATTGCGCCGGTCAACCGCATGAGGGCGGCTGGGGGCAACGTCGCCCTGGGGATGGATGCCTTCGCGCTGAACGATGATGAGGATTTCTGGCAGGAGATGCGCCTCGCGCTTCGGCTTCACCGGGAGCCGGGCCTTGATACTCCCCGTCCCTCCGCCGGCGATGTCTTGCAGATGGCCACCTCCAACGGCGCCCGGGCCGCCCTGTGGGGGGAAGACGTCGGAACGCTCCACAGGGGCCAAAAGGCTGACATGGTCCTCCTCCAATGGCCTTCCGTCCGGGGCATCTATCTTGCCCCCGAGACGCCGATCCTCGACGCGATCCTCTCCCGCGCGAAGGCCGCATACGTGGACACGGTCCTGGTCGACGGTGAAGTGCTCGTCGCTGGCGGCCGATACCTGCGGCACGACGAAGCGCAGCTGGCCGAGCGCCTCGCAGTCCAGATGTCCTCACCCGAGGACCCCCAGCGCGTGAGGCTTCGGGCCATCCGGGAAAGGTTAAGGCCCCTCGTAGAGGCATACTACCGCGGCTGGACTCTCGACCTCCCTCCTGGAGGCTACGCCTACAACGCTCGGGAGTGAGGCCGTTTGCCCGACTCGGTGAGGTCCGTCAAACTTGATGGGCGGCTTTCTACGGCCTCAGTTTGGCCAGATTGAAGGTCTTGCCCTCGCCCTCCTTCGTCAACTCCGGGACGACGAGCTTCCCCTTGGCGATCTCCTTCGCGAGCTCGCGAATCCTGGCCTTCACCTTGTCCGGGATGGCCTTGGCAGTGGCGTGATACGGGGCGAGGCGGCCGATCCCGTCGGCCATCCCCAGCTTGTAGACCTTGCCCTCGAAAGACCCTTTCACCACGACCTCCACCATCTTATCGATGAGCATGGGGATGTCGTAAAGGGCGCTGGTCAGGACGGTATCGGGGGCGAGGCTGTTCTGGTCGTTGGAGGAGCCGATCGCCCAGACCTTCCGTTCCTGGGCCGCCTTGATGGCCCCGCTTCCCGCGATGTCCGTGACGGAAAAGATCACGTCGCCCCCGTTGTCGATCTGGGCCAGGGCGGCCTCCTTGGCCTTGCCGGCGTCGATCCAGCTGGAGATGTAGGTGTCGAACACGCGGACCTTCGGGTTGACCAGGCGGGCCCCCACCCGGAAGGCCTCGACCTGACGGATGATGGCCGGAAAGTTGAACCCTCCGATAGCTCCGAGGACATTGTTCTTGGTCATCAGGCCCGCCAGGACCCCGGCCAGGAAGCACGGCTCGTGCTGCTTCTGGTCGAAAGACGCCAGGTTCGGCGCCGACACGTTGGAGGTCGTAGCGGTGAACTTGGTGTTGGGAAAGTCCTTCGCGACCTTCAGGGCCATGGCGCCGAAGGGGAAGGAATGGCCGATGACCAACTGGTAGCCCTTGGCCGCATAGTCGCGGAACGCGGCCTCGGCGTCCGCCACCTTGACCGTCTCGGAATAGACGAACTGGATGCCGTGCTTCTTCTGCGCCAGCTTGAGCCCTTCATAGGCCGCCGCGTTCCAGGAGGCGTCAGTGATGGGGCCTGAGAGGAGCGCTGCCACCTTCAGTTGCGCCGTCGCGGCCGTGGGCAACACAAGAGCCAGAGCCATCAGGATCGGGAGGGCGTACCTTGAGATTCGGGACATGGCGTTTCTCCTCCTGTTTGGGTCGCCAATCGGGGCAAAATCCACACCCGGATCCCCCCCTCGCCTTGAGTTCGGAATTGGCTTCATACTACACTACATTCCCGGTGGTTATCCATTTTTGCCGATCGTTTTTCATTCCGGGTCAAGAAACCCTCTGTTTTCTGCTGGGAAAGCGTCAGAACGGGGACTCTCCCTCGCCTCCCTTTGACGGACCTCTCCGGGGTCCGGATCGCTCGACCGAAGAGGAACACGCGGATGCCGACCCTCGTAGAGATGCGTAATATCACCAAGACCTTCCCGGGGGTCGTGGCCAACGACGGGGCGAACTTCACGCTGGAGTCTGCCGAGATCCACGCCCTGCTCGGAGAAAACGGGGCCGGAAAGACCACTTTGATGAACGTCCTCTACGGCCTCTATCCCCCTGACGCCGGGACGATCCGGGTCGAGGGACAGGAGGCGCGCATCGGCTCCCCGGCCGATGCCATCCGTCTCGGCGTCGGGATGGTGCATCAACACTTCATGCTCATCCCGCCTCTGTCGGTCGTGGAAAACATCACCCTGGGAATCCGGTCTCCCCGAGAGCCTTTCCTGGACCTGGCCCGGGCGGAAGTCCGCATAAGGGAGCTGGCCTCTCGCTACGGCCTGGAGGTCGATCCGCGGGCGAGGGTCTGGCAGCTTTCCGTGGGGGAGCAGCAGCGGGTGGAGATCCTGAAGGCCCTGTACCGGGGCGCGCGCGTCCTGATCCTCGACGAGCCGACCTCGGTCCTGACCCCCCAGGAGGTCAAAAGGCTCTTCGAGGTGCTCGCCGTGCTGGTGGAGCAGGGACTCGGCGTCATCTTCATTTCCCACAAGCTGGACGAGGTCATGAAGGCCAGCTCGCGGGTCACCGTCCTCAAAAATGGCCGCGTCGTCGCCAGCCGGCAGACGGCCACCACCAACCCGGCCGAGCTGGCGCGCATGATGCTGGGCAGGGAGGTGATCTTCCAGGTCGCGAGACAGAAACGGGAACGGGGAGCCCCCGTCCTGGAGGTCGAGGGGGTGGAGGCCCTCAACGATCGCGGACTTGCCGCCCTGCGGAGCCTTTCTCTCACGGTGCACAGCGGAGAAATCCTGGGGTTGGCGGGGGTGGACGGCAACGGACAGACGGAGCTGGCCGAGTCGATCACCGGACTCCGCAAGGTCAGGGCCGGACGGGTGCGGATCCGGGGAGATGATTTCACCCATCGCCCGACCGAGGAGATCTTCCGCGCGGGGGTCGCCTTGATCCCCGAGGACCGGCAACGGACGGGCCTCATCGGCGACTTCACGCTCGCAGAGAACCTCATCCTGGAAACCCACGGTTCGATGCCATTCGCCCGCGCGGGGTGGCAACGCCGCCCGGTCATCGACCGCCACAGCGAGGAACTCCTGGGGGCCTTTGACGTCCGGCCCCGGCGCAAAGAACTGATGGCTTACGCCCTCTCGGGGGGGAATCAGCAGAAGTTGATCCTGGCCCGACAGGTGGCCCGGCGTCCCGTCCTCCTGGTGGCCTGTCAGCCGACGCACGGACTCGACATCGGAGCGACCGAATACGTTCGCCGCGAGCTCCTGACACGGCGGGACGACGGGATGGCCATCCTGCTCATCTCCACGGACCTGGAGGAGCTCCTGGCCCTGAGCGACCGCCTGGCCGTGATCTACCGCGGAGAGATCCTGGAGGACTTCCCCATCGAGGAGGCGGAGATGGAGCGGATTGGCCTTCTCATGGGCGGCCACCGGGGCCCGGCCCTGGGGAGGGCCGGGTAACGTCCGACTCGGGACGGAGGGCGCCCAATGACCCCGCCGAAAGAGAGGAAGGTGAACCTGTGGGGGATCCTTTCTCCTCTTCTGGCCATTCTCGCCGCCCTCGCCACGGGCGGCCTTCTGATGCTGGCCATTCGGGCCGACCCCTTCCTGGCTTACAAATTCCTCTTCCTGGGCGCCTTCGGCGACGTGAACGGCGTCGCGGAGGTCTTCGTCAAGGCCACCCCTCTCATCCTGGCGGCGTTGGGCGTGGCGGTGGCCTTCCGTTGCGGGATTTGGAACATCGGCGCGGAGGGGCAACTGTACCTCGGGGCCATCGGCGCCGCCGGCGTAGGCATCTTCCTGAAAAGCCCGCCCGCTTACGTGATGCTCCCCCTGGTCGCCCTGTCCGGCTTCGCCGCCGGGGCGGCTTACGGCGCCATTCCCGGCCTGCTGAAGGTCCGCTTCGGCGCCAATGAGATCATCGTCACCATCATGCTGAACTACGTGGCCATCTTCCTGACCAGCTTCCTGGTGAACGGTCCCTGGCTGGAACCGGGAGGGTTCGTCCCCAAGTCAGCGGACATCACACAGGCGAGCCGTTTCCCGCTCCTGCTCCCGGGAACCCGGCTTCACGCGGGAGCCCTGGTGGCCGTTGCGGCTGCGGTCTGTCTTTACCTCTTTCTCCACAGGACCATCTGGGGCTACCGCCTGCGGGCGGTGGGCGCGAGCCCCGAGGCCGCCCGCTTCAGCGGCATCCGCGTGAACCGCCAGATTGTGATGAGCATGGTCCTCGGCGGAGCGATGGCCGGGCTGGCCGGCGCAGGGGAAGTGGCGGGCGTCCATTATCACTTGGTGGACGACCTGTCGCCGGGGTATGGGTACACGGCCATCGTCGTCGCCCTGCTCGGCAAGCTCCATCCCCTCGGCCTTATCATCGCCGCCTTCTTCTTCGCCGCTCTTCAGGTGGGCAGCGAGTCCATGCAACGGTCCACGGGCATGCACATGGCCACCATCTTCATCATCGAGGGTCTCATCGTCCTTTTCCTCCTGGGCACGCAGATGTTGCTCCCGTCCAAGGCCCGGTCGTAGCCAGGGGTTTTCCCATGGACATCTTCCTGACCCATTTCTTCTGGATCGGTCTCCTGGCAGCCAGCGTTCGTATGCTGGCACCCATCCTGTATGCGGCAATCGGGGAAGTCTTCGTAGAGCGATCGGGGGTGTTGAACATCGGCATCGAGGGCATGATGCTGATGGGCGGATTCGCCGGATGGTACGGGACTTATCTAACGGAGAGCCCCTGGGTGGGAGTGCTCGTCGGCATGGGCGTCGCTGGACTGACCGGGCTCATTTTGGCGTACCTGTGCATCAGCCGGGGCGTGGACCAGATCATCTGCGGACTGGCGCTCAACATCTTCTGCCTGGGCGTCACCAGCCTCGCCTACAACCGGGTGGTACACGAGCTGCGGGCGCCTCCCAAGATCAATTCCTTCGAGACCCTGAGCATCCCTTACCTGAGCGACATCCCCTACCTGGGGCGCATCCTCTTCCAGCACGTCTCCCTCGTGTATCTGGCTCTCCTCCTGGTGCCCCTGGCGGCCCTCGTCCTCACCCGGACCACGTGGGGACTCAAGATCCGGGCCGTTGGAGAATATCCACGGGCGGCGGACACGGCCGGGGTGAACGTCCACCTCTGCCGGTATCTCTGCACCATCGGGGGGGCCATCATGGCGGGCTTAGGGGGAGTCGTGCTCTCGGTGGGCCAGCTGAGCGTATTCGTCGAGAACATGACGGCCGGCCGCGGCTTCATCGCCCTGGCGGTCGTGATCTTCGGCAAGTGGAATCCTTATCAGGTGTTGGGGGCCTCGTTCCTCTTTGCCTTCATCGACGCCTTGCAGCTCCGTTTACAGGCACTGGGGTTCAAGATCCCCTTTCAGTTCCTGCTCATGCTGCCGTATCTATTCACCATCGTTGTTCTCGCCGGCGTCGTCGGCAAGGCCGCCTATCCGGCGAGCACGGGCATCCCCTACCTGAAACCCAAAAGGCGCCGCACAGTCGCCCGTTGAGACCTCACCGGCTTCCTCCAACGGAGGTGTTGTCATGCCGAAACCGGAGATGGAGTTCTTCCCCGTGGACGACTTGGAGTGGGTTCCAGTGGAGGGTTCCCCGCCGGGCCACT
Source organism: Nitrospinota bacterium (assembly GCA_046758845.1). Lineage (GTDB taxonomy): Bacteria > UBA8248 > UBA8248 > JACPRG01 > JBHIBA01. The sequence goes on from JBHIBA010000016.1 coordinate 22,828, forward strand.
TCCAGAAGATCCTCAGCGAGGACCCGGAGAAGATGTTCATTACCCGTCTCCTCAAAGTGGAGCCCGGGTGCGCGAGCACGGAGACGTTCGTCCATGATTTCTGGGAGGAGGTGTACCTCCTCGAGGGAAGCCAGTGGGATGGGGACCGGCATTTCAAGAAAGGGATGTACGCCTGCCGCCCCCCCGGCATGAAGCACGGCCCTTACCGGACGGAGGAGGGCTGCATGACGCTGGAGATCCGCTACGTGCGGTAGCGCCTGGGGCCGCGCGCCCTTGCTGTGGAAGGGACTCCCACCTGAATTTTCGGTAGTGGGTCAGTTTGCTGAATGACCCCTGCCTTCCTGCGTTGTAGCCGCGATTTGAGCACATTCGCTTCGCTCAGTGCGGGCTCTGCGGAAATCGCGGCCTATGCGCGCCCCGATCTCCGCTCGGACTCAGGTCCTCGCTCAGATCGGCGCTACACCAATTGATGACAGAGCCGTAGGCAAAGCTGCGTACCGGGCTTAATCCGTTTCAAGCTGACCCACTGCCGAATTTTCAGTCTCCTTCAGCCTGAGCGATTCCCCGCTTATGAGCAAAAGACGGCTCGTGCCGCATAGCACGACCCTCAACCGGATGACTCCGCCCGGCGCGCCGCGTACTGTTCTTCCCTTCCACGCAGGTTCGGGATAAGCTGTTTCCATCCCAATAAAGCGTTCCGGATACCTTCCAGGGGAGACACTACACGGCTCTTTGGAATGGGCCTTCGAATAAGCGGAGACACTCCTCAAAAGAATTGCTTGGGCATCAGCCGCTTCACCTGACGAGAGAGGGGATTCAGACCGTATGCAAAGGGGCATCCCTGTGGCAATATATCTTCAAAGGCCACTTTGCGGCTTGACCTGACAGTTCTCAGGTCAGCCAGAATCGACCGAAAGGGGGCTTGGTGTCTCCCATGAAGGACCACCTCCTTTTGAGACGCGCCAGGGTGAAAGGACACGAGGACCTCGTAGACCTGCGCGTAGAGCAGGGCCGGATTGCGGAGATCGCCCCCACGAATGGAGGAGCCGAGGCGAGACCCGCAGAAGTAATCGACGTCGAAGGCAGGCTGGTGGTCCCCGGCTTTGTTGACGCCCATTTGCACCTGGATAAGGGTCTGGTGAGCGACCGGGTGCTGAACCGGTCGGGAACGCTGGCGGAGGCCCTTCAGGTCATGAGGAAGACGAAGGAGGGGTTCACCTTTGAGGACATCCGGGACCGGGCGCGAAGGCAGATAGAGATGGCCGTTTCGAATGGCAGCACTGCCCTGCGAAGCCATTTTGACCTTGATTCAGCAGTCGGCCTGTTAGGGGCAGAGGCTCTAAGGGCCCTGCGGGATGAACTGAAGGATTTGGTCACACTCCAGCTTGTCGCCCTTCCCCATGAAGACCCTACCGCCTCCCCCGAGTTCCTGAAGCTCCTGAAGGGAGCCATCGAGCTTTCAGACCTGATCGGCGGCGCGCCCAGGCCGGGGGACGAAAAATTCGTGGACCTCCTTTTTGATTTGGCGCGAGAGTATGATCGGGACCTGGACCTACACGTAGACGAGAAGGACGAGCCTGAGCCTCTCGCCATCCGGTACGTGGCCCGTAAAACCATGAAGGAAGGGTACGAGGGCCGTGTGACTGCGGGGCACCTCTGCGCCCTTTCCTCTCTAGAGCCCGGGGTGTCGCGCGACGTTGTCTCCCAGATACGGGACGCAGGCTTGAATGTCATCACCCTTCCCTCGACCAATCTCCACATTCAGGGTCGAGGGGACGACCGAAGTCCGCGCAGGGGCGTCACGCGGGTCAAGGAGATGCTTGATGAAGGGATTCCCGTGGCTTACGCATCGGACAATCTGCGCGATGGGTTCACCCCGTTTGGCAATGCGGACATGCTCGAGGTAGGGCTCATTTTGGCCCATGCGGCCCACATGGGGACATCCGAGGGACTTAGAGCCATTCTGGACATGGGCACGGAGACGGCGGGCCGGATCTTCTATCGAAACGACAACTACGGCGTCCACGTGGGAAACGACGCTGATCTAGTCGTCCTCGACACCGAGAGCTTTGAAAAGGCGATTGTGACTCAGCCGGATCGGGTCCGGGTCTTCAAGAAGGGTCGGTTGGTCGCGAGGAGCTCAACGGTAAAGGAGCTACTCCTCTAGGGCGTTCTGCGATCGAAAAGGAGGGTTTTGACATGGTCGGAAAGATGCGAATTGGGTTGGTTCTTTTCTTGTCGCTTCTCCTCATTTCTCTTTTCAGCGGGGTGAACGCCCAGACGGCCTCAGCACAGACGCGCCTCAAAGTGGGCTTTGTTTTCGACGGCCCTGTCGGGGACGCGGGGTATACCAAGGCCCATGACATCGGCCGCCGTCACCTGGAGAGGGCCGTCCCGGGGGTGGAGACGGCCTACACAGAGAAAGTGTCGGTGGCGGACGCCGAGCGGGTGATCAGCTCTTATGCCCGGCGAGGCTTCGGGCTGATCTTCACCACCACCTTCGGTTTCATGGACCCGACCCTTAAAGTGGCGAAGAAGTTCCCAAAGGTTGTTTTCATGAACTCTTCGGGGTTTAAAGTCGCGAAGAACATGGGGAACTACTGGGCGAGGGAATATCAAGCTCGCTACTTGACGGGCCTGGTGGCGGGTCGGATGACGCGCTCCAACCTCATCGGCTACGTTGCCGCTCATCCTATTCCGCCCGTGATGCGGGGCATCAATGGTTTCTTCCTTGGGGTCCGAGCAGTGAACCCCAGGGCCAAGGTCCGCGTGATCTTCACGCAGACTTGGTATGACCCGGCGAAAGAGCGAGAGGCGGCAGACAGCCTCATTGACGTCGGGGCGGATGTCATCGCCCAGCATCAGGATTCCCCTGCGCCTGTCCAGGTGGCCCAGAACCGGGGGAAGTATGCCATCGGCTATAACTGGGACATGAGTCCCTTCGGCCCCAAGGCGCACCTCACGGCCGCCATCTTCAGATGGGGCGTTTTCTATGAGGCCCTCGCCAAGGCGGTCCTTGCCGGCACTTGGAAGAGCGAGGCCCTCTTCTGGGGCATGAAGAGAGGGGCGGTGGATATTGCTCCGCTGAATGCTGCCGTACCGAAAGACATCGCGAGGCTTGTGACGGAGAAGAAGAAGGCGATCATCTCTGGTTCCTTTGACGTCTTCCATGGTCCGCTCAAGGACCGGGATGGAAAGGAGAGGGTGGCGGCAGGAAAGAGGGCAACGGACCCGCAACTCCTCTCCATGGGCTACCTCCTGGAGGGGGTGGAGGGCACGCTCCCCTAAAACGCACCGGGTACTTATCGAATTGAGGATCTGTGGGTGTAAGGGGATCGGCCCCGAGCACCCCCGCGTGGCTGCGACATTCGATTGCCCGGTTTTCGGTTATAAGGGCCCGCGCCGCTGCGAGGAGGCCGAGCTTTTTCCGAAGGGCCCCGACCTTTCTTGAGAAAAGGCTTGGGCCGGATCGCTCAGGTATCGTCAGGACCGTAGAGAACCTGGCGGGCTTTCGGAGAAGCCGGAAAAGCGGGAGGAGACCGCCGCCTTTTCGGTCCGCGCGAGGCGATGCAATAAAAGCTGGCCGGGCAGGAGGGAAGGGCGGGTCGATACTTCCTCCGCCCCCGGTTCCGAAGGTGGTTGGGATTCAAAATAGCTTCACCCGGTCCGAAGAAGGCGTGATCTGTTCCAGGCTCTGGCGCGCCCTTCCTCAAGCTTGTGAAATCGGCCGTGGGGACGACTCACGAAACCGCCGAGCCGATGGGCTCCTCGCCCACGTCGTCGTCGCTGCGGGCCCGCTTCTTGGCCGTCGGGGCGTAGCCGCCGGGCTTCATCTTCGACGCCGCATCGAGGATGGTTTTCATCGAGTCGGGAATTCCGTTGGGATAGGCATCGTCCGGGCACCGGCTGTCATGCATGTACATGCAAGGGCGGCATTCGATGCACCCGATGACCTCCGATTCCCGTCCCGAGACAATCTTGGCGGCGTAATGCGGGTCGGCCAGCATTCCCCGCGCCACGGCGACGAAGTCCGCCCCCAGTTCCATGTACTGCTCGACGCGTCCCCTGTCGAAGGCCGCTCCATTGGCAGTGATGGGCGCTTTCACGGCTTTGCGCAGCCGTCGAAACGCCGGGTTATAAAGGTCCGGTGGAACGGGCACACCCACCCGGGCGTTGCGGGAGCAATGAAGGATGTCCACCCCGGCCTCGACCAGCGCCGGGGCCAAAGCGAGGGTGTCCTCGATGGTGAAGCCGTCTTCCCAGGGCTCTAGGAGACCCAGCCGGTAGCTGATGACCATCTCCTCCCCGGCGGCCGCTCGGACGGCCCGAGCCACCTCCAGGGGAAAGCGCATCCGGTTCTCCAGGCTTCCGCCGTATTCGTCCCGCCGCTGGTTGGAAGCGGGCGAGAAAAACTGCTGGCACAGGTACCACGTCGCCCCGTGGATCTCGACCACCTGAATCCCCGCTTCCCTCGCACGCCGACCCGCCTCGCCGTAAGCCGCCACGGCCGCCTTCGCCTCCTTTGTGGAAAGCTCCCGGGGAATCTCCTCCTCGGTAGGGTGCGGGATGGGGGAGGGTCCCACGATGGGCATCCCCGTGATGGAGCTCAGGGCCGTTCGGCCGGCGTGGAAGAGTTGAAGCCCCAGGGGCGCCCCCGCAGCGCGGACGTCCTCGGCCAGGCGTCTCAGGTGGGGGATGAGGGCGTCGTCGTGGGAGCCGAGTTGGTCGGGAAATCCCTTCCCCTCCTGGTTGATGTGGGTGGCTTCGGTGAAGCAAAGGGCCGCCCCGCCCCGGGCGCGCTCGGCGTAGTGGGCGTGCGACCAGGGAGAAGGGGTTCCATCCTCGTTGGCCCGAGAGGTGGTCATGGCGGACATGAGGATGCGGTTCTTCAGCCGGAGGCCGCGAACCTCAATCGGGTCTGTGTGCTTCGCCATCGATACCTGCTCCCTTCTCGTTGACGCTTGATTGCGTAGGTCTGGGTGGCATTTTCGGTCGTTTTTGGGTGCATGCCTTCTCTCTTCTGCCCGGTGTGGCCGCGATTTGAGCACATTCGCTTCCCTCAGTGCAGGCTGCGCGGAAATCGCGGCCCATGCTGTCCCGATCTCCGGCACAGCCTGCGCCGGCGGGGTCTGCGACCCCTCGCTCAGATCGGGGCTACAAGATTATGCGGCTCTCTTCACCTCCAAGCAGCGCCGAGCCGATCGAGCGGCAGCCGGCAAACGCCGTTCACGTCCACCCGTAGCGCGCCGTTGAACTTGCTGTTGTAGTTCTGCATGGCGATGGCCGAGGTCAGGGCGACCGTCTCTGCGTCGGTGAAGTGTTTGCGGACCCCCTCGAAGCAGGCGTCGTCCACCTCTAAGTGGTTGTCCGTCATCCGCTCCGCGTACTCGAGAGCGGCCTTTTCCTGTTCGGTGAACAGGGGGCTCTTTCGGAAATCCGCCACGGCCAAAACCTTCTCCACCGACGTTTCCCGGGCCTCTTCGGACGACTCGGAACCTTTCAGCCACCTGGCCGAGTGTATGTCAATTCAGTGGGGACACCCGTTAATCTGCGAAACCCGAATGTTGATGAGGGCGCGCAGATCCGGCGGGAAGGAGGGATCGGATTCAGTCGCCTGAATCATCCCTGTGACCGCCTTGAGGATTGGGGGCCGGTGTGCCCGGGCCTTCGTCGTGTTCAAGACCCTTCCGAGTTGCTGCTCCTGGGCATCATAGAGGGTCCGGACATCTTCTGTGGCTTCGTCATACTCGATTAGGGGCACGCGGGCCATGCGCCGACCTCCCTGCTTGTCGATGGAAACCTGTTAGAGCATCCCTGGTCGCGTCCGCCGTCAGGATCTGTGTCTGGCGAATGCGACTGAGGCGCACAAAGGACGGCGGGGGAAGCGAACGGCCGTCGTTGCCGATTGGGCAAACGGGGCCTCTAAGCCGCTGGCCAGGGAGCCTGAGTCCGCTCGTGACGGAAAGGCGTTCAGAAAGACTTGTCGGGTCGATTCCGACACATCCCACTCAAGATGCCCGCACCGCTTCTCCCCGAAGGGCCGAAAGGGCTTCCTCTAAAGACAGCACATCGGTTCCGTAAAAACGCTTCATGTAGCGTATGGCGTACTTATGGTCCTCTTCGGAGGGGCTGGAGACGGCGTCTTCGACGAGAAACGTCCGGTAGCAAAGGTTCCAGGCGTCCATCACCGTGTGCTGAACACAGGCGTCGGTCCACGTACCTCCGACGTAGAGGGCCGTTACGCCCAACTCGCGCAGGATTTGATCGAGCCGGGTCCCCTGGAACCCGCTGTACCGCTTCTTTCGGATCTGGAAGTCTCCCGGCCGGGGTTCGAGTTCGTCCAGGACCTCCGCGTCCGGCGTGCCGACGATGCAATGTGGGCCGAAGAGCTTGAAGTGAAGGTCGATTTCAACCTCCTCCGGCCAGAAGTTGTCTTTGATGAAAATGACGGGAACCCCCGTCTCGCGTGCAGCCCCCGCCAGGCGTCGGTTGGCCGAGATGAGCCGCTCGGGCTCGCGGGGCGCCGGCACAGGCTCGCCTTTGAAGAACCCTTTCAGCATGTCCACGATGACTACTGCCGGTTTTTCCACGATGCACCTCCGTCTCGTGGCGGGTCAGTCGTTCGTCGGTTCGTCCGACCTTCTGCCCGGCCGCTCCCCGGAAATAAGATGCGCCACCGGTTAAGCGCTTCCCTGCCCGCCTGAAGCCCCAACCAGCTTCAGGGTCAGGACGTCGCGGCGGGAGCGCCTTCGGGCAGGAGCCGGCGGTCATCCGGGCCGAAGAAATACAGCCGGTCGCGCCTGAAGCCGTAACTGATGGTGGAGTCGGTTTTGATCTCTCGGTGGCCCTCCAGGATGGCAATCAGGCTTCTTTCGTCCCCGTAATCCAAATAGAGAAGGGTATCCTTGCCCAGCGGCTCGACGAGGGCGACCTTGGCCTGAAGATCACCGTCACGGGGGGCAGTTCCCAAGCGGACCTCGATATGTTCGGGGCGAATGCCGAGGATGGCCTTTCCCTCCCATTTGGGAACCGGCTCGGGAAGGCGGGTGTGAAACTCGCCCGCGCGGAAGGAGGCGACACCGTCTGCCCGCCGCATTTCCCCTTCGAGGAGGTTCATCGGGGGGGAGCCGAAGAAGTCGGCGACGAACCGGTTGACCGGATCGTGGTAGATCTCCAGGGGGGTTCCCATCTGTTCGATGTGTCCGTCTCGCATGACGATGATCCGGTCGGCCAGCGTCATGGCCTCTTCCTGGTCATGGGTGACGTAGACGAAGGTCTTCTTCAGCTCCTTGTGGAGGCGGTCGATCTCGGCCCTCATCTCCTTGCGCAGCTTGGCGTCGAGGTTGCTGAGGGGCTCGTCGAGCAGAAACGCCTGGGGGTGGGTGATCAGCGTGCGGGCGAGGGCGACGCGCTGCGCCTCGCCGCCCGATAATTGTCCCGGTAGCTTGGGCAGCAGGTGGTGGATGCGGACCATGCGCGCTACTTCCTCCACCCGGCGGCGGCGTTCTTTCGGGTCCACCTTTTTCATCTTGGGCCCGAAGCCGATGTTGTCGAAGACCCTCATGTGGGGGAACAGGGCCAGGTTCTGAAAAACCAGGCCGATGTCCCGCTGGCCCGGGTCCAGGTCGTTGACGATGCGCTCGCCGATGTAGATCTCCCCCCGCGTCGGGTCCTCCAGGCCGGCGATCATCCGCAGCGTCGTTGTCTTGCCGCACCCCGAGGGACCTACGAAGACGACGAACTCCCCTTCCTCGATGGTGAGGTTGGTGTTCTCGACGGCCACCACGCCGCCGCCGAACTCCTTACGAAGGCTGACCAGGCGGATACTTGCCACCGGTTTATTGTCTCCGAATCATCCCGAAGGAGAAGCCGCGGACGAGGTGTTTGTGGATCAAAATGCCGATGATGATGAGGGGGAGGGTCACGCCGATGGAGAGGGCGGACTGAAGGCCGTAGAGCCGTCCCTCGTTGGCTCCCTCGAACTTGCTGAGCTGGACGGGGAGGGTTTGTGCGTCGGCCGCGGTCATGACCAGGCCCAGGAGGTACTCGCTCCACGTCAGGATGAGGATGAACAGGCAGGTGGCCACGACGCCGGAGCGGATGAGGGGGACGACGACCGTGACAAACGCCCGCAGCTTGCTCGCCCCCAGGAGCTGGGCGGCCTGTTCCATCTCCTCGGGAACCTCGTCGATGAAGGACTTGGTCATCCAAACTGCATAAGGGATGGTCGTGATGGTGTAGATGATGATCATCCCGTGCCAGGTGTCCAGAAATT
>JBHIBA010000017.1:0-30563 GCA_046758845.1 Nitrospinota bacterium
GCAGGCCCGGCCACGCAGTGCCGGGCCGTCAAAAGTTTTCCGGGGGTCCAGGGGGCCGGTTTTCAAAAAGGCCCCCTGGGAATCCGGGCTTTCATCTCCATCTACACAAGCGGAGAGACGCCGACGCCTCGAAGGCCCCGAAATCTCCCCAGGAGTCCCCCAGCGGCTCACTTCTTCCCGTACAGCCGCTTCCTCCAGGACTCGGGAAGGGGATTGATCGCCCAATACCGGTCGTCCAGGTCGGGGCGGAGGTACTTCTCCAGCTCGTCCTGCTCGAAAGTAACGGCCTCTTTCAGGATGGTCTTGGGGACAGGCTCTCCCCTGAGGACTTTTACCCCGACATCCACGACTTCCAGCCCCTGATCTGCGCCTCCACCGACCGCCAGGAATTTGATCTTGTGTTTCTTGGCCCTTCGAAGCCAGAGATTCGTATCGTCTGCGGTAATGGGGGGAATGGGCCTTTTGGCGTCCAGGAAGGCGTCGACGCACCCGACACCCATCTGACCGCCGTCGGAGATCACACCGTCAATCTTGGGGTTTTTCTGGAGAAAGGCCTCCATGGCCTTCTTTGCCTTGACCGGCGACCAGCTGGCCCACGCCAGGCCGACCTCCTTCATTCCTTTGTGGGACTGCAACGAATTCCGAACGCCTCGAAGGACGTCCTCTGCGTACGTATTACCCGCAAATCCCATGAAGACCACGACGTTCCCCTTGCCGCCGAGCTGCTTGGCCATCCACTCGCCGTACTGAAAGCCAACAAGGGGGTTGTCGCGGTCCATGTACGTCACGTACTTATCCGTCCGGGCCTTGGCGGCGTGGAGGATGACGGGAATGCCCCGGTTCATGGCTTTTTCCACGGGGCGTCCCAGGGCCGCCTCGGTAGCCGGCGTCAGGAAGATCAGGTCCACGTTCCGTGTGATCAGGTCCTCCATGTCGTTGATCTGCTTGGCGGGGTTCCACATGGCTTGCACGTACCGGAGCTTTTTGAACAAGCCCTTGTACTTCTCCTGGAACCCATAAGCCATAACGTTCGTGTAGAGGATCTGCCAGGTGTTGGTCTCTCCCATCCCTGAGCGGCCCACCGTCCACGGCGGTTTCTTCTTATAGGCGGACGTGTCCACCATGCCCAGAGGAACCGCGCCCTGGGCTGTCTCCCCCGGCAGGAGCAGGGCCGTCGCCCCTGCCGCCGTCACCGCGGCGGTTGCCCCCAAAAACTCGCGACGGCTCATCTTCCCGCGTTCGATGGTCTGAATGCCGCCCTTGCTTTCTTTCTTCATGATGCCCTCCTCTCTCCTTACCCCCCTTGGATATCACAGCCGCCTGCGCTCCCCTACGCCCTTCCTCTGACAGAATAGATCGCCACCGCCCCGAGAATGACGAGGCCGCGAACCACGAACTGATATTGTGCGTCCAGATTCAACAGAAGGACTAGATTCAGCAGGATTGTGATGAGAAGCACACCGGCTACGGTGCCGGCGATTCCTCCCCTTCCCCCCTCGAGGCTCATGCCTCCCACAACGACGGCAGAAACGGAGTCCAGGTCGTAGCCCGCGCCGATCCATTGGTCGGCATACCCGATGTAACCTGCCAGCACCAGGCCAGCCACGGCGGCCAACGTCCCGCACACCACGTAGCTCAAAATCGCCAGGCGGTCCACGTTGACCCCCGAGAGGCGGGTGGCCTCCCGATTGCCCCCCATGGCGTACATCCGCCGCCCGAAGACCGTATAGCGGAGCAGGACGAACGCCACCAACGCTAACAAGAAAAAGATGAGCGTCGCATTGGGGATGGGTCCCGAGCTGTCGCGTCCCAAGTAGCGTAGCATCGGAGGCAGGTTCCCGCTGGGTGCGCCCCCCGTGTAGGCCAGTCGCGCCCCGATGATGATCACCGCCACGAAAAGGGTCGCCACGAAGGGCTGCACCCTGCGCTTGACCACGATGAGACCGTTGGCCCAGCCAATCAGTGTTCCCAATACGATGCAGAGGAAGATGATCGGAACGGCGTACACGTCGCTCCCCCGGGCGATTTGCGCCGAAGTGATAACGGCCAGCTGCATGACCGCTGCCACTGAGAGGTCAAACCCTCCCCCCAGGATGACGATGGCCTGGCCGATGCTGACAATTCCCAGCGCCGAGCCTTGCCGCAGGACGTTGAAAATGTTGGCGGGCTGGTAAAAAGCGGGGGAGATGACGGCCGCGGCCAGCAGAACCAGGGCCAGGGCGACGAAGACCCCTCCCCTTTGCAGAATTTCCCCCGGCTCGACCGAGCGGACTCTCAACCCATCCTGACGCCCGGCCTCTCTCGCAAGCCCTTCAGCCATTAGGGGACTCTGCGTTGGAGACTTGAATGGACACCCCTCGGGGGCGCGCTGACATGGAATTCCCGTCCGACCGGCACACCCACTTAGTTCAACCGCCTGCCGGTCTCCAGAGGGCAGTCCTCAAATCTCCGAAGAAGGGAATGATTCCTGATCTTAAGGGGCGGGGATATATTGTCAACCCAGATCAGGGGCTTCGAAGCGCCCCGAAGCCCGTGCGGGGGATCCTGGTGCGCCTTGAAAGATACAAGGAACCTGCTTCAGCCCGAAGGCATTTGTTTTTCGGCGGATTCGGAATCAAGAATTCAAGCTGGGCGAGATTCCCCGCTGCGCTTGGAATGACGCTGTATCGTTCCCCCAATTTTCTCTTGTACAGGCATAAATCTCCCGCTAGAATGAATTATCTAGTTCAATTTGAGCTGCTTCCGGGACGCATGCGTCCCCTCTTCCTGTCAAGCGGTGCTCTTGGGGTCGGGGCGTCGAAACACCCCGAGTTGATCCCGGAGATCCCTGCCCGGGCAGAGGAGCCACACCCGGCAACCTGACCGCACAAGGGGGTTTGCACGAAGATGTGTCCATTCCGTGTCCAGGCCGAACCTGACGAGTTTGAATTTGAGCCCGGGAAGACCGCGCTCCTCGTCATCGACATGCAGAACGACTTCTGCAGTCCAGGTGGGCTTCTGTCTATCCGAGGAGTGGATCTCTCGCTGATGCAAAAGCCCATTGAACCCCTCCGCAGGGTCCTGTCCGCTTCTCGGGACCTGGGTCTGACCATCATCCACACCCGGGAGGGCCACCGGCCGGACCTCACCGACTGCCCGCCATCGAAGCTGCTCAAAGGCAGGAAATTTGGAAAAGGGATCGGGGATGAGGGTCCCCTGGGACGGTTGCTGGTGCGTGGCTCTCCCTCCCATGACTTCATCGCCGAGCTCCGTCCAGAACCCGGCGAGGTCGTGGTTGATAAGCCGGGAAAGGGTGCCTTCTATGCGACCGATCTGGAAGTGGTTCTGCGGACCCAAGGGATCACTCACCTCATCTTCGGCGGCGTCTCCACCCACGTCTGTGTTCAGGGCACGATTCGGGAAGCGGCCGACCGGGGATTCTGGAACCTGGTGCTGGAGGACTGCTGTGCGGCCCCCGATCCGGAGTTACACCGTTACTCCATGGAGATGATCAAGTATCAAGGGGGGATCTTCGGGTACGTTTCCCATGCCGAGGCCTATCTGAAAGCCCTGTCCAAAGCCCCCGCCCCAGGTTGAGCGGATCTGCTCACTAAGTTGCAAGGCGCATCGGTTCGTTCCGGGTTCGGCATTGACGGCGCCCCAACCGGCGTCCAAACGCCGGTCAGGCTCGGCCTGGTTCTCTCTGTCGGCCGGTGCAGCCAAGATTTGGTAGGCCGGGCGCCCCCCCAAGAATGTGGTCATTCTCTCTCAGGAGCGAAGGCCGTGAGGGTTGATCCCTTCACCTTCGAGATCGTCCGTCACAAACTCATGCGCGTCGTCGACGAGGCGGTCATCACCTTGAAACACATCTCCGGTTCCTCGGCGACGACTGAGGGTCATGACCTCATCGCGGCCCTCTACCGGGCGGATGGAAGCCTGCTCATGGGAGTCACAGGGTACCTCCACGCCCTCCCGGGAGCCGGGGAAGCCTGCCGGCACATCCTCCGGGAATACTCGGAGAACCCGGGGATCTACGAGGGAGACGTGTTCTTGTTGAACGATCCCTATATCGCGGCCCTCCATACCTCCGACGTCTACGTCATCTCTCCCATTTATTCTGAAGGGAATCTTGTTGCGTGGAGCTCCAACTTCGTTCACCTGCGCGATGTCGGCGCCATCAACCCCGGCGGCTTCGCTCCGGATTCGACGGAGATCTACCACGAAGGGTTCATGTGTCCGGGGCTGAAGCTCATTGAAAAAGGCGTGATTCGAAAGGATGTCTGGAGCACCCTCCTCAACATGGTGAGGACACCTGAGATCGTCGCGCTCGATCTCCACTCCCAGATCGCCGCGAACATCACGGCCAGAGAGCGACTCGCCGAGCTGTTCGAGAAGTATGGACCCGAAACGGTGGACGAGGTCGCCCAGGGGCTTATCGATCAATCCGAGATGCTCCTTCGAAATAGGCTCAAAGAACTTCCGGACGGGACGTGGAGGACGAGGCAGTACCTGGACACAAAAGAACAGATCTATACCGTCAACCTGGCCATGACCAAGGAGGATGACTCACTCCTCTTTGACTTCACGGGGACCAGCGAACAGGCCCCTGTTCCTTTCAACTCCACCTACTGGGGAACCCTGGGCGCCCTCTTTGCCCCACTCTTCCCTCTCCTGGGTTACGACATGGCCTGGAACGACGGCATGCTGAAACCGGTGACGATGATCGCCCCGGAAGGAAGTTTGGTGAACTGCGCGCGTCCTGCGCCAAACGCCCTGGCTACGATCTCCGGTATTGAGGTGGTCAACAACGTCTCCCTGGAAGCCATCTCGAAAATGCTGGCGACAAGCGAGAAGTACCGGAAGGAAGCGACTGCGGTCTGGCTGGGCGCACACTCTCCGATGACCGTCTGCGGCTACAAAGAGAACCGCTACGTGGTCGGAATGTTGACAGACGAATTTGGGGGAAGTGGAGGGGCCCGAACCTTCAAGGATGGTGTGGACTTCGGGGGGGAGATACCGAATCCCCTCTCCAGGACCCCCAACATAGAGAGCGAGGAGCAGAATCTCCCGATCCTGTATCTCTTCCGGCGCCTTATGCCGGACTCCGGGGGGCCCGGCCGGTTCCGGGGAGGAATGGGTGGGGAATACGCCTTCACCGCGCACGATGCCACGGACGGTCGGGTGGAAGTGGTGCTTTACGGGAGGGGAACAGAGTACACCCAGTGCCAAGGCTTTTTTGGAGGATACCCCGGCTGCAATTGCGGATATATCCTCTTGCGGGGCGGCAACATCTTCGATCTTCTTCGCGGCGGAAGCCTCCCCGACGATCTGAAGGAGGTGGGCGGTTCAAAGGAACCCGTGGTGTGGGGGACCCACGATCTCAAAGAGGGCGAGATCCTCCATGCGTGGGTGATGGGCGGGGGCGGCTATGGCGACCCGTTGGAACGAGACCCGGAGCTGGTGAGAAGCGATGTGAACCAGGGGGTGGTGGCGGTCGAGTGCGCCAAGGAAATATACGGAGTGGCGCTGAACGACCATCTGGAGGTCGATGGGGAGCAAACCGCCTTGCTGAGGCAACGGATGATCGAGATGAGGGTTGGGGGACAGGGGGGGTCTCGAACAAAATCCCCTCAGAGAGAAGGGGTGTTATCCAGAGCCGAACAGGATGAGCATGCGTCAGCGCAATCCGGCGCATCCATAGGATTTCCCCTCAGCGAGAATCTGAGAGCAATTGAGGCGTCCACTGGAATCAAAATTGAATGCGCCAAATGCAACCACCCGCTGGCCCCGGTCAATGAGCCCTGGAAAAATCACACGAAGGTCGTTCGGTCGTCTCTCACTCACTCCGGCCCCGGCAGAGCCGCAACCCGGAGATTCGAGATGCGTCACTATGCGTGCCCCGGGTGCGGTCGGTTGTTAGACGTAGAGGTCGCGCGTCCGGGGGACCCTCCCCTTCACGACCACGTCAAGGTTCATCTCTGATAGGGCGGTCCGAGAAAGGAGCCGGCCCGGGGCCCCATCGCCAAGGCGGGGAGATTCAACCCCCGGTCGAATTATGCCGACCGATTCGGGGCTCCTTTCGAGATCGCTTCCAGAAAGTAATAGTAATCTCTCTGATCCCGGTTGGGCTTCGTAATTTCTCCATATAGCTCCGGCCGTCGATCTTTGAACAGCCCGGGAATCGACCGGTAGGGTTTCGGAACCGTCAGCCCTTCTTCGGTGTTTCTCAGCCATTGCAGGCGACCCAGGTCCAGACGGGCGAGGACGATGCCTTCCTGATCAGATTCGGCGAGAATTTCCTCCGGCGCCGCGATGACGGCGAGACCCTCTTCCCTCCCGAACAGGTTTTGGGTGACAAGGACGTAGCACATGTTTTCCATGGCCCGGGCCCAGACGATGGTTCGCCACGCCTTGCGGATCTCGTAAAGCACACCCCCGATGGGCGCCACGATGATATCCGCACCCTGAAGAGCGAGGACCCGGCTCATTTCCGGCCACCAGATCTCGCCACAGATGATCAGACCGATCTTCCCGATGGCCGTCTCGAACACCCCGAGCTCATCTCCCGGGGCGATGAACTTCCCCGGCATGAGCGCTTCGGCCACATCGGGCGTGTTCGGCTGCGTGCGATAGTAAGTTCCGATGAGTTGACCCTCCGGCCCGATGAGCTTCAGGGCGAGGCGGTATACCCCTTCGCCCACATCGGGGGCCGCCTCCACCCAGCTCGCCACGACGTGGATGCCGAAACGCTTCGCCTGCTCGCAGAGAGGCTCAAGGGGCGAATAGCTGACGGGCCCGTGATAGGGTCCCGGATAACCCTCCGGGAAAACCACGAGCTGGGCTCCCCCGCGGGAGGCCGTCTCGATATAGGAAAGGGCGCGCGAGAGGTTCTCAACCTCCCGCTCGCCGCGGAGCGTAGAAGGCTGTACGACAGCAGCGCAGACCTCCATCACCGGTTCTCCCCTCTCTCATCGACAAATCCTGGACCCCTTGAGGGCGGTCAGGATGCAGTTCAATCGGTATCGGACGGCCTTGCGGACCCTCTCCTTCGCATCGCGATGCCGGAGGGTGAGACCGCCCCCCCCTATCCTCCCGGTTGTGAATCGTACCCGGTAAGAATGGCTAGACTTTACATGAACCCAGCTGCCCCGACAACTCGGGGATCTCATCGCCCGCAAGAAGGCGGCGGCCGGCAACGCCCCTGGATCTCTCCCCGGCAGCGCAAGGGGGGCGGCGAATGAGGACAGAAATTACTCTCCGCCCTTGGAATACGGACGGCCCAGGGCCTCGGGGTAAACCGATTTGCCCACCAGCCCCGCCAGGGCGACAATGGTCAGGACATACGGGATCATCAAGAGGAACTGGTACGCGATCTCAAACCCGTGGGCCTGCAGCCGCAGCTGCACGGCTTCGGCCACGCCGAATATCACCGCCGCCCCCAAGACCCCGAAGGGATTCCACTTACCAAAGATCACGGCGGCCAGGGCGATGAATCCGCGACCGGCCGTCATCCCCTCCGCAAACATCTTCACCTGGCCCAGGGACAGGAAGCACCCGCCCATTCCCGCCAGCAACCCTCCCACAAGCGTGCTGAAATAACGGATGGAAGCGACGTTGATCCCTGCGGTGTCCGCCGCCTGGGGCCGCTCCCCCACCGATCGGATGTTCAAACCCCAGTTCGTCCTGGCCAGGACAAACCAGCTCAGCGGAACCAGGATCAGCGCCAGGTACACCAACACGTTTTGCTGAAACAGGATCTCTCCCACGAACGGGATCGAACCGAGGACAGGGACCGTGATGTCTGAAAACGATTTCACCATGACCGGCTTGGGGGAAATACCGAACTGGGAGCGGAAGAAAAAGGCCGTCAGCCCCAGGGCCAGGATGTTGATCCCCACGCCGCTGACGATCTGGTCGGCCTTCACCGTAATGGACAAAAAGGCGTGGATGAGCGCCAAGAGACCTGCCGCGGCCATCCCCGCCAACAGGCCCACCCAGGGGTTCTGCGCGTAGTAGGCGCCCACCACTCCCCCCAGCGCCCCGGCCAACATCATCCCTTCCACGCCGATATTCAAAATGCCCGAGCGCTCGGCGAAAATTTCGCCCAAAGCCGCCAACAGCACCGGCGTGCTGAGCCGAACCGCCGCGGCCAGCAACAGAACGAGAAAGGAGGACCACTCCATCAGCGGCGCCCCCTGGTCAACCTGCCCAGTTGGAGCATGAAATAGTTCGTGCTGAGGATGAAGAGGATCACCAGGCCCTGCAGGGAGTAGATGATGGCCACGGGCACGCCGATGCTCCGCTGGACCATGTTCCCGCCGACCCGCAGCGCCCCGAAGAAGATGGCCGCCGGGATGACTCCCAACGGATGGGCCTTTCCCAACAAGGCCACAGCGATGGCGTCGAAACCGTAGCCGGGCGAGATCCCGTCCAGCAGGCGGTGGTGAATCCCACTGACCTCTCCGAACCCCGCCAGCCCGGCCAGGCCTCCGCTGACCGTCATGGCCAACGTCACGCTGCGCGACACGCTGATCCCGCCGAACTCGGCAGCGCGCTGGTTGGAGCCTACGGTCCGAACCTCGTAGCCCACTGTGGTGTAGTAGAGAAGGACATACGTACACAAAACCAGGATGAGGCCGGCCAAAAAACCCGCGTGCAGGCGGGTGCCCGGGATGAGGGGCGGAAGGTAGGCCTGCGCGGCGATCCTGTCGGTCTGCGGAAAGAACCCGGAGGACTCGCGCAGGGGCTTGTCCACCATGTAGCTCACCAAGTGAATGGCCACGTAGTTCAACATGATGGTGGTGATGATCTCATTGGCCCCGGTCTTGGCCTTCAAGAATCCCGTGATTCCCCCCCAGAAACCGCCGAGCAGGCCCGCCGCGATCGCCACGAAAGGAAGGAGGAAAACGGCCGGCAGGGAAGTGAAGGTCAGGCCCACCCAGGTGGCGGCCAGCGCACCGATGTAGATCTGCCCCTCGGCCCCGATATTGAACAGGCCGCACTGAAAAGCGAAGGCGACGCCCAGACCCGCCAGGATGAGGGGTGAGGCCTTGGTCAGCGTCTCGGTGATGGCGTGCAGGCTGCCAAAAGAGCCGAGAAAGAGAAACTTGTAGGCCTCGATGGGGTCTTTGCCCACCAAGAGGATCAGGACGGCCTCCACCACAAGAGCCAACAGGACCGCGACCAGGGCCCCAGCCACGGCGAGGCCCGCCGATGGCGCCGTGCCCCGAATGATGTCAGTCCACCTCATCGTCCTTTCCCCAGCGAGAAATCAGGCCGAGACCTTTCCTCTTGCCCCGGTCATCATCAGCCCGAGCTCATGAACCTCGGCCTCGTCCCGATGCAGTTCGCCGACAATCCGTCCCTCGAAGAGGACCGCGATCCGGTCCGAGAGTGAGAGGACCTCGTTCAGCTCCGTGGAGATTAACAAGACGGCCGTCCCCCGCCGGCGTTGAGCCAGGATCTCATTGTGGATGTACTCCGTGGCCCCAACGTCCAATCCCCGGGTGGGTTGCATGGCCACCAGGACCCGGGGTTTCCGCGCCAACGCCCGGGCCAAGATGACCTTCTGTTGATTGCCCCCGGAGAGAATCCTGACGGGAAGGCGGAGGGAGGGAGTCCGCACGTCGTACTCCTCAACCAGCCGCGCGGCATAGGCCTCCATCTCCCGCGGGCGCAGAAACCCCGCTTTGGAAAACGGGGCTTGCCCGTAGGATTCCAGGATGGAGTTCTCCACCAGCGAGTGGTTCGGCACCAGGCCGCGGTTGCGGCGGTCCGCGGGAATGTGGGCGAGTCCCTTGCGAATGATTCCCCGGGAAGGGACGTTTGTGATTTCCTCCTCCCCGAGGAAGACGCGGCCCGCGGCCGCCTTCCGAAGACCGGTCAGGGCCTCCGCCAACTCCATCTGGCCGTTGCCGTCCACCCCTGCAACGCCCAGCACCTCGCCCGCCCTCACGGTGAAGGAGATGTCCCGGACCGCCGGCAGCCCCTTCGCATCCATCACCTTGATCCCCTGGACCTTCAAGACCGGCCGGCCCACTTCCACCGCGTCCCGTTTCACGCGGAAGAGAACCTCCCGGCCGACCATGAGCCGGGCGAGGGAGCGTTCGTCGGTCTCTCGGGTCGGCAGGGTCGCGACGTTCCTACCATCCCGGAGGACCGTCACGCGGTCGCTCACTTCCATGACCTCGTTCAGCTTGTGGGTGATGAAGATGACCGCGTGGCCCTGCGCGGCGAGTGACCGAAGGACGGAGAACAGCTCCTCCACCTCCTGGGGAACGAGAACCGACGTGGGCTCGTCCAGCACCAGCAGTCTGGCGCCCCGGTATAAGGCCTTGATGATCTCCACGCGCTGCTGCTGCCCCACCGAGAGCTGCCAGACCCGGGCCCGCGGGTCCGCTTGAAGCCCTAACCGGTGTGACATCTCCAGGATCTTCTGCTCCGCCCGCGAAAATTTCAGGATGAGCCCGCGGGAGGACTTCGTCCCCATGATCACGTTCTCTACGACCGTGTGGCGGGGAATGAGCATGAAATGCTGGTGAACCATGCCGATGCCCAGGTTGATGGCATCGCTGGGCGAGCGCAGGGCGACCTTTTTTCCCTCATAGAAGAGCTCGCCCTCATCGGGCTGGTAGAGGCCGTAGAGGATGTTCATCAGCGTCGTTTTTCCCGCGCCGTTCTCGCCCAACAGGGCGTGGATCTCCCCCGCGCTCACCGACAGATCGATATGGTCGTTCGCCAGTACTCCGGGAAACCGCTTGCAGATCCTCTCCATCCGCAGCGCTTCAGCCATCGCCGCCCCCTGGAACTCCGCTCACCACCGCGCTTGACTTCACCGCTTCTGCGCCATTAGCGTTTGGTGTTGGACCTTGTTCGTGAATTCATCAATCCCGGCGGGCGCTTCCCAGACGCGGCAACCCCTATGGGGAGCCTAAAGGGCCCCTGGAGACGGCGGCACCCACCTGAATCGCCGGGGAACCATCCCCACTGACGGAAAATCCTCGGCGCGTTCGCCCTCGGGGCGTTCCCAGGATGCTAACAACATACGGCTTTTAAAGGAAGGGAGCGGCTGCTGACCCGGGAACATCAAGGAGTCCGAAAGGGAAGAGGCCGCGCCCTTGGCCAAGAGAGAGAGCCTTCGGGAGAAAAGGGATGGGCACACTGCTGATCGAGGGAGCATATCTGGTCGATCTCGACGCCCCCTTCGAGCCCGCCGACATCTTCATTTCGGATGGGCGAATAGGGGAGATCGGCCCCGACATCCAGCGTCCCGCGGACCGGACCATCGAGGCGTCGGGTCAATTCGTCATGCCCGGCCTCATCGACGCTCACAAACACTCCCATCAGGAACTCTTCAAGGGTCTCACCGACAACCTTCCCCTTGAGCCCTGGCTGCTCATCGCCGTCCACTGCGGGCGCGAACTCGCCCCTCGGGAGCTTTACGTCAGCGCGTGCATCGGGGCATTGGAGGAACTGAAGCTGGGAACGACCACCGTCTTGGATAATTCCGGCTTTAACCCTTCCGAGTTCGCCACCAATGTGGAAGCCGTGATGCAGGCCTACGTGGATACCGGCATCCGGGCCGGCGTCGCCCCCATTTACGAGGACCTGGACGTCTACGACTCCTTCCCCTTCCACCTGTTGGACCCAGTCCCGCCCATCCCGCGGCTGGAACGGGGGCGGCCGAAGGCCTCCGACCTGGAGCCCCTGCTACGCGATTTTCTCTCCCGGTGGAAAGACGGGCACGAGCGCATCCAGGTGTTCCTGAGCCCGTCGGGTTGCAACCGATGCTCCCGGGAGGTCCTGGGGCTCACGGCGGACCTGTCCAAGGAGTTCGAAGTCGGCATCCATTCCCACTTGCACGAAACGAAGGCCGAAATCCTTGTCATGGAGCGGATGTTCGAAGGGCGGGTCATCCCGTATCTCCGGGAGATCGGATTCCTCGGACCCCGATGCTCTTTCGCCCATGGGGTCTGGCTCAAGGACGAGGAGATTCGCGTCCTCGCCGAAACCGGCTCCAGCATTATCCACAGCCCGGTCAGCAACCTGAAACTGGGGAGCGGCGTGGCGCCCGTCCAGGCGATGCGGGCCAACGGTCTCAACGTGGCCCTCGGGACCGACGACGTGAGCTGCAACGACAACCACAACATGTTTGAAGCGATGAAGCTGGCCGGACTTCTCCACAAGCTCTACGGGGACCCGACAACGTGGTTGGGCGGGCGGGACGCCCTGGAGATGTGCTGGAGGGGGGGCGCGAAAATCCTCGGCTGGCCCATCGGGGCTCTGGAGGAAGGCGCCTTGGCGGACCTGGTCATCCTGAGCGCGCCGAACCTGTACCGGATGCCCAAGAAGCACTTCCTCGACCAACTGGTCTTCAGCGAGCTGGGCTCCTCCGTTCAGACAGTCATCGTGGGCGGAGAAGTTGTCGTCGAGGAGGGGCGGGTGCTGACCGTCGATGAAAAACGGCTTTACCAGGAGGCAGCCGAAATCGTGCGGACAACCTATGAGGATCTCCCTTCCCGCTTAAAGGCCCTGGCGCCCGCCGAGGCGATCCTCAAGCAGATGGACGAGGCTGTGAGGAAATATCCCCTTCCTTTCTCCCGGTTCATCGGTGGGGGGTGAGGCGAACTTCCCCGCTTCCCCGGCGGCGCCCCGGGGGTCCATAGGGACGTGGAGTGAGACTGTCCCTTCAGAAGATCAATAAAAAGATCACGGCGGGACCCGGCAATTTGAGTCCGAGTCCACGGGTCCGCCCATTCAACTCGCCCCCCAACTGCCCTCTCTTCTGAGTCCCTTCATCAGAAGGGGCCCTCTTTCCTCCCAACCGAAAGGGAACGCCCGCGCAGAGGGAAGTGGGGTCTTTTCACTTCTTCTTAGGTTTATGCGGATAAGGGATCTTGCCGGCCTTGAGCTCATCGATGACCTGATCCACGGTTCCCTTGACGCGTTGCGGGACCGAAGCGTGATATCCCGAAAGGCCCCACATGCCCTCCTTGAAACCATAGGACTCCATGGCCGCTTTCAGCGTGCCGCCCTGATACCTTTGGACCACGCTCTTGAAGAAGCTGGAGAACTGGAACAGGACGCTCTGCATCACGGCATTCGGCGCAATCGAACTCTGGTCGGTCATGTTGCCAATCGCCCGGACGCTTCCCTCCTGCGCAGCCTGGGCAACGCCGATGCAGGTTTCATTGGCGACGCAATAGACGACGTCGTTCCCCGCCTCGATCAGCGCTTTGGTCTGCTCCTTGCCTTTGGCGACATCGGACCAGCTGTTCAGGTAGATGGAGGTCACTTTCACCTTCGGATTGAAGCGTTTGGCCGCAGCCTCGTATCCGGCCAGCGTCTCCGCGATGATGGGATAGGGAAACCCGCCCAGGGAGGCGATCTTGTTATTCTTGGTCATCATCCCGGCGATCACGCCCGCCACATACCCTGCCTCCCATTCGCGCAGGGCAATCGAACCGAGGTTGGGCGGCTTTGCCTTATAGCCAGCGACGATCCAGTACTGGGTTTTCGGGAACAGGGGGGAGATCTTCTCGGCGGCATCGGTGAACTGGGTGCCGTGGCAAATCACGATGTTATAGCCCTTTACACCAAGATCCCTCAGAATCTCCTCGAAGTCCGCTTGACGGACACTCTCCAGGTAATCCATGCGCACACCCAGGGCCTTCTG
This sequence comes from Nitrospinota bacterium, assembly GCA_046758845.1. GTDB lineage: Bacteria > UBA8248 > UBA8248 > JACPRG01 > JBHIBA01. The sequence continues at coordinate 13,655 of JBHIBA010000017.1, forward strand.
GGTGTCGACCAGGCCGCGATAAGCCGCGGCGTTCCAGGCCTGATCGCCGATTACCCCAGGCAGAAGGAGCATAACCTTGACCTTCTCGGCCGCCACAGACGGCCCAGCGGGCACAACCACCCAGCCCCACACCACCAGTGCCACCAACAGAACGAAGCCGAGAACACCCTTGCCTCCCTTTTTCATCGTCCATCCTCCTCTGGCTGACGCAGACTGAGTCGCGGACTCTGGGTCTGCGCCGATAACGTAATTTCCGGCCCCCCAACAGGATGCCCAGCGCCGGGCTCCACGTCACCGCGTTCGGCGGGAAGACGCTTCCTCTGCCGCCTTCTGATGACGTGAAATGCGACTGTTAGTTTCCCGGGCAATGGCGTGATTTTACTCGGGAGGCCGCCCCCCATCCAAGGAAAAACCCCGTCCCCATTGGGAAATCCGCTCCGTAAGGAGATTGGAAGGTCTTCTTTTGGGATCGCCCCCCCGAGCCGTCGGGACACAGGGGCGGGCCTTTGCCCTCTTGGCGTCAGACCATCTTCCATCGCTTGAGCTTGAGCAGGTCCTCGCGGCCCGCCTTCTCCACCAGGATACGAGCGATGCGGTTTGCCCGCTCCATGACCTCCTCCTCGTCCAGGGTCTTGACTTGGCGGTTCTCCATGACCACCTGGCCGCCCACTATCACGCTGTCAACGTCGGCTCCGTTGGCCGAATAGATCAGGTTCGAAACAGTTCGAAACCTCGGGGTGAAGTGCGGCTTCTTCACATCTACCAAGACCAGGTCCGCTTTTTTCCCCTTCTCGAGGGAGCCCACCTCCTTCTCCAGCCCGAGGACTCGAGCTCCTTCGATGGTGGCGATCTCCAAAACCCTCTCCGCGGTGAGCGCGGTTGGATCCATCATGGTGTTCTTATGGAGGAGGGCGCAGAACTTTAAGCCCTCCAACATGTCCAGGTTATTGTTGGAAGCGGCGCCGTCGCAACCCAGCCCCACCGTGATCCCCTCCCGCAGCATGGCGACGATTGGGGCAGTTCCGTAGCCCAGGTATTGGTTGGCGGTAGGGCAGTGGGCCACCTTCACATCGAAATCACGGAGGATCTGGATCTCGCTGTCGGCGAGGAGGACGCTGTGGATGGAGACAAACTCGGGTTTCAGCACCCCCAGGGCCTTCAGGTGTTCGACCTCGCGCCGCCCCGCCCGCTGTCGAACGTAGTTCAGCGTCTCCGCGTTTGAAGCAACGTGAGAGTGAAGGGGCAGCTGATATTTCTCGGCCAGCTCCGCCATGGCCAGGATCATCTCGTCTGAGCAGCTCCACACCTCGCACGGAGATGGACAGACGGTCACCCGGCCACCAGACTTCCCCGGCCACTTCTCGATCATGGACACACAACCGTCCACAGCCTCTTCTATGGTTTCCTTCAGATACGGCGGGACCGGGTCTACGTTCCGGGTGGCCCTGGCCAGGACCGCCCGGATGCCGCTTTCGTACACCCCTCGGGCGCTCTCGTCGAAGCTCGACTTATTCGTGTGGGCGTAAAAGACGTCCCCGAAGCAGGTAGTCCCGCTCTTGATCATCTCCAGGCAACTCAGCAGGCTCCCCACGTAGGCGGCCTCGGGATCGAGGTGCTCGGAGAGGGGATGAATGACATTGTCGAACCATCCGAAAAGGGTCATATCGTCCCCGAGACCCCGATAAAGAGACTGGAAGGTGTGGGAATGGACACTGATGAGGCCGGGCAGGACGACCATGTCCGGTGAGGTGATCGTTCTGCGGGCCTTTACAAGACCTTGGACATGGGCCCGGGCCCCCACCTCGGCTATGGTGTCCCCTTTGACGGCCACCGCCCCGTCGGTGTAGACCCGCCGCTCCGGGTCCATGGTAACGACCAAATCGCTCTCGATCAGGAGATCAACCTCTTGCATGCCTTTCTCCTTGCTGTTAGGGAAGCGATCCGACCACCCCTTCCAGGAGAAAGTTCATCCCGAAGGCTTTTTGTTCGCTAAGGACCTGACCCTCGGGAAGGATCTCCTTCCCCTTTTGATCTCGAAGGGGACCGGCAAAGACCTGGAGCTTGCCCTCGATGATCTCTTTCTTCTTCTTCTCCACCAGGCGACGGACGTCGGTCGGGACGGCCGGTCCGAAAGGAGAGAGGTCGATGGCGCCCTCCTTAAATCCCCACCAGATGTATTCGCCCTTGAAGGTCCCATCGCGGACGCCCCGCGCGGCGTATTCATAGATGGCGACCCACTTCCAGATGACCGACGTGAGGTGACCTTTCGGGGCAAAGGCGCTCATGTCGCTGCTGAATCCGACAGCATAGCGGCCACGACGCTCGGCGGCCTGCACGGGGGCCGGAGAATTGGCGGCGAGGTGGATGACGTCGGCCCCCTGGTCCATCAGGGCGTCGGCGGCCTCCCGCTCTTTGGCCGGGTCATACCAGCTCTGCGTCCACACCACATGGAGCCGCGCCTTGGGGTTGACCGAGCGGGCGCCCAAGAAGAATCCATTGATTCCTCTCAAGACAACCGGATCCGGGAAGCCCGCCACATAACCCAACACGCCAGTCTCGCTCACCCTCCCCGCTATGATGCCGGCCAGATAACGGGCCTCATACATCCGGCCGAAGTAGTTCGACATGTTAGGAGCTATCTTGTAACCGGTGGCGTGGAGGAAGGCGACATCGGGGTATTTCTTAGCGAGCTGGAGGACGGTATCCATGTAGCCAAAGCTGGTGGCGACGATGAGGTTGTAGCCGTGACGGATGTAAGATTCCATAATCCGTCCGGCCTCGGCCCCCTCAGGGACTGACTCGGTATACGCCGTCTCCACGTAGTCAAGCCTCTGCTCCAGCCTCTTCCTGGCTACATCGTGGGAGTAAGCCCAACCAAAATCCCCGATTGCACTGGAATAGATGAAGGCCGCGCGCACCTTCGCCTGGGGCGTGATGCCCGCGGCCCAGCCTCCACCGAGAGCGAGAAAAAATAGAGCCGTGCCAAGGCTGAAAACCATCTTGAGCATTCCTCTCCGGTCCAAAGCTTTACCTCCTCCGAAACGATCTCTCGGGCACTGTCTCCTAGATGTGCAAGATGCGAAGGCCACCTGAGAGTTCCGATCAGTCGGTGGTGTAAAGGGATGATACCAAGGCACATCCAAGGCGGACTAGAGGACTCTCACCCCCCCTGCCCCTCTTACAAGTTTCAGCGGAGGTTTTCTCTACTTTTCGTGATGGCCCACTCTTGCGAAAAGTCACGTTCTTGTCAACACGCCAACTCTATCCCTTGCTGGGGAACCTATCGACGCTAGTGCTTGGTTGCGAAAATTCGTGTCACGTCGTAGCCCCGATCTGAGCGAAGGGCGCAGCCCGGAGCGGAGATTGGGGCGGGTGTATAGGCCGCGATTTCCGCTGCGCTCAAATCGCGGCTACGCCGGGGGGTAGAGTGAATTCGTCCGCCCGGAAACAACCGAAAAGTGTTACCCGGACTTGGGCAACCAAGCACTAGCCAGCTAACGCACCCGGCTTGCGGGAAAGTTGGGAGAGGCCGGGCGCCTTCTCCACCCCCGGCACCTCCGTTACCTCGGCGAAAGGCTGGCCGAAGGGGCGGGTGGCATCGATGCCCATCACCGCGGAGTACGCAGGCTCAGGCGTCGAAGGGTCCTCCGGGGCCGAGCCCACACCGGGAAGGATCGCCACGTCCCGGTCCGCCTGAACCCGCGTGGTGATGGCCCAGAGCACCTTGAAGTCATCGTGGATGTCGATGTCCTCGTCCACCACGACCACCAGTTTGGGGCGCTTGGCGCTCCCCAGGGAAGCCAGGATGACGTTGCGGGGCTGTCCCTTGTAGCGGGGGGTCATGGAAACGTAACAGTTGTACTCGCAGCAGCCGGAGGCTGGGAAGTGTACGGCCTTCACCTCGGGGAACTTGGCCTTCAACTCCCCGTAGACTGTGACCTCGTTGGGGATCTGCTTGAGGAAGTGGTTCTCGGTCATCGGCATGCCGCCCAGTCCCGCGTGGAAGATGGGAGAGCCCCGGTGAGTGATGGCGGTCACTTCCATCACGGGCTTTTTGGAAATGGGGGCGTAGTACCCGCAGAACTCGGCGAAGGGGCCTTCCGCCTCCCGGTAACCGGGGATCAGCCGGCCCTCGATGACGATCTCACTTGCGGCCGGGACCTCCAGGTCCACTGTGCGACAACCCACCACCTCCACCGGCTTGCCGCGAAGCCCCCCCGCGAGGGCCAGTTCATTGACCCCGTAGGGCGCTTTGATCTGCGTGGCCAGCATGATGGACGGGTCCACACCCAGGGCCACGGCCACCTCCAGGGGTTCCCCCCGCTTCTCGGCCTTGAGGAACTGGAGGGAGCAGTCCTGATGAATCGCGGCTGCGAAGCCCAGGCGGTTGCGCCCTTTGAGCTGCATCACGTAGATCGCCGCGTTCTTGCCGCCGGTCTCTGTGTCCTTGGAGATGTGGACCCCGTGGGTGATGTAGGGGCCCCCGTCCTTGCCGTAATAAGTCGGGATCGGGAGTCGGTTCAGGTCAACCTCGTCCCCCTCGAAGACCACCTCCTGACAGGGGCCCTGGTCCACACGTACAGGGTGAATCGGGGACTTGATTCCCTCATGAAACCTCTCAAGGGCCTCCCCTGGGGCATACTCCAGCGCCCGGAGGACCCGGCGGCGAGTAGCGAACAGCCCTCCGACCACCGGCATGTCGTACCCTTTGACCCTCTCGAAAAGCAGCGCCGGACCTTGCTCGTCGGACATCCTGCGGATGTAGGCGGAGATCTCGTACAGGACGTCCACCGGGGATGTCACGCGGACCAGCTCCCCTTCCTCCTCCAAACAGGATAGAAAATCCCTGTGGTCATCGAATGGCATGGATCGTCTCCTTTTCCGGCTTCCGTTCCGCGCTCTGCGAAGACGTTGCGGCGAAGGGATTGCCAAGAGTGTGAGTGGACAGCGGATAGGTGGGAAATCCCGGCTTATTGGATGGCCGGGAGACGGGTGTTCTCATCGGTGATTGCAGGCTCAAGTTGCTCTCGTGTCAGGCCGGTTGCCCCTGTGAGGTTCGCCAGTTGAAGACGCGCACCCTGAAGATTGGCCCCCCGGAGGCTGGCCTCTTCCAGGATGGCTCCTTCCAGGTGGGCCTCTGCGAGATTCGCTCCCTCGAGGTCGGCCTGTCGAAGATCCGCCATCTGCAGGTGAGCCCCCTGGAGGTTGGCTCCCCGGAGATTGGCCTTTTGCAAGGTGTCCCGCAAGAGGACGGCATCCTTGAGGTTCGCCTCTTGAAGGTCGGCGCCGCGAAGGTTCACCTTCCAAAAATTGGCCTCTTGCAGGTCGGCCCCGCGAAGATCGGCGTCCTGAAGATCGGAGCCTCTGAAATTGACTTGGCGGAGGTCGGCCCCGCTCAGGTTGACTCCCCGGAGGTCGGTCTCCTGCAGGACGGCCGGTTCGCCTTCTCTTCCCTCCGAGGCCATCTTCTTCCGGTGAGCCTCAAGAATTTGATCCAGTCGCTCTCGGGGCATCTTTCGGAGCGGAGACTGCCCTGGCTCCCGGCCTTGGGACTCCTCCCATTGTCGATTCACCTCGTCCCTCTTCCCCACAAGGATTGGTCTACCATCCCCCTGTCCGAACGGCCACACCCACAGCGGGTACAGCGGGTCTCAACGCGTTGCGATTCTCCGGAAACTGGCCGCCCCCTTCCTTTCAGGACGCCCTCTCTTCGTCCGGCTGACGAGTTGACAAAAGACGAATTTTCGTCGTGAAATATACAAGTTCCCAAAGAGGGTAGACCAAAGCAGTTGTCGAGATCCAGTTTTCGCGCACACGGAGGGCGGAAGAGTGGAAAGAAAGAGGGGCATTCGGGATGCGGGATTTTTTGGGATTCTCTTGATTGTCTTTTGCACTGGCTTGCTGATCGCGGCGGGTGCAGGTGCCGCCGATAAGGTCAGGTTCTCGATGGACTGGATCATCGGCGGGCAGCATGCGATTTTCTTCTCGGGTTTGGATCAAGGCTTTTATCAACGGGCCGGGATTGAGCCGACGATCCACCGCGGATTCGGCGGCACGGACACGGTGAAGAAGGTTTCCGTAGGGGCGGCCGACTTCGTCTTCGCCGATATCGGGGCTATGGTGATTGCGCGCTCGCGGGGCGCAAAGGTCAAAGCCCTCGCCGCCATCGACGACAAGCCTCAATACGTGTATTTCGCCTTCAAAGGCTCCGGGATTAAGAGTCCCAAGGACATGGAAGGTCGCATCTTGGCCGATTCGGCCGGCAGCGTGACGCGGCAACTCTTTCCGGCCCTGGCCGCCGCGAACGGTTTGGACGAGTCCAAGGTGAAGTGGCTCATCGTCAAGCCCGCCTTGATTTTCCAGAGCGTCTTGGCCGGCAAGGCCGACATGGCCGCCGCCTTCGCCGTGAACAAGGCGAGCCTTGAGACCCAGGCCCGTAAGCAAGGAAAGGAAATCACGGGCATCTACTTCGGTGATTGGGGGGTAGATATCTACACGAACGGTCTCCAGACCTCGGACGAGATGATCGCCAAGAAGCCGGACGTGGTCCGGCGTTTTCTTCGCGCCTCTCTGGAGTCCATGGCGTGGACGGCGGAAAACCGGCAGACGGCCATTTCCATCCTCTTGAAGCATCATCCTGCGCTTGGAAGGAAGATCGCCCGCGCGCATCTGGAGGCGATCTTCGATAGCGCCCTCTCCCCCAACATCTTGAAGGAAGGGCTGGGTCACATCCGTGAGAGCAAAATGAGGAGGACCCGCGACATCCTGACCCAGTACATGAAACTCCCGACCAAGGTGCCGGTGAAAGAGCTCTATACGCTGGAATTCCTGCCTGTTATCAAGGTCAAGGCGATGTAACGGGATAAGGGGCGCCCTCGCTGGTGCTTAGTTGTTTAAGTCCGGCCAACACTTTTCGGTTGGTTCCGGGCGGACGATTTTTCTCTACCCCCCCTGCGTAGCCGCGATTTGAGCGAGGGTCACCGACCCGCGCGGAAATCGCGGTCTGTGCACCCGCCCCGATCTCTGCTACGGGCTGCGCCCTTTGCTCAGATCGGGGCTACGACGTGACACGAATTTTCGCAACCAAGCGCTAGCCATGGTCCGTGCAGAAGAGGAGGATAGCCGGAAACCTCGAATCAAGGTAAAATTGGTCTATGTAGGGATGATTCGGAGGTTCTTGGGCCGCGGACAGGAAGAAGTGGAGATTCCCGCTAGCAGCACGCTGAAGGTCCTGCTGGAGCATCTCATCGCGGCGAACGGGCCTGAGCTGCGGCAACACCTGTTGACAAAAGAGGGGGAGCTTCTGCCGACGGCCAACCTGATGGTGGACGGTCTCAATCCCTTGCACCGCGGCGGTCTTGAGATGCGCCTTTGCGAGGAGGGGGAGACGCAGGTGGAGATCGTCGTGTTGGGGCCTCCGCCGATGGGCGGCTAGGAGCCTGGGCCAGCGCGGGGCATTGCGCCCCAAGGGGGCAGAACTTCATTGAGGGCGAAAGCAGCGGACACCGAGTTGTTCGCGGGGGAAGAGGCTATGTCGGATTACCGAGTGGGGGCGTTGCCCGTCACGCCGGGCGAGGAAACCTGGATCCCCTCTGTTTGTGACATGTGTTACAACGCATGCACGATCCGGGTTCGTCGCAAGAATGGGGTGGTGACAAAGGTGGAGGGAATTCCCGAGGCGGGCCCCAACTACGGAAAGATCTGCGCCAAGGGCAATGCGGCCCCCATGAATCTTTACAACCCGAACCGGATTCTCCATCCCCTTCGGCGGACCAACCCAGAAAAGGGCTTCGGGGTCGACCCCGGCTGGGAACGGATCTCCTGGGAGGAAGCCCTGGACACCATATGCGCAAAGTTAAAGGAGGTTCGGGAAGAGGACCCGCGGGCCCTGTACGGGACATCCTTCGACGGCCATTCCCAGCCTTTCTTCCATGCCTTCATGAGCGGTTTCGGCAGCCCCCACAACGCAGCCGGTGCGGCCTCTTTCTATTGTGGGAACGGCGTTCACCCGGTTTCGTACGCGGTGACGGGCTCAAACGACGTTCACCCGGATCTGGGCCATTGCAACTACTTGATTCAGTTTGGGACGTACTACGGTTTCGTGGCTCAGATCAACGCCATGGGCATCGCCCAGGAGATGTCCGACGCGCGGGCCCGCGGGATGAAGATGGTGGTCGTGGACCCGATGCTGTCCTATCCGGCCTCTCAGGCGGAAGAGTGGGTGCCGATTTTACCCGGGACGGACGCGGCGCTGGCGCTGGGCATGATGTACGTTCTGATTCACGAGCTGGAGATTTATGACCGGGAGTACCTGAAGAGGTACACAAACCTGATCTATCTGACGGGTCCCGATGGCCGGTACGTCCGAGATCCCGCAAGCGGCAAGCCCTTGGTGTGGGATGCCGAGGCGTCCCTTCCGCGGCCTTACGACGAGCCGGATTCCATGACGTGCTCGCTGGAGGGGGAGTACGAGGTTGGGGGGAAACAGGCCCGTCCGGCCTTTCAGGTGTTCAAGGAGCACGTGCTTCAGTATACGCCGGAGGTCGTAGAGGGCATCACAACGGTCCCTGCGGCGACGACGCGGCGTCTGGCGAAGGAGTTTGGAGAGAACGCCCGCATCGGCTCGACGATTACGATTGACGGGGAGACGCTTCCGCACCGCCCTGCCGTTGCCACGTGGTACCGGGGCGTGTCCGGCCACAAGCACGGGATGCTGAACGGGATGACGCTGGCCTTTTTGAACGTGTTGGTGGGCACGGTGGACGTTCCGGGCGGCATTTTGAATGCGGCGGCGGCGGGTCCATGTTGGTTCCCGGAAGAGGGTGTGGACGGTTTCATTCGCACCACGAACCCCTTCACCCGTCACATGAAGCCCGTTTGTCCCCCGGCCAAGGTGAAAGCGCCGGAGACGCTGGAGCTCACCGAGCTGTTTCCGGTGGCGGTCTACGCCGGGTTGATGATGTATCTGGCGGTTCTGGATCCGGAGAAGTACGGCTTGCCTTACGAGCCGAAGATGATGATCCAGTGCCGGTCGAACGTCGTGGCGACGGCGGCGGACCCCGAGCTGATGGCCGAGGCCATGAGGCGGATCCCCTTCGTCTTGTCCTTTTCCGATCACCACAATGAGACCTCGGAGTTTGCGGACATCGTTCTTCCGGACGCGCATTTCCTGGAGCGTCTTTCTCCCTTCGCCCATAACCCGTTCATGCAGTACCGTCACGTGCCCGAGCCCGGGGAGGCCTGGACCTTCAGTTATCAGCAGCCGGTGGTGGAGGCCCAGGGGGAGGCCCGGCATTGGGTTCGGGTCCTTTGGGAGATCGCCGTGCGCATGGGCTTTCAGGGGGACGTGTACGCGGCCTTCAACGCCGGCACCAAGCTGGAGGAGCCTTACCGCCTGGACCCGACGAAGACGTACGCGTGGGAGGAGGTGGCGGACATCTGGGCCAAGGCGCGGTGTGGGCAGGAGCACGGGCTGGCCTATTTCCAAGAGCATGGCTACGTCGACCTTTGCCGGCGGACGGTCCGGGAGAGCTACCCCCGCATCTTCCACAAGGGACGGATTCCATTTTATCTAGAGCACTTTTTGAGCGCGGGCGAAGACGTCAAGCAGTTCACCGAGTCGCACGGCATTGAGTGGGACACCTCGGACTACGTGCCCCTGGTTCGATGGCGCCCATGCCCCGCGTACGAGCAGGACGAGCCGGATTATGACCTGTTCGTGGTGAACCACAAGGTGGCGTTTTTGACCTTCACGTTCACGGCGGAAAACCCGTGGCTGATGGACATCGCGGAGCGCAATGACAAGATCTTCAACGTGGGGATACATCCGGAGACGGCCCGGAGAAAGGGCCTACGGGACGGCCAGCGGGTGTATCTGGAGACGCTGTCGGGACGCCGACAACCGGCCTTGCTTCGCGTGACCGAAGGAGTACATCCGCAGGTGATTTCGGTTCCAGGGATTCTGGGACGGTGGATCACGCGCAATGACCGGGCCCGCGGCAAAGGGGTACACTTCAACAGCCTGATCAAGTATTCCTTTGAGCAGATTGACACGGTGTCAGCAGCGCTGGACTCCTGCGTGAAGGTGAAGGTGTTCCCGGCGGATTGATCCGGACTTTCGGGCTGGGAGGGGGGGGATTACATGGCGCGCTGGGGGATGGTGATTGACCTCTCATTGTGCGTGGGCTGCCACGCCTGCACGATGGCCTGCAAGGCGGAAAACGGGACTCCCGCCGGGATTTGGTATGCCCCGGTCTATGAGAAGGAGGTGGGGCACTATCCCAATGTCAAGCGCATGTTGATTCCCACCCTCTGCAATCATTGTAAAGACGCTCCTTGCCTGAAGGCCTGCCCCACGGGCGCCATCACGAAGCGGGAGGACGGCATTGTGATGGTGAACGAGAAAGTCTGCTGCGGGAGCCGGGCCTGCGTGGCGGCCTGCCCGTATGGCGCCATGCACTTCTACGAGGAAGAGGTCAGCGAGTTCGGCGGCGAGCTGACACCCCTGGAGATCGTCAACTTCGCTAAATGGAAGCCCGGGACGGTGCAGAAGTGCACTTTTTGCGCCCACCGCATCGACCAGGGGGTCTACGAGCCGGCGTGCGTCGAAACCTGCCCGGCCAAATGCCGGTTTTTCGGAGACCTGGACGATCCCCAAAGCGAGGTCTCCCTGCTGGTCCGGAACCGAAACGGCCAACCACCCCGCGAGGAATTCGGCACCCAACCCTCCGTCCACTATCTCCGCTGACTTCGCACCTGCTTGGGGGCTCGAACGTTGAAAACGGGTAACCCCTTTACCGTGCGCTTGGTGATGGAGCCCAAACCCCAAACGGTGTGGGGGCTCAATCACGCCACGTGGTTCTACGCCATGGGTGTAGGGGGGGCGCTGTATCTGCTTCGCGTGGCTTTCGGCGTCGAGGTGGGAACGGTCTTCGGTCTGAGTCTGGCCCACCTCCTCGGTCAGTTGTTCATCGGGGTCGGGGGCCTGATCCTGATTGTGGATTTGGGCAAACCCTTCAGGTTTTGGCGCGCCTTGATGAACCCGAAGACCTCTTGGATTTCCGTGGGCGCAATCGGCGACTTCGTCTTCCTTCTCGTAGACGGACTTTACATCCTCCCGGACCTTGAAGTAGGGGGTGCGCGGCCTCTGGCCTGGATGCCGTGGGCGAACGTCTTGTGGGTGGGAGTGATGATGCAGGTGATTGCCGGAGCGGCGGCCTTCCTCGTGATCGTCTATCCGGGGTTGGTCCTCGCCACATGCCCGGGCATCCCTCTTTGGAAAACCATGCTGATCCCCTTGCAATATCTCGTTTACGCGGCGGCGAGCGCCCTGGGCGTGGTTTTGCTGCTCGCCTCGGCTGGGGGAGTTTTTCTACCCGTGGCTCCGGTCTGGACGTTGGTGGAGGGGGGCCTGTTGGCTTGCTGTCTGTTACTGGTCGGGGCCCACCTCATGGAGGCGTGGAACGGCGGAGAGACGGCCCGGCTCTCGGTGAAGCGGCTCTTTCGGGGGCAAATCGCCCCTTCTTTTCTCTGGGGATGCCTGGTGGTCGGGACGGCGGCTCCCCTGGGGATGAGTCTGGGCGCGTTTTCCGCCAAGGAGTCTGTTCTTCGTGCGACGCTCCTCGTCATCGCAGGCTTGCTGGCGCAGGTCGGGAATTTCTACTCCAAGTACTGTATTATCAAAGCGGCGATGTACAAACCGACGTTCTGAGGTCCCTTCGTTTTTCTCCGGCCGCCCCTGGCTTATCTTTGAAAGCAATGCCCGGGTTGTTTCGTTGAACATCAGTTCGTTCCTTCTTCCTGAGCGCCTTTGATCCATTTGACCAAGCTCTCAAACCTTTACCGGCTGCAAGGGACTCCTGGGGGGTCAAACCCTTTTTCGAGGATGTTCACGACGCACTCCACAGAACTCTTCTGAGAACGGATGGAAGGGCGTTCGGACTTTCAGGGCAACCCGGGCCATTCGCGGGAATAAGGGCTCTCTGGGAGAACTCTCTCGTAAGGGGCGGCGCGAAGGGGGACTCGATTCTTTCCCCCGAAGGGAACACATCGAATAGGCAACCTGTCTGAGAGCGGGAATTTCCCGTCATGCAACTGCATGAAGCCATCGAAAGGGCGCTGGCAGGCCCAGATGGGCGGATTTCGAGCGGCCCGGCCGAGAGCCAGCTGGAACAGATCCTGGAGGCCGCTCGGTTGGCGCCCTCCGCCTACAACATGCAGTCCTGGCACTTACAGGTCCTGGGTTCTGCCTTGTCCCGGAAAGAGGTCGCCGAAGCTTTCTCAATCCCCTGGGAGGAAGGGGACGAAGAGGCCTGGGTCCTCTGCCTGATGGACCGGGAACGAATGCTCCCGGTAGCAGACCCCCTGGGAACGGAAACGTACATCGCCCTGGGAACCCTCTGCCTCAACTTCCAGGTGGCCTCCATGGCCCAAGGTCTCGTGTGCCGCGTTTTCGGACCTTTTGAATCCACAGCCTCTCCCTGGCGGCCCGGGACGTTCTCTTTCGCTCCCAACCTGGAGCCTTATTTTGTGTTCACCGTCGGCGGAGGGAACCCGGTGGACTCCTCCCCAAGCCCGGTCCCCGCTGTGTACCGGTTGGACTCCTTTCACTCCGAACTCAGGACGGTCAATCCCTCTCCCAAGCCTGGTTCCGGCATGGACGCCCTGGAATGCGTGCGGCGGCGGCGGATAGACCGGGAAGCGCTCCGGCGCGGGGATCCCTGGCCGGGGGATTGCGTCCGGATCCTGTCGGCCGGACGCAGGGCCCTCGAGGCTCATGGGGCGGCAGAAGTGGAGTTGCTTCTCGTCGAGGACGACCAAATGACCACGGAGCTGACCCGCCTGCAAGAAAAGGCGTGGCGGAAGGCCATGACCAATCGGAGACGGCTCGCGGAAATCTGCAACTGGCTGCGGTTTACGCATGAGGAATGGAAAAGGCGGGGAGACGGCGAGTTGATTCACCATTTCGGTTTGGGAGCCCTGAAAAGGGCCGCCGCCCGCATCGGTCTGAGCACAGGCCTCGCCCCGCTGGGCATCGGGCTGGGGGCGGGGCGCCTGTTCTTGCGGAGGGCGCAGATTTCGCCCGCAGCAACGGGGGCATTCTTGACGACCGTCCTGGAGGATCCAAAGGGGGCTTTCCCATCGGACGACCTTTACCGCCGGCGGATTCTCACTGGGGTTGGCGCATGCCTCCAGGCCATCTGGCTGACCGCGACCGCCCTTGGCGCGAGTCTGCAATTCCAGACCTCCTCCATCGTCGTGGAAGTCGTCAGAGCCGAGGTCCGAAAAATCCTGGGCGTCCCCGAAACCCATGACCTCCTCTCGCTGATCCGAATGGGGTATCCCGTCCGTGAGATGGACTACACGAACATCCGGAGGGACCCCCGCGAGACCTTGAGCCGCACCGCCTGAGCCGGAGCCCGTTCCCTCTGGTGGCCCCCCCGCCTTTGAGACTCTTGCCTGGCAGAATAAAATCTGATAGATAGGAGTTATCCTCAGTGCCTCGTAAACACCGTCCATCGAATGAACCGGCAACTTTCTGGAGGGGAGAAGTACCATGAGGAAGACATTTTTCTTTGCATTGTTCGCCCTGGCGGCGATCCTCATCAGCACGACGGCCTTTGCTCAATCGATCGGCATCGCCGCTTCAAATCCGGGCTCGCTCTATCATTCGTCCGCGTCGGCCATCGCCAAGATGGGCAACGAAAAGTCGGGCCTGAAGCTGACCGTACAACCCTTTGCGAGCGCGACCGTCTATCTGCCGGCGGTCAACGCAGGAGAGTACGGCTTCGGGCTCTCGAACGTGGAGGAGCTTCGCGTCGCCGTAATCGGCGCCGCTCAATTCAAAGGGCGCAAATACGACAAGCTGCGCGCGGTCGCGATCATGTATCCGCTCCGCGTAGGGTTCTTCGTGCGCAAGGACTCGCCAATCAAGTCGATCAGGGACTTGAAGGGTAAGCGCGTCGTCGACGGTTTCACCAGTCAGAAGACCATCCCGCCACTGCTGGACGCGCTATATGCCACCGCGGGCATGACTCGCAAAGACATCCGGCCGGTGCACGTGCCCAACGTGGTCGCAGGGGGAAACGCGTTTATCTCGGGTAAAGCTGACGCGTTCCTTTTCGCGCTGGGAGCAGCGAAGGTGCGCGAAGCCGACGCCTCGGTTGGCGGCATCCGGGCGCTCCCCGTCGCCAACACTGCGGAGAACCGCGCCAAGCTCAAGAAGCATTTTCCGCCGTCCTATCTACGCCTTGAAAGGCCTCACAAAAGGAACATAGGCGTGACTGAACCCATCCACGTCATGACCTACGATGCCGTCGTGGTCGCCAGCACGAAAACGCCCGAAGACGTCGTTTACAGGCTGGCCAAGGCCATGCACGAAAACAAGAAAGCCATGGCGTCCGTATTCCCCGTGTTCAATCTGTTCAACCCGAACCGTATGGCCAGCGTGCTGGACCCGATCCAATGGCATCCAGGAACGATCAAGTTCCTCAAGGAAAAAGGAATGTGGCCGCCGAAGGGTTGACACCCAAGAACCGCTTAGCTGGTCATAACGGAGTATGAGCACAACCCAACCGAGCGGTATCGGCGGGATTCAGCCGCCGCTCGCCCGAGCCGTCTCGGTGATCCTCGCCTCGGGGATTACCCTGGGATCGATCGGCTGGGCGCTCGAAGCCCATTTATGGATCGGGCTTGATCTTTACCCCGCTCAATTCTTCGCGGGGGTGCTTGCGCTCGCCCTGCCGCTTTCCTACCTCTCCCTGCCGGCCCGCCGAGGAACAGCGCGGAACGTTGTACCGTGGTATGACTGGTTCCTTGCGGTGGTCGGCTTCGCGGCAGTGGGCTATCTGACCAGGGAATATCAGCGCCTCGTCGATCTCATTCTTCTTCGGCCGACGGACGCTGTCGTGATGGGGCTGATCGTTATCGCGTTGTCACTGGAAGGGTTACGCCGGGCCACGGGTAATACGCTGCCGGCCATCGCGATCTTGTTCATCACCTATGCATTGTTGGGCGACGTTCTGCCCGGACGCTTGACCGCGCAGCCTAACGATTGGGAGAAGCTGACTGCATATCTGGCCCTTGACGTCAACGGCATTCTGGGTTTGCCGCTCGCTGTGGCGAGCACGATCGTCATCGCGTTCCTTTTCTTCGGCCAGCTTCTTAATTCAAGCGGCGGATCGCGCTTCTTCACGGACATCGCAATGCTGACCATGGGCCGCTTCCGCGGCGGCTCGGCCAAGATCGCCGTCGTCGCCTCGGCTCTATTCGGCTCGGTTTCCGGCAGCGCCGTCGCCAACGTGGCCGCGACCGGCGTAATCACCATTCCGATGATCAAGCGGGGCGGCTATCCCGCGCACAAGGCGGGGGCGATCGAAGCGGTTGCATCCACAGGGGGACAGCTCATGCCGCCCGTAATGGGCGCATCGGCCTTTCTGATGGCGGAGTTCCTCGAAATCCCATACAAGGAAGTGGTGCTTGCCGCCTTGGTGCCGGCAATCCTCTACTACATCGCCCTTTTCGTGCAGGCTGATTTGGAAGCCGTGAAGCTCGGCGCGGCGGGGCTCGCGAAAGAGGAGATGCCCCCAGCAAAGGGAGCGCTGTCGGGATTGTATTTCCTGCTGCCTTTCGCGGTCCTGATTATCGCTCTGTTTAATTTCAACCAGCCGCCGGAGATCGCCGCCCTGATCGCCGCCGTATTGCTGATCGTGCTCGCGCTCGCCTTCGGCTATCAGGGGGTGCGGCCAGGCTGGCGGTCATTCTTGTCCGCGCTTCACGGCGCTGGGTACGCGGCGCTCGACATCATCATGGTGTGCGTGGCCGCCGGAATTGTCATTGGCGTGCTGGGCATCAGCGGCCTAGGCTTTAATCTGACGCTGGCCTTGGTGCAACTCGGCGAGGGAAGCCTGATCCTTTTGCTCTCGCTGGCGGCCGGCGTATGCATCCTCCTCGGTATGGGTTTGCCGACGGTGGGCGTATACGTCCTGCTCGCGGCCCTGGTCGCGCCGGCCCTTATCAAAGTAGGCATTGAGCCGCTCGCCGCGCACCTTTACGTTATGTACTTCGGCATGATGTCGATGCTGACGCCGCCCGTCGCAATCGCTGCATACGCCGCGGCCGGGATTGCCCGGTCAGACCCCGTACGCACCGGCTTCGCCGCGGTCCGCTTCGGCTGGCTCGCCTACGTCGTCCCGTTCCTTTTTGTCCTCTCGCCGAGCCTGATACTGGTCGGCGACGCGCGAACGGTGATGGGCTCGGTTGTGACCGCGATCCTTGGCGTGTGGCTGGTCTCGATCGGTATCGCGGGCTACTTCCAGCGCCGCATCGCCCCTGCCATGCGGGTCGCATTCGCGGTGACGGGGCTCTTCGCGCTCCTACCCGTCGGCGCTTTTCCGGGCGCGGCTTACGCCGCGGCGGCGGGGAGCTTGGGCGGCCTCGCCTTCATCGGGCTTGAGCTCGCCGCGGCGCGGGGGGGCGCGGCACCAGCAGGGCGAGCGCGGCCTCGCCCGCAACCCGCGATAAGGGGGAGCGATGACGCGCCGCTCCGTCAGCCGCCGGCGACCCGGAGATGAGCGCGGCCGAAGGGCCTTTGTGGGCGTGTCTACCCTCTTCTAATGTGCCCCCTCGAACTTTCCCCCCCGATCACAAAAACGATCACAAAAAAAGGGCCGGCCCCTCATTGGAGCCAACCCCTTGATCTTGTGGCGCCCCCGGCAGGACTCGAACCTGCGACCCCAGGATTAGGAATTGTATCAGAAATCCCGTAACCACGCGATTTCAATGGGTTACGGGGAGCCAAACGGCGTCAAACGGGGACTTTTGGACGCGAATCCGCACCCTATACGCACCCATTTAATTCCTGGGAGGCAAGGCGGTTTATGAAGCCTCCGTCTCTCGGGATACCGATGAG
>JBHIBA010000018.1:0-29663 GCA_046758845.1 Nitrospinota bacterium
GTGAGTCAGGCGCGAAGGCGGGCGGGTACGGAGACCCGCCCCTACATGGGCTCCTCTCACGGTCATGTAGGCACCGGGCTCTCTACCGGCCCCTGGCCCGTCTGACACGCGGCATCAAGGGGGTGGGCATCCGTCTCGCCGACCACGTCCACCTCGAAGCCCATCTCGCGGATCATCCGGTGCGCGTCATCGGGAGGCTGGCCGGGACGTCCCCTGCTATCTCGTCACCTCGTACTCGCTCCCGCGGGGTCCCTGCACCCGTCTTGAGGCGTCCAGGATCTCCAGAGAGACGAGGTTCCCCTCCTCATCATAGTCCAGGATGATACCCGGTTTCTCCTCGTCGCTCTCCGCCACGGATGAATCTCTCAGCGTGACCGTTAAGCTATCCGTTTCCTCGTCGTAGACAACCTTCATGGCTCCTGCCCCAAATACTTTTCAACCTTACTGGTTCGGTAGACGGTGACCACGTGCGGCGGTGAATAGCTCATATCAACGAAGACCCTCAATAGGTACAGTTTCTCCCCCGCACCGGCCTCCACACGCCCTTGGTAGATCCTTCGTCCTCCCCCGATCTCATCGCACTGTTCCGGACTCCTCAGGACTCCGTCTATCTCCTCCATCGATATTGAGCGGCGCTGCATCTGAAAGCGCGCGTGGCTCGTGATGATCCACCTGTCGAGTGGTCCTAAAGTCATTCAGCAAGCCTATCTACCACACTCGGCGATGTTTCCATTATCTCTGCGTCTCCCCATTCCCAGTGTTACCGCCCCAGGCTGGACACTTTCCTTGGGCAACTGCCACCTAGCCCTTATTGGGAGGTTTCGCGGGCGGCGTCAAGAGGATGGGCGTCCGTGTCGCCGATCACGTCCACGTCGAAGCCCATCTCGCGGATCATCCGGTGGGCTTCCTCCGGGGACTGGCCGGGCGTCGTCAAATATCCCGACACGAAAATCGAGTTGGCCGGGTAGAGCGCCAGGGGCTGAAGCGCCCCGAGCTGCACCTCCCGGCCGCCCGCCACGCGGACCTCGGACTTGGGGTTGAAAAAGCGCATCAGGCAGAGCAGCCGCAGGCATTTCGTCGCGCTCAGCCTGGGGGTGTTTTCCAGCGGCGTTCCCGGGATGGCGTGCAGAAAATTCACCGGGATGGACTCCGGTTTAAGGTCGCCTAGCGCCCGGCACATGTCGTAGACATCGTCGTGCGTCTCTCCCTGACCGAAGATCACCCCCGAGCAAAGCTCCAGCCCCGCCCCCCGGGCGGCGTGGAGCGTGTCCATTCGATCCTGGTAAGAGTGCGTCGTGCAGATATCAGGATAAAAACGCCGGCTCGTGTTGATGTTGTGGTTCAGGCGGTCCACGCCGGCCTGCCGCAGCCGCCTCGCCTTCTCGCCGTCCAGGATTCCCAGAGAGCAGCAGATCGAGATGCCGTAGGCCGACTTGATGCGCCGGACGGCGGAGCCGATGTGCCCGATCTCTGCTTCCGTCGGACCGCGGGCGCTGATGACGATGCAGTAGCGGCGCGACCTCGCGGCCACCGCTCGCGTCGCGCCTTCCAGCAGCGCGGTCTCGTCCACCAGGTGATACCTGTCGATCCGGGCCGCAGACACCGAGGACTGGGAGCAGTAGGCGCAGTCCTCCGAGCAGATCCCGCTTTTGGCGTTGATCAGGAGATGGACCTGGACCTTGCGGCCGAAGTAACGGCGTCTCACCAGAAAGGCCGCGTGGAGAAGGGGGAGGAGGTCGTCGTCCGGGGCGCCCAAGATCGCCTCCGTCTCCCCGCGGCTGGGCGGCTGGCCCCGAAGCGCCCGCCTCGCCAGGTCCTGGTAATCCATCGTGGGTCTCCGTTCTGGATGCGGTATCCGTTCGGCCTCGTGGCTCCCGCGTTCATTCGTCCGGTTCACAGCAATCCCGATGCGTCCGTGATGATATCTCGAAGTTTTCCCCGATGAAACGGCTGTGCGCCGAGAAATCAAAGGGGTCAAGAGGAGAGGGAAGAAGGCAGTGCAACGCCGTAGAGGATGTTGCTGAGGGAATTGCGGATCGTTTCGGGGTCCAGGCCGTTGGCGCGAAGGTAGGGCCCGCTCTCGTCCAGGACGCGCTGGATGTCACCGTAGAGGCGGAAACGCTGGTAGAGGGCGTCGTGGTGGATGTCCATGGCCTCGCCGAGGAGGGAGATGAAGTTGCACACCGCGAAAGGATGATTCGCCTCCTCGCCGCACAGCTCCCGGTAGCAACTGTGATAGGTGGTCGCCAGCGTGTCGATGCCCGCGGCCCTTGCTTCATGAAATAACTTCTCTTTCATGGCCCGCTTGGCCGGCTCGAGCGTGAGCGTCGGGCACTGGTAGCCGTGGTCGATCAGCTGGGGAATCTCCACCAGTTCCAGCCCCGGCACGGTGCGCAGGACCTCGCGGACGTTTTCGTTGACGCCCGGCAGGCCCTTGTGCTCGTGAAGCCCGACGCGCTTCTCCACCGGCCGGACGTACAAGGCCTTCAGGTCATCCACCCGATTCGCCAGGAACTCCGTGATGTGCTCGAAGGGAAAGTCCGTAGGCTCCCCAAGGGGAGGCCGCTCGGCGTATTGCATCTGACACGTCGGGCAGAAGGTCACCACCTTCTCCGGCTCGAAGGCCGCGAAATGACCGAGGGAGCGGGCCTTCATCTTGCCGCCCCCTTCCTCGTCGCCCTGCCGGAGGTGGTTGACGCCGCAGCAGTTGGCCACGCCTCCCTGGATGACGTAATCGACATCCAACTTGTCGAACACATCCATGACGGTGAAGATGATGTGGGGGGTCTGAAGCAGGTTGCAGCCGAAGTAGAAGACGATGTCCGCCTTGGAATTCCTTCCCTCGCTCACAGACGTGAGGTGGCGGAATCTCTCAGGCTCCATCTGGGTTCCCGCGACCAGCTTGAGGGTCTGGCTGAGTCGCTTGAAAAAGTCGCCCGCTTCCGCCCTGGTCTTCGACTCGCTGCTTTTTTTCCCGTTCAGCCTGGTCCTGGCATAGGCCAGCATGGTTCTGGGGTTGACGGGCTCCGGGCAGGCGTCCACACAAAGACCGCTCAGGGTGCAAGCCTCCGCCCAGACGGCGGCCTCGTGCGGGTAGTCTTTGTCCAGGAGCAGGTCAATGACGCCGCGGGTAACCATTTCAGGATCTGCCCCGGCGATGTCCGTGTGTGGGACCATCGGGCAGACCTTGAAACACTCGCCGCAGTAAGTGCAGGCTGCGGCCATGCGCTCGATTTCCCTGTTCATGTAGTCGATATGGGGCGTCGCTGAGGCGGCCATGCTCCTTTCCTCAAATCGAACCGGAAGCCGTCCCAAAACTCTATTTTACTCTCGGAGAGGGCACTTCTCCAAGCCGCTCTCCCAAGGGTAGTGTGTCAGTTTGGAACGGATCAAGCCTCGTAGGCAGCTTTGCCCACGGCTTTGTCATCATTCGGTGTAGCCCCGATCTGAGCGAGGACCCAGGTCCGAGCAGAGATCGGCGTAGGCGCAGCGGCCGCGATTTCCGCGCGGGTCGGTGACCCTCGCTCAAATCGCGGCTACAACGGAGGGAGGCGGGGGTCATTCACCAAACTGACGCACTACCTCCTCAAGAGGGTCGGTCAACCCAATTCACGCCAGAATCCACCGGAAGAGGTGAAAGGCCGCCAGGGCGACTGCCAGGATGAGCAGAATATTTCGCAAGTATAGGGCCGCTCCCAGCGTCACGAGGGAAGCGTAAATCATGGGGTTCTCCGTCAGGCCCTTGAGCTCGCCCCCCGGATACACCACGAGGGAAACCGTCAGCGTGGCCAATGCCGCAGCGGGGGCCACCTCCAGACAATACTTGATAAAGTCCGGCAAAGAAATTCGTCCGGCCGCCGCCAGGATAGGACCTCGGGAGAGATAGGTGACGGCCGCCATTGCCAGGATCAAAAGGAAGACCGGCTGCGTAACCACTTGATAGACCCTCCTGCCAAAGAGAGAAGAACGAGGCTCGCCAGGACGGCATGGGCGTGTGGGAGCCAAGAGATCATGGCCACCGTCGCGGGGACGGCCAGCAGGGCCATCGACACTTGGACGGCGTCTCGAAGCATCGGGATGAGCAGGCCGATGAAGACGGCCGGGTTAACGATTTCCAGCCCCAGGCTTCGGATCTGCGGGAGCGCTTCGACCAGGAAGCCCCCCACGAAGCTCGCGGGGATCCACGTCACATAGATCAAAAGGGTGACAGCCGCGTAGTAGGCGTCCTTGCGGGGAGATTCTGGATCTTTAAGACAACGGGCGATGGACAGGGCGTAAGCCGCATCCACCAGGCCATAGCCGATGAGGGCCAGCCAGCCTCGGCTTCGGTCCCGGAAAAAGGGCGCCAGCGAGGCCGCGTAGAGCACGTAGCGAAGGTTCACCACATAGGTCGTCAACACAATGAGGAGAAACCCGCCGCCCTGCTGCATGAGGCTGACGGCCATGAGTTGGGAGGGGCCCGCGTAAACGATGGCCGACATCACGCCGCCCTCCACCCAGGTGAGCCCCGCGGCCCGGGCCAGGGCGCCGAAGATGAAACCGATGGGTGTCAGGCCGATGACCACCGGGATGGCCTCGACAAGACCCCTGCGAAACTCCGTGCGCGCGGCGTTGACGCTGTTCATCCCGCGGTCAGCATCTGTGTGAAAGAGGGGGTCGAAGCGTCGCTCACATGGCGGAAAGTTCGCGGCTTCCAAGGGACCGTGGAAGGAGGAGGAAGTATTCACCCTCCTGTTTCATCTGCCCGGCGGCGGCCTCCGCTGCCGAACCCGTCCCCCAGAAGATGTCGCCGCGAACCGGCCCGCGAATGGCCCCGCCCGTATCCTGAGCGATGAAGAGCTGCTGCAACACTCGCCCGGCCTCGCCGGGTTTTTCACCGGGCGCGGTCGTGTCCACCCAGACGGGAATCCCCAGGGGGATGAACCTCCTGTCCACGGCCAGCGAGCGCAGGGGCGTCAGCACAACTCCTTGTGAGCCGATCGGGCCGTCGCCCTGGATCTCCCGGAAAAAAATGTAGGAGGGATTTTTTTCCATGAGCGCCCGCGCTTCGCCGGGATTTTGTATCATCCAGTCCCGGATCGTCTGAAGCGACGTGTTCTCGCGGGTGAGAATTCCCCGGCGGACGAGTTCCCGTCCGATGGCGTGATAGGGATGGCCGTTATGCGCCGCATAGCCCAGTCGCATGGCGGCGCCATCCTCCAGGACCACACGGCCGGAGCCCTGAATGTGGAGGAAGAAGGCGGCAACGGGGTCGTCCACCCAGACAATTTCCAGACCCAGGCCGTCGAGGATGCCCGCGTTGATGGCCGCCCGGTCGGCGTAAGGTCTGAGTTCGCCGTCCACGACCTTCCCCGCAATCCGGCTGCCTTTGAGCCCTTTGCGGAAAAGGCCGAGATCGACCGTGATGAGGTCTTCAGGGCGCCGGAAAATGGGGACCGTGTAGGCCCCGCCGCGCGTGTGCGAACCTCGCAACAAAGGCTCGTAATAACCGGTGAAAAGACCTTTCGCGTCTCCGTTGTTCGTCGCCCGGAAAGGCGAGAACCACTTCTCGAAGAAGGCCCGGGCACGGGCGTCGTTCACCGGGGCGGACTCCCCCAGCCTGGCCGCCTCGGCGCAGACGGCCCACCAGTCGGCCACGCGGCCCGCGATATTTCCCTCTCCGAACGGACGGCGGTCCGGTTGCGATTTGAGACGGTCACACGACTTTCGGAACGCGGGGAGTGCCCCAGCGTGATTGTTCTTCGTCCATCCCGGAAGGTCGGCGAAAGAAACTTTTTCCAGAACCAGGCGGTTCTTCTTGGGCGCCGGGGGTTCGAAAATCTCCCCGCAGCCCGAGATTCCGGTCATGACCAGGACGAAGCCTGCGATAAGGCGGGTCAGGAAGTGCATACGCAAATTTACCGGGCGAGTGCCTCGATTGGAAGTCCGACGGGAAAGCCCGGCCCGGTGTTGCCTACTCAATTTGGAGTCTCCGGCAAGGGCGAAAAACGGGTCGTGTCGACAAGGGGAGCCGAAAATCTGGGTGCGGGGCTCGTTCCACGGCACACAGCCAAACAGAATCTGACGGGAAGGCCGCGATTAAGAAAAGGGGGGTCGCGCATTTCATTGAAAATAGTTAGGTACCGGGGGACGGAATCGAACCGTCGACACGCGGATCTTCTTTCCGAGATTCAGAGGCTTGAGGATGGCGAAGACCCCGACGATTTTCAGTAACTATGAGGATTTTCAATGAGTTGGGAAAACTGGGCCTTTCCATACACTCCCGCATGGTAACACAGAATCATGCGGGCATAGGCACAAAAAAGCACACTTCAGCGGCCAGTTTCATCTGCCGCTCATCTGTGTGCTCGATTGGCGGGTACGATTTCTCTTCTGTTCGGCTTCGACTTGGGTCAGTTTGGCAACCCACTTCAATATAGTTTTCAACTATATGACCTGGACCCACCAATCCACATAAAAAGATATCCAAAAGCAGCGGTTATTGACCCAACGAGCATTTGGTGAGGCTCGAATATCAGAATCGCCTCAAATTGAGACGACAGCATCGGCAGAACAAAAGACCCTAGGCCAGTGATTAAGAGAATTACACCCAAGCCGAACATACTATCCTCTCTTCGTTAGCTCTTCGTTAGCGATGTGAATCCCTGTTCATGCCATGTGAACTGTCAGGCGGCCGGGACTAGAAGGAGGTGAC
Organism: Nitrospinota bacterium; assembly: GCA_046758845.1. GTDB lineage: Bacteria > UBA8248 > UBA8248 > JACPRG01 > JBHIBA01. Next base: position 6,695 of record JBHIBA010000018.1, read on the forward strand.
GATGTTGGTAAAGAAATTTTGGACGTCCCCTCCAAACAGAGTCAAGGACGCCACGACCGCGACGGCAACCAGCATGAGGATCAGGACATATTCCATTAAACCCTGGCCATTCTCCCCCTGCCACAGCCGGTGAAACCTGCTCCACATCTTCCCATCCTCCACAGGGACTTCTGTCAATCGACAGGAAGCCGTCCCATGGGACTAGACGCCCGACGATGTTTTAACCATTGAGCAAGGCGGGTGCCAAAAGGCGTAACCCTTAAGATTCAATGGGTTATGAGAGAGACGCGCTTTGTGCCTCATGGTGGTGTGTAAACCATACGGACATTTGCTTACGGTGTCTCGAGAGAAACGGCCGAATTAGAAAGGGAAATAAGAGGCTTATATTAAAGGAGACGATCTGTTAAGAATCGTGACAAGTCGCAATTTCTGACGAAAAAAGGGAAAAGCGGTGTAGGCCTCCGGAATTGAGCAGGTCCTTGGGAGTTTCAACCAGGATTTCCAAATTCAACCCTACTTTTATACCTTTGTGAGGGTTCGCGTCGCCCGGGCCCCTCGCCACTTCCTTCGAGTCCGGGGCCTCGGGCACGGTGTAGCGCCCCTCCTCAGTCCGATTCAGATTCATTCCTGGCAACTCGAATCAGAACGTCCCCTCTCAGCGACTGCGGTCTCCTCGCATCCCGTCTGGCTGAATTCAGGACGAAGTTCGACGCCGGCTCTTGGCTCGCCGCCTGTCCGCAGATGTGAGCCGCGAGGATTCGGAACTCCTCAATGACGCTCACGGTCTCCAACGACGTTTCCATCACCGTGCGTGCTGTGCCGAAAAAATTGGTTCCGGCGTGCAAGAATTTGGCTACATGCCAAGTCTATCTGGATAGTTCCGGCTTGAGATTCGATAAGGTTCAGAGAGCTAAGGGTGGTCATTCAGAGGAAAACAATGAGGGGGACGCTCTCTTGACTGTCGGGCGTCCAAACCAAGGATCGACCTTCTGCCGTTCGCTGGAGGTCCTCAAGGGGGATCAGGAAATGAGGTTGACGGACTTGCAGAATGGAGTGACCGGCTTCGAGGCACCGTGCCGTATGGCGCCTACGTCGCAGACACTCCGGAGCGGCTCCTTCGAAATCAAGCCCAGCCTCAGCCAGGTGATGAAGGAGGCGCGGCCGGTCAGGGATGTCCTCATTGAGATCTTCAGGATGGGTCCCACCCAAGTTCTCGCCCCCGCCCCGATAGTTGAGAAGACCACGGTTAGCCCCTCTCGACGGAGGTCCGGCAAAGTTACGCTATGGGACGAGCTCACGTAGGGGCGCCGAACCAGCCGATGCATTCATTCATAGACATGTTGGTTGGCTCAACCGCACACTCGCGCGGAACGCAGCGAAAGTAAACATCCTCATATCTCAGTGGAAAGGAAAACCTGCCTATCCCTGGGGGCCGCTCCGTGAACATGGGGAATCAACTATCCACGAAATCGAGAGCGGGAGGGGGCGTGAGAGTCGGCCTCTACCCCCTAATCGAAGCGATCGACAGATTCATTTCCTTGCCCGAGGAAGAACGCTGCCGGCTTCTGCTGGGAGATGTATCCCGTCTTTTGGCGGCCGACTGCTCGGTCATCCTGCGTGTCTGCCAGGAAGAGGGCTGGGCCAAGGTCCTCTATTGCCTGGAGAGGAATGAGCTGAGCGGACTGACCCTGCCCCTGTCCGAGTGTCCCGAGCTGGCCGAGATAGGTTACATTCTCAACCCCATGAGCATCCGTCTTTCCCAGGATTCCCGTCTCTTGGAGCGACTGGGCATCGCGGTCGAGCATCAGCAGGCGAGAGGGGCGGCTCTCTGCCCTATCACGAACGGGAACATCGCCTCCGCTCTCCTTCTGATCAGGGCCGATGAGACTTTCCCAGAGAGCGCAGCCCGCGTTCTCGCCCAGATGGCCAGTGCGGTCAAGGTCTTGTTCACCTCGGCCCAAGACCCGAGTTCGGCCTCTTTTTCCGAAGAGGTCCCCTCTGAGGTCGAGGAAACAGACATTGAGATGGTCGGCGCTTCCGAGGCGATGCGACGGGTTTTCTCGACGATCCGCAAGTTCGCTTCTGTCGATGCCCCGGTCCTCATCATGGGGGAAAGCGGGACGGGAAAGGAGCTCTCCGCCCTGAGCATCCATGAGCGGAGCTCGCGGAAAAAGGGCCCCTTCGTCCCCATCAACTGCGGCGCCATTCCCGAAAACCTCCTGGAATCGGAACTCTTCGGCTACGAAAAGGGCGCCTTCACCGGGGCCTATGGCCGGAAGAAGGGCAAGGTGGAAGTGGCTGACGGGGGGACCCTTTTCCTCGATGAGGTCGGGGAACTCCCCTTCGCCCTTCAGGTCAAGCTTCTGCGGTTCCTTGAGGGCTACCAGTTTGAGCGGGTGGGCGGGAACCAGACCTTGGAGGTGGATGTTCGCGTGATTGCCGCCACCAACAAGGACCTCTCCCGGGCGGTGCGGGCCGGGGAGTTTCGGGAAGACCTCTTCTACCGCCTGGCCGTTCTTTCGCTGTCCATGCCCCCCTTGCGGGAAAGGGGGGAGGACCCGGTCATCATGGCCCGGGTCTTTCTCCAAAGGTATGTGAAGGAGTCCAACGGGGCCGTGAAGGGCTTCGTCCCCGAGGCCCTGGATGCCATCCGGAGCTGCCCCTGGCCGGGGAACATCCGGGAGCTGGTCAACATCATCCGCCGGGCCGTGGTCTTGGCCGAGGGGGAGCTGTTGACTCCGTCCGACCTCGTGGGTCTGGAACAGCCAGATAAGGAAACGCCTGCCTCTTCTCTGATTGCCGCGAGGGAGCGCCTGGAACGGGAGTTCATCCAGAATTCCCTCTCCCGCAACGAACGGAACATTGCCCGCGCAGCCCGAGAGCTCGGCGTCAGCCGCCCCCACCTGTACGGCCTCATGAAAAAGTATAACCTCTCGCCAAAGGCGTCGTAGCGCTTTCTTTCTGACAGGGGTTAAGTTTTCTTCTCCTCACCACCGCACTTATCGCCTGCGCGAGTATTTCCAAAGGGCTTGGGAACTCCTCAACGGGGTAACTGTCTCCAACGACGCCATCATCACCGTGCCTGGCATGCCGAAAAAGTAGGCTCCGCGGTGCAAGAAATCGGCCACATCCTCGTCCCAATAACTGGAGTCGTTGGATCTATAGAGAACCGCCGGGGTCCGTCGTGGTGGAAGGGGCTCCTCTTCCCCGGAGAGGGCGGCAATGTCAACTCCCAGTTCATTAGACAGCGAAACGCGACCCTCCGGACAGGGAGCACCTTCATCCCTGACCCTGATTTTCACCTTGGGGAGAGAGGCGATCAAAAGGTGAATACCTCGTTGTCCGGACTCTCGGCAGTTACACGTTTTGGTCGTCGCGGGCTTCCTTCTCGCTTCTCAATCAATTCTCCGCTCGGGAGGCTGGTGCCGACTTTGAAAACCTTCGCCCAACAACTCATCGAACTGCTCAGAAAGATGGATGACCGTCTGGCTGGGGCTGGTGAGAAGGTGAAGCTTCGCCAATGGACGCGGAAGGCGGGCCTGACGCTATCGGAAAAGGGAATTTCGGCGTGTCGGCGGTGGCGATGGTGGGGATGGTGGATGGTGGATAGCCTCTTCTGCGGTATTTGTTTAGTCATGTTGTTCGGTCCCCCGCTGACGGCCAAAATGAGCGTTGCGTTCGTTGTCTTGTCTGCGGGCCTGCCGTGGCTCACTGTGGCGACAATGGCCGCAGGGGCGGGGGTGATAGCTCTGACCGTTTATGTGCCTTCGGCCATGTCGGCTAAAAGCGCCGTGGTCTCCGAGCTTCCCAGTGGCTGGCCCAAGCAGGCGCGCCCCGCGAAGAAGACTTCCCTCTGGGACGAGTGGTAATACTGATCTGAGTCCGGCAGTCTGCATTTAGCGTCTTGATTGCCTCCTTGTGGTTCTCTCGCGCCAGACGGTCAAGGCCTTCGCCAGGGGGTCCTGGTTTTCCCCGCTCATTGCTCCCTCCCTTTTCTGCGTGAGATCGGTTCGGCGGCCCGGTTGACGGAGCTCGTGCACTCGACGCTCGAATTCAATCGCCCTGGTGTTCGTGTCTTATTCGCTCTAGGCCCTCACGATCGTTTCGCCGCCTGAAACCGACGAAAACCGCATCCGACAGCCCAGCCGTAAAAATCTGATCAGCGCAATTTGGGCTTGACAAGCTCGAAGCTTGGAGCTACTTTCGTATGAGTTTCGTATAATCCAAACCGTTCCCGAGGGTTTTCCCGTGTCCCCTGCCATCCTCGGCCCTGCTTCTTACGGTATTCCCCTGGAATCCCTTGTGGGCGAGGTGGGTTTCTCAATGCCGAGAGATCGCATGCTCTTGGGGGGGAACCTGTCCCTCGCCGCCGCGGCCCTCCTGTCGGGGGTCCTCGCCTCACAGGGAGGTCGGGTTCTCTTCGTGGATGGGGCCAATGCCTTCGACCCCTATATCGTGGCTCGCTATGTGCGCCGCATCGGCCTGCATCCCAGGGACATCCTGGACCGGGAGGACTTCCTTCTCGCCCGGGCCTTCACCTGTCATCAGCTCACGATCCTGCTGGAGGAACGGGTTCACGAGCGTCTGGAAAAAGACCCCGCCTTTCTCGTCGTCTCGGGACCCCTTCACACCTTCATGGACGAGAGCGTTCCCTGGCGGGAGGTCAGAGCGCTCTTCCGGCGGCTGCACAGGGCGCTTGGCAAGCTGAGCGAGGGAGCCCCCGTCCTGCTGGCCCAGCCTCCGGTGCACGGCTCCCGGCAACGGCGCATCCTCTTTCGCGAGCTTACCTCTCTGGTCGAAACCGTGGCCTTGGTGGAGGAGGACGAGTGGGGGCCGAGGGTCAGGGTGATCAAGCCCGTGACAAAGATACTCAGGCCCAGGGATGGAGGGAATTTCGGCCTCCTGGCGAATCGGGAGGAGTCGTAGATGGGACGGACGGTCTACCCCTTTAGCCAGGTCCTTGAGGAAGAGGAAAGAGCGCTGGGCCAGTACAGAAGGGCCTTGAGAAAAGAGGACCAGGAAGCCTTCGACCATCTCTTCGCCTCCGCTAAGCACCACGTGGCTCCTTCCGTCTATGCGGGCCATCCGTGGCCGATGGACCTGATCCTCCTCTCCGCGCTCATCGAGCAGCAGAAGTCGATCGACAAGCTCCTCCTTCTTCAGGCGGAGGTCGAGCATCTGAGGAATGAGGTTGCCTCGCTGAGACAGGAGGTGAACCGGCTTGGGGCTCATGGAGACGGTTGAGGGAACGCTCTTCGACGTTTACATCGTAGGCGCAGAGGCTCGGCTGTGGGTCCTCACAAGGGAGGGCCCAAGACTCCTCCGCCACGCCTATCGCCCCAGGGTCTACCTGGAGGGAAAAGAAGCGCCCCTGAATCGGCTTGTGGGTCTCCTCCAGGGCCGGCGTCTCATCAACGGCGCAAGGTGGACGGAGAAGGCCGAGTTCTGGTCGGGGGAACACGTCCGGGTTCTGGAGCTTGAGGTTACAGGGGCAGCTCACTACGAAAAACTCTCCCAGGTGCTCCCTGACCATGAAGGCCCCCTGCGCATCTATAATGCGGACCTCCCTCTCCCGCAGGCTTACCTCTATGAAACGGGGCTCTTTCCGTGCGGGAAGCTTCGGGCGGAACTGCGAGGCGATGAGGCCCACACGATTGAGGCAACCGAATCCCCTTGGGAGGACTTCCGACTCCCCGACCTCAAGGTGCTGGAGCTTGAGCCTTTGGGAGAGTCCCCGGGTCAGCTTCCAGGGATCCGGGTGACCTGGGAAGGCAGGGATTATGAGATCCAGCCCGAGGGACCGGATGAGCTCGTCTCGGAGTTGAACTCCCTGCTCGACTCGGCCGATCCCGATCTGATCCTCACCACACAGGGCGATCCATTTCTCTTTCCCTGGCTCCTTCGCGCCGAGGCGCTGGCGAAGACAGGTCTACATCTGGACCGTGATCCAGGGGCGCCCCGGCGCCCGCTAAGGAGCGAGGGACGCTCTTACTTCACTTACGGCCGGATTCTCTACTCGCCCCCTCGCTACCCTCTCTACGGACGCTGGCACATCGACCGGGACACCTCCTTCATGTACGCCGAAGGCGGCCTGGAGGGCATCGTGGAGCTTTCCCGCCTCTCGAAGATCCCCGTTCAGGCCTCGGCTCGATCCTCGCCCGGAACGGCCATCTCCTCCATGCAGCTCGATGAGGCTTTCCGGCAAGACATCCCGATTCCCTGGCGCAAGGGGGAACCCGAAGCCTTCAAGACCCCTTGGACCCTCTTCATCGCCGACAAAGGAGGGTTGACCTACGCCCCCCAGGTCGGGGCCTTCGAGAACGTCGCCGAGATCGATTTCGCCTCCATGTACCCAGCCATCATGGTGGCCCACAACGTCTCGCCGGAGACGGTCTTGTGTCCTTGCTGCGAGGCGGACGGCGCCAGAGTCCCCGAGTCGGGCTATCACCTTTGCAGGCGCAGGGAGGGCCTGGTTCCCAGGGTGTTGGCCCCGATCCTCAGGCGCAGAGAGGAGTACAAGCGGCTGAAGCGGGAGGCGAAGACCGAGGAAGACCGGACTCGTTTTGATCGGCGCCAGAGGGCCCTCAAATGGGTGCTGGTGACCTGCTTCGGCTATCTCGGTTACCGGAATGCGCGTTTCGGCAGGATCGAGGCCCATGAGGCCGTGACGGCCTTCGGACGGGAGACATTGCTTCAGGCCAAGGAGGTGGCGGAGGGAAAGGGCTACCGGATGCTCCACGCCCTGACCGATTCTCTCTGGATCCAGGGTGAGGACGTGAGCGAAGCGGCCCTGGAGGCGCTCGTCGGCGAAGTGAGGAAACGGACACACATCCCCATGGCCCTGGAGGGCGTCTACCGATGGGTGCACTTCCTGCCCTCGAAGCAGAGGCCCAAGGTCGGCGTGCCAAGCCGGTTCTTCGGAATCTTCTGCGGTGGGGGGATGAAGGCGAGGGGGATTGCGTATCGAAGGCGGGACACGCCTCGTTTCATCCGGGAAGCCCAGCTTTCGGCGCTGAAGGTCCTCAGCGCCGCCAGGGATTTGAGTGAGTACCAAGACCTCATCCCGAAGGCGGCGGAAGAGCTCGAGTGGCGGCGAGAGGCTCTGCGGGCGGGGAATGTCTTTTCACACCACCTTCTCTTGAGTCGGCGGATGAGCCGCGATGCATCCAGCTACAAGGTGGACAACTGGACGGCCTTGGCGGCGAAGCAGTATGAGAGGGCCGGGATCAGGCTGCATCCGGGGGAGACGGTCTCTTTCCTGCTTAAAAACGTCAAGGACCCGGTGAAGGAAGAACGCGTGCGGGCAGCGCCTTTTATCCGTCCTGAGGATGGTTACGATGTCGAAAAGTATGAGGGGCTGCTGGACCGTGCCGCCGAAGAGCTTTGGATCGCGTTAAGGACCAATCACCTCAGCCGGGAAAGGTGATTGGAGGGACCCTTCTCGACGTTGCCCTCATCGGCAGGGGTCCGGCTGTGATTCCCTGCGTTGCCGCCGCAGGGTTCCGCTTCTTTCCCGGCCCATACTTCTGCGAGGGCCCCCGTACGCGCCCACCAGCTCAGGACGGACAGAAGAATACATGGGATGAAGAGAAACGGGCTCACCCCGCAAATGCCGAAACCGGAAAGTCTACGTAACTCGCCTCGGTTGATGCCCATGAGCCATTGGTTCAGGATGTTCTGCTGGAACCCCAAGCGATTCAAGGCGCTCTGAAGCCAACCGCCGGGATCGTGCTCCCAAGAGATGAACCGCACTTTGGTCACCTTCAGCCCGACGAGCGTCAACAGGTGAGAGAGAGACTCGGGGGTGAAGTGGAAAAGATGGCGAGGGACGTCCAAATGCTGCCAATGGGGGCCCGCAAGTCGCGCTTGCCAGCTGGCCATATTGGGAACCGCCGCGATCAGGTTGCCTCCCGGCTTCAGGAGGTGAGAGACGTTTCGTAAGGCGTTCAGCGGGTCCGGAAGATGCTCCAGAACGTGAAAGAGAAGGACAAGGTCGAATCTGGGCTCCGGCCGGAGGGCTTCAAGGCCCCCAACATAGACTGGCAATCCCAGCGCGTGAGCCGCGAAAGAGGCGGCCTCGGGCGTGCGCTCCGTGCCGACCACCAGCCAGCCGTGGTCGCGCAGAACCTCTAGCATCCACCCCGCACCAAAGCCGATTTCCAAAGCCAAGCCTTTCCGCCCCAATCTGCGGACCCACTTTCTGACGCGAAGCCGGTACAGGGCGCGAAGCAGATGCCTGACGAGGGTTCCATACGACCGATACGCTGATGGATAGTAGGGATCCAGAACGGTCGGCTGCGGCCAAGTGAACGCAATCCCGCACCCAGGGCACCGATAAACGGTGAAAATCTCCCCCGAGAAATAATCTCTTGTGTAAAACAGTTTCAATACATCATTGGACCCACAGACCTTACAATCCATGCTTCCCTGCTCACGAGGCGCCAGTCATTCCTTTTCTCGGCCAGGATTTCCCGGATGACTCCTATCCAATCACGCTGCGACCTTGAACAACGCCGGACACCGCACCTTTGACGATTGCATTGCAGCCCCCGTGCAGAACCCCCGCCCAATCGTGGCCTATCGAGCTTCCCGGGTCGAAATCCCTTGCGAGCACAGGTCTTGCAGTACATTACCTTACGACTATACAGGCTTTGAGCAAAGTCCCCGAGAGCCTATGCTGTGGGGCCGTCGAAGGAAGGCGCCCCGCCTAACTGTTAAAAAGCAGACTGAGCCCCGCACGTATGGCGGCCTTCATTGCGCGCGCCGCGCGCCCCGATGCGAACCCCACCCCGCCTGTCACCTTGTCCGGTGGAGCCTCTCATCCAAAGACGTCAGACCCGAAGTGGATGACAGAAGCCCGACGGAGCCTATGTGCTTCGGCTGACTTTCTCTCCTCATAATCTGTTGAAATACTTCGGCTGATCGTCCGAACTTCCTTTTCTGGTTAGGCAGCCTGAGCCGCTCCCCTTACATTGATAGGAAGACCCTGTCCGATATCAAAAGTAGGGGCGCTGGGAAATTTCCATCTTTTTATCGGGAATTTTGGATAATCAAACTTGATTATAAGAAACAATCGGGGAGTGGCTGGGGGACTCTTGCGTTCGGCCGAAGAGCCGACGACAATTGGGGCGACCTTGACAACCTGGCCGGACGGCGTGTAGGGTAATTCCTGATACCGCAATCGACAAATCGTTCAGTACAGGGGGGGAAATCATTGCCATCCATATAACGTCCTCATTGGTCATCTAGACCGGCGGGGGCGTTTGTGTATACGGGCGCCACCTCTTCTTCGGTCTCGGAGAGGAGCGCGGGGACTTACGACGCCACAAAGCTTTTTGGACCATCCAACGATTGTCAACCGGTAAGTTTTCACTCGCGACCGCCGACTAGGCGCGCAATCCAGAAATATCCACACGGAGGAAAGAAAATGAAATCTCTAAAGGTAGCGGCGATCACCGTCATTGGGACCATCGCGCTGCTGATCGCTTTCGCCTCAATCGGCAGCGCCCAGCTCCCCAATCCGGGGATGAAGATCACTGCGGGGAACACGGCGCTCGTCGTGACGGACCCCCAGAACGACTTCCTTCACGAAAAAGGCGTAGCCTGGGGGGTGGTCTCTAAGAGCGTGAAGGAAAACAATACTCGAGAAAACATCGAAACCCTGTTCAAGCTGGCCAAAAGCAAGGGCATGGAGGTCTTCATCTCGCCCCACTACTACTATCCCACCGACCACGGGTGGAAGTTCGAGGGTGCGTTAGAGGTCTTGATGCACAAGATCGGAATGTTCAACCGCAAGGGGTCGCTGAACTTGCAGGGCTTTGAGAACTCCGGGGCCGACTGGCTGGCGCGCTACAAGCCCTACATCAAGGACGGCAAGACGGTGGTCGCCAGCCCTCACAAGGTCTACGGACCGGAGAACAACGACCTCGTCCTGCAACTGCGCAAGCGCAAGATCGACAAAGTCATCCTGGCTGGCATGTCAGCCAACCTCTGCGTCGAGGCCCACATGAGGGAGCTGCTGGAGCAGGGCTTCGAAGTCGCGGTGGTGAAGGATGCAACCGCCGCCGCCATAGTGCCCGAGGGCGACGGCTACGCGGCGGCCATGACGAACTTCCGGTTCATGGCCAATGCTGTGATGACCACCGAGGAGGTCAAGCAGGCCCTCGGCGGCATGTAAACCCCATACCCGATTGGCTCAACTGAGAAAGACCCGGGCCGGACTCTCAATGGACGGCCCGGGTCACCGCCTTAAAACCCTTTCCGAAGGGGAGATGTCCACGACAAAAAGTCTTTTCGGTCGAAATGAGAAATCCCTTTTATAATAGGAAATTCTGGAACAGATACCTTCCGCTGGGGGTGGAAAAATGGCAAACATTTCGTGGAGCATGAAGGGGAAACACGTCAAGAACTGCAACTGCGCCTTCGGCTGTCCGTGCGACTTCAACGCCCGTCCCACGTACGGGCCGTGCGAAGGCATGTACGCCATGGAGATCGACCAGGGGCACTTTGGCGACGTCAGCCTCGACGGCCTTCGCTGGGCCGGCACCTATCACTGGCCGGGCCCGCTACACGAGGGCAACGGAACCATGCAAGCCATCATCGACGAGCGCGCTGACGAAAGGCAGCGCCAGGCGCTTTTGACGATCTTGTCGGGGCAGGAGCAGGCCGTGGGCACATTTTTTCAAATCATCAGCGTGATAGTCAGCAACGTGCTTGAGCCGCAGTACCTGCCCATCGACTTCGAGTTCGATCTCAACGGCCGCGCCGCGCGCGTCGCGGTGCCTGGCGTGTTCGAGACGACGTCAGAGCCAATCAAGAATCCGGTGACCGGCGCGCCCCACCGTATCCTGGTGCATATGCCGGAGGGGTTCGAGTACCGCGAGGCCGAGATCGCAAGCGCAAGAACGAAGGGCACGGGAGACATCAAGTTCGACATCGACCCGGGGCACAGCTCGCTTGCGAACGTCACGTTCACGCAGGACGGGCTGGCGTAGCCGCCCCGCGGCGGCGAATGGGGGCACGTCAGAGAGAAACCTCCGGCAAGACACACGCGCGAAGAAGACTTCGTCGAGCGCGTCAAGGAATGGACAGGCGGCGGTGGCGCTGACGTGGTGATTGATAACCTGGGCGGCGACGTCCTGCCCAAGAGTATCGATGCCGTGAGGCCCCTGGGCGTCTTGGTCGCGTTCGGCTTCGTGGCCGGCACCCAGGTCACCTCCGATATCCGAAACTTCTTCTTCGCTCAATAGCAGCTCGCGGCTCGGTGGCGAGTGATGCTCGGGACTTGGAGTGGGGCCCAGAGCAAGTCCGCGCGGGCCGGACTCTCAATGGACGGCCCGGGTCACCGCCTTAAAACCCTTTCCGAAGGGGAGAAGCCCACGACGACAAGTTTTTCCGGTATGGAACCCGACGTACAACACGGGGGGCGCTCAAATGAAAGCAGCGGTGATTCGTGAATTCGGCGACGTCGACGTCCTCAAGTACGAAGAGGTCGAGACGCCGAGGCCCAAGCCCGGGCACATCCTGATCAAGGTGCTCGCCGCCGGCGTCAACCGCCTGGACCATTCCATTCGCGAAGGGTCGGTCATTCCGGAGCTTCCTTTCCCCCACATCCTGGGCTCCGACGCCGCGGGCGAGGTGGCCGAGCCGGGTGAAGGGGTCACCGGCTTCGAGATCGGCGAGCGCGTAGTCCCCGTGGCCGGCTACCCTCTCAAAGAGGAGGACTACGATATCTTCCCTGCGGTCACGGCGCCCAGCTTCGCGCTTCCCGGCTTGGGGATCTGGGGCGCCTATGCCCAGTACATGGAGGTGCCCGCTCCCTTTGTGCTCAGGGATGACACCGGCCTCGCGGCCGAGGAGGTGGCGACGTTCCCCATGCCCCTGGCCACCGCAGTTCGGTCCGTCAAGGAGGTCGGCGGGGTGAAGGCCGGCCACAAGGTCTTGGTCCACTCGGGCGCCTCGGGGTCCGGCAGCATGCAGATCCAGGTGGCGAAGGCGCTGGGCGCGCAAGTCGGGACCACGGTCCGCGACGATGCCAAGGGCGAGTTCACCAAAACACTGGGCGCAGACCTGGTGATCAACACGCGCAAGGAAGATTTCGTCGAGCGCGTCAAGGAATGGACCGGCGGCGGTGGCGCTGACGTGGTGATCGACAACCTGGGCGGCGACGTCCTGCCCAAGAGTATCGACGCCGCGAAAGGTCTGGGTGTCATCGTTGCGTTTGGCTTCGTAGCCGGCACCCAGGTCACCTTCGACATCCGCAATTTCTTCTTCGCTCAGAAGCAACTCCGCGGCTCAATGAACGGTGACGCAGAGGACTTGAAGTGGGGCCTCGAGCAGGCCCGCGCGGGCCGGATCAAGCCCACGCTCGACCGCACGCTTCCGCTGGGCCAGGCGGCGGAGGCGCACCGCCTGATTTCCACCAACCAGGTCACCGGCAACCTCGTGCTGCTGCCCTGGGCCGCATAGCTCGTCTAAGGTTTGACAATCCCCGGTTACGGCCCGGTTTGGGACGTCCTCGCAACGTCTTCCCTCGCGCTTCGATTTAAGCGCCGCATCAGGGGCTTGAGGGGGCCTCATCAATCCGAATAAGCCAACAAGGATCTTTGATCTTGTTGACGCTTCATTGTCTGGATGGGAAAATTGTGGAGTTTCAGAAAATGTCTGAAGCAACCTAAAGGGGGTCGGCAAGACTGTGGTCACCGACATTTTCCCTGACATGGGGTCCACCAGCTCGGCTGCCATCGACCCGGGGGCCGATCATGCCTCCGGCAAAACTTGAACTGGGAAATCCCGGACTTTGAGAATAATCCCTCTTATATCCATGTTATGAGGTAGATGAAGGGAAAATCCGGCCCGCATCCAGCGGGACTCCGAGGCGAGACGGATCGCCGTTAAAGGGAAGAAAACCCATGTTCAAGAAGCTCGCTCTTCCGGTGATCCTGCTTGCAGCGGGGGGACTCGCTGTGGTCCTTGCAGTGAGTTCGGTTCCATCGCCGGCTAGCCCTGGCCTTCGCACGCTGCGGACGGTGAACCCGTGCGCGGCCAAGGCCATCAACCCCTGTGCCGCGAAGACCATCAATCCCTGCGCCGCGAAGACCATCAACCCCTGCGCTGCCAAGACCATCAATCCTTGCGCCGCGAAGACCATTAACCCCTGTGCCGCCAAGACGATCAACCCGTGCGCCGCCAAGACCATCAATCCGTGCGCTGCGAAGACCCTGAACCCGTGCGCTGCGAAGACCCTGAACCCGTGCGCTGCGAAGACGCTGAACCCCTGGGCCGCCAAGACGATCAACCCCTGCGCTGCCAAGACGATCAACCCCTGCGCCGCCAAGGACATCAACCCCTGGGCTGCCAAGACGATCAACCCGTGCGCCGCCAAGACCATCAACCCCCGCGCTTGCCAGACGCTGAACCCGTGCGCCGCAAAGACGCTGAATCCCTGCGCCGCGAAGACGCTGAACCCGTGCGCGGCCAAGACGCTGAACCCCCTCGCCGCGAAGACGCTGAACCCCCTCGCCGCGAAGACCTTGAACCCGTGCGCCGCGAAGACGCTGAATCCCTGCGCCGCGAAGACGCTGAACCCGTGCGTTGCCAAAACCCTGAACCCCTGCGCCGCGAAGACGCTCAATCCCTGCCAGGCCAAGAACCCTTGTGGGGCGAAGAACCCCTGCGCCCAGAAGTAAGTTTCTCGTTGGTGAGCGGAATAAAGAGGGAGGTTTAGAAATTGTCACTGAATGAGTTCGTGGACCGTGTACTTCGAGGGGCCTTCGCCGGGCTGTTGGGAGGAATCGTGTTCGGAATCTGGATGGCCGAGAAAGGGGGCCTCGTCGCGATCGCCTCCATGGCGGGTGCTCGCTCGCCCGTTGTGGGCCTCGTGATACACCTGGTGATCAGCATCGGGATCGGTGGGAGTTTCGCGGTCATCTTTTCTCGCCTGGCCCTGGGATTAATTCCTTCCGTCCTGTGGGGCCTCGTCTACGGGTTCTTCTGGTGGTTCCTGGGTCCCCTGACCCTGATGGCCCTCATGATGGGGATGGGCCTGCAGTGGACGGCTTCGGCGGTCGCGGGGACCGTACCGAGCCTCATCTGGCATCTGGTCTTCGGCGGGGTCCTCGGGGTGTCCTACGAGGCGCTGAGGCGGGAATCGGTGGCCTCCCTTTTCGGCCGGGGATGAGTCGCCGACCGGAAACTACGCGCGTAGTAAAATAGCGGTCCCTCGAACGCCAAGGGCCATTGGCGCATCTCATGCCGATGTTGGAGGCCCTCATCCAAAATGAATAGATCGTTCCCTAAAACTCATCGCATCCTCATTCTGGGCGGAGGCTTCGGCGGAATTTACGCGGCCCTCCGCTTGGAGAAGGCCTTCGCTCGGGAGGGCAACGTCGAGATTACCCTCATCAACCGGGACAACTACCTGCTTTTCAGCCCCATGCTGGCAGAAGTCTCATCCAGCGGTATTGAGGCCAAGCACATCGTTCCGCCCATCCGGGCCTTCTTCCGAAAGGTTCGGTTTCGCGATAGCCAGGTAGAGGCAATCGATTTAGAAAACCGGGTGGTCCACGCCTTCCATTGCCCGCAATGTCCGCATTATTCTCTCGAATTCGATCATCTCATCTTGGCCCTGGGTTCGGTGACCAGCTTCTATGGGCTTCCGGGGGTGGAGGAGAACGCCCTCCCTTTGAAGACTCTGGCCGATGCGATGGGCCTTCGCAATCACGTCATCGATATGCTTGAGCATGCCGACATGGAAACCGACGTGGAGCTGCGAAGACGGCTTCTGACAATTGTGGTGGCCGGAGCGGGATTTTCCGGCGTCGAGGTCGCGGCCGAGCTCAATGATTTCCTGCGCGGGGCGAAGCGCTTTTATGCGAATATTCGTCCGGAGGAGGTCAGGCTGGCGCTGGTCGCTTCTGGATCTCGAATCCTTCCTGGTCTCGCCGAAGACCTGGCCGCCTACGCCCAAAGGGGACTCCTGCGGCGCGGTGTGGAAGTTCGCCTGGGGACGGGGATTGCCCAGGCGTCAGCCGGTGGTGTCGACCTCCAAGACGAAAGTCACATCCCGACGAGAACCCTGGTCTGGACGGCGGGCATCGCCCCCAATCCTCTCCTGGCCCCCCTCTCCTGCCAGAAGGAGCGGGGCAGAATTGTCGTAAACGATCGATTGGAGGTTCCCGAATATCCTGGGCTCTGGGCCATCGGAGACTGCGCTCATCTGCCTGACCCCAAGACGGGCCTTCCCTATCCTCCGACGGCTCAGCATGCCGTGAGACAGGGGCGACGAGTGGCCGACAATGTCGTCGCTGCCATCCGGGGGCGGCCGAAGAAACCCTTCGCTTACTCTTCTATCGGGGAGCTCGTCCCCCTCGGGCGGCGTTTGGCCGTCGCCGAGATCCTGGGTTTCAAGTTCCGTGGATTTTTTGCCTGGTGGCTTTGGCGAACCGTCTACCTAAGCAAGCTGCCGGGGTTTGAAAGAAAGATCCGAGTGGCTCTCGATTGGACTTTGGATCTGTTCCTTCCCAGAGACATCGTTCTCCTCAAGCCCTTCCTAAAAATGGGCGAAGAAGAGGGGATGACCGAGAAAGTGAACATGAAGTCTTCGGAATAATTTTCTCGGACGACTCCCTTCAATCGGCCTGGGGAGGGTAAGGTGCCGACCCCCAGGTTAAGGCCTCAACGCATTCCACCGATTTTTTTGATGGCTGGCTCTTCCCCTTCTCGCACGCGCAGGGCAACGCAGACCAGCGCCGAGCTGAGGCCCTGAACGAAGGGACAGCGGATCTTATTGGGAGTTCGAGTTTCCCCTTACAGCACCCACCGAAGGAGTCCTCCTCCGCGCTGGCTTGCAGTCCCTTGCAACAAGCTCCCCGGCGGGTATACTGTTTGACGTTTCGGTGGCAGGGGACGGCCCGGCGAGCCATTCGGGAGGGAAGGGAGAGGGCTGTGAAACGCTGGCTTCCGCTCATCATCATCGTCGTTATCCTTCTTATCGGGTTCGCCTCCTGTAGCGGGACCTACAACAACCTGGTGAGCTCCGAGGAGGCCGCGCGCGCCGCGTGGGCCCAGGTGGAGAACCAGTACCAGAGGCGGGCGGACCTGATCCCCAATCTGGTGGAAACGGTGAAGGGGTTTACGGCGCAAGAGAAGGAGGTGCTCACCGAGGTGACCCGCCTGCGCAGCCAGTGGGGCGAGGCCCGAAAGGGCGGGGATATTAATCAGCGCGTCCAGGCCGCCCAGAGGCTGGACGCCGGGCTGGGGCGTTTGATGGTTGTCATCGAGCGGTATCCCCAGCTTCGCTCCAACCAGAACTTCCTGGCCCTTCAGACCCAGCTGGAGGGAACCGAGAACCGGGTCAGCGTCGAGCGTCGCCGCTTCAACCTGGCCGTGCAGGCTTACAACACCACCATCCGCCGGTTCCCCTCCAACCTGATGGCGGGCTGGTTCGGCTTCGAACGGATGCAGCTCTTCGAGGCCGAGGCGGGAGCAGAGAAGGCGCCCAAGGTCAAATTCTGAGACTCCGCCCCTCCCTCTAACCCGTGTGAGGATCATGTTCAGACGTTTTCTCCTGTTCGGCGTTCTATTCTCCGTGGGCCTCTCCCTGGCCTGGGTGATGCCCGCCCTTTCGCTGGAGGTGCCGCCGCCGCCCAGGACACGGGTGACCGACGCGACGGGTACGCTCTCCCCGGAACAGTCGGCCTCCCTCGAACGGCTTCTGGCCGATTTCGAATCGAAAACCTCGAACCAGGTTGTTGTCCTGATGATTCCCACCCTGGGGGGCGACAGCCTCGAGGACTTTTCCATCCGCGTGGCGGATCGGTGGAAGCCCGGCCAGAAGGGGAAGGACAACGGGGCGATCCTTCTGGTCGTCAAGAACGACCGGAAAATGCGCATCGAGGTGGGTTACGGCTTGGAGGGTGCGCTGCCGGACGCTCTCGCCATGACCATCGTCCGCAACGAGATCGCCCCCCGGTTCCGCGGGGGAGATTTCTACGGGGGGCTCCGCGCCGGAGTCCAGGCGATCATGGCCGCGACCAAAGGGGAGTACAAGGCGACTCCCCGCGCGAGGCGGCGAAGGGAGGAGGGCGTTTCCCTGGGCGCTTTCTGGCCGATTCTCCTGTTCTTCCTGTTCGGAGGGCTTTTCGGTGGATTTCGCAGGAGGCGGCTCGGCTACTGGGGGTTAGGGCCGGCGATCTTCCTGGGCATGAGTCACGGGGGCGCCACCTCGGGGAGGAGCAGCCTCGGCGGCGGGGGGTTTGGAGGGTTCGGCGGCTTCTCCGGCGGCGGTGGCGGGTTCGGCGGTGGGGGCGCCAGCGGCGGCTGGTAATCCCCGGGAGTGAGGACCGTGGGCCGTTCGACCAATCCCAGAAAGTTCTTCACGGAGGAAGAGCGGGAACAGATCGTTGCCGCCGTCGCCGCAGCCGAGAACCGGACCTCCGGCGAAATTCGCCTGCACATCGAGGGAAAATGCCCCGTCGAGCCGCCCCTCGAACGCGCCAAGCAGCTTCTCTTCCACCTGGGGATGGACAAGACCGAACAGAGGAACGGCGTCCTCATCTACCTGGCGACGGCCAGCCGGCGCTTTGCCATCGTGGGCGACGAGGGGATTCACAAGGTCGTGCCCGACAATTTCTGGGAGGACGTGAGGGACCTCATGGCCGCGCGTTTCCGGGAGGGGGAGTTTTGCAGCGGGATTGCGCAGGGGATCGAGCGAGTGGGCGAGAAGCTGCGCGAATTCTTCCCCTGGCGGGATGACGACGTGGATGAGCTTCCCGACGAGATCTCCTTCGGGAAGGAGGCGCCGGGCCCGACGCCCGATTCGGACTGACCCCTTCCTCAGGGAAGCCGGAACCTCCCGGATGGCCTGGGATCATAAGGGGAAACTACAGGATCAGGTCGCCTTGTCGGGGGGCCGCACTGCCAGTCAAACCGGAGGGTTGGGGAGCAAACCAGGGGGTGAAGAGGGAGTCCCCCCCTTCGCTAGAAGAGATCAAGGGCCAGCGTCTTTCAGTGCCGGGGGGGGCTTCCTTCTGCGCTTCCGGGAGTATCCGCTAGTTTGGCTTTTGGCCCAGCTGGCGCCTTCGGCTGAAGTGCTGGCCCGCTCCGGTGCTGTGAGGGTCGCCGTTGTTTGCGGCTATGGGGCCTGCCAGATGAAATTGCCGTCTTTATCTAACATGCGGAGGACCGGCGTGTCATCCGGCCGCACACCCATCACAGCGCGGGGTTTCTGCGTGAGGCCGAAGAGGAACAGGCTCGGTAATCCGTTAGGCTCGATAGTCAGCCAAGCTCGGTGTCTGCCCCCTTTGTCCAAAAGGCCCAATCCGGGCAAGTCGTTGGCCCCCACAGTCAGCCAAGCGCGCCGTACTCCTTTTTGATCCTTGAGGTCGAGTTGCGTGGCGCCGTTGGCCTTCACACTCAGCTCGGCGCGGCGTGTCTCTTCCTTGTCATACATGCGAAGCACCGGCGAGCCATCGGCCAGGGTTACCACAGTCATTCGGCGCTTCCCGTTCGGGCCGTAGAGGGTAAGGCCTGGGCTGCCATCAGACAAGGAGAGCCCGACACGGCCCTTCCCGTCCGCGTCATAGAGAGTGAGGCCTGAGCTTCCATCCGACAAAGAGAGCCCGACACGGCCTGTCCCCTTGGCGTCGGCGAGGGCAAGGGCCGGGCCCTCCGGGCTCATGGCCAGCCAGGCCCTGGTTTTCCCCTCCCCATCCTCGAGGATGAATGCCCCTGCGCGGATCTCCTTTTGCGATCGGACTGGGGAAAGGGGTTTTGCCTGGCCCATGAGGACGACGGCCACGCCCAGGAACAGGACTATGCTACCGGCGAGTTTCAGCCACCGATTCTGCCGTTGTATGCGGTTCATCTGTTGTGTCACGTCTCCCAACTGTGCCCCCTTCGTCGCTTAAACTCTTTTCGTGGACTGGTTTAGATCCCCTCACTTCCTTGGATTTGCCTTGTATCCATCCGCTGCCTCAAGGGGTGACCAATAGTTCAGTCACCGGAAGGTCGTCGCGGTACGAGACTGCCAAGCTCGGCCAGAGGACTGTGACGCCTTAAAAGGCGATACCGGGCCCCGTTTGCCTTCTGGCTCAGAAGTCCTCTCCGAGCTCTCGGCGGCTATTCTTAAAGACGTGGGTGCAGACTAATTCTTGCACCCAGCAGCCCGGTTTGAGCATCCGCGCTCTCGATTACGTCCTTAAACCAGCGAATCAGTTTATCCGACGCTTCATCCGAGCGCAACATTACCCCCCACGCCCCGACCTTTTTCTGCTCTCTCCTCTATCCCTGAGCGCCGGCCACGGTCTTCAGTCTCCGCCCCGCGGCTAACTCGTTGAGGTAGTAGTTGTAGTCGAAGTCATGGGGTGAGGGCTCCAGCAGCCTGGAGTAAACCTCGGGCCGCCTTAAACGATTCTGGCCCGGACGGGTCCCCAAGAGGGGCTGGCGAGACTGGGCGGCAGTGGAATCCAGCATCTCGTACTCGTAGAGGGTCCCTCGCAGGTAGCGTAACCGGTCCATGTCGAGCTCGGCGGTGAATACACCGGTCTTCTTGTATTCGGCCAGCATGGATTCGGGGCCCGCGATGTGGCCGACTCCCGCAAACCGGTCATCGAACTGGTTCTGGATGACGATGACGTACATGACGTTTTCGGCCGCGCGGCACCGGGAGATACACTTCCACGTCTCCCAAAGCGGCGGATCGTCCGAGGCATGAAGGGATGGGGTGTGGAGGCCGTTCACGGGCGAAATCAGGATCTCGGCCCCTTTGAGCATGGCGATTCTCGGAAGCTCGGGGACCCAAAGCTCTGAACAGATGAGCAGGCCGATCGTCCCGATCTCCGTTTCCACCACGGTGGGAGAATCCCCCGGGGCGAAGTGGCGGCGCCCCCCGAAGAGATACTCGTTGAGCTCCGGCTCGTCGGGCTGAACGCGTCGATGATTGGCCAGGATCTCCCCGTCCGGCCCTACGAGTTTCTGGCAGAGATAGTAAACGTCGGGGATGTCTCGGTGCTCGATGACATCGCTGCACGCGCAGTAGACTCCGACCTCCCGGACCTTCTCCCTCAGCAGGTCAATGGGGTGAGCGCTCAGCTTGCCCTTGCTGTCCATCGGGCCGTGCGCGGGTCCTGGGTAGCCTTCGGGAAAGCACACCAGCCGGACGCCCAGGCCCGCTATCTCATCCAAGTAGCGAATGGCCCGGTCAACGTTCCGCCACTCTTCGTCGCCGTATACGGATTCGGCCTGGACAGCTGCTACCTTGACCTTCATCTCATTCCCTCCAGTTAGGTGTTCGTTCCCTGGACAGAGACAACTCTTTATAACACTCAGTATTTTCTATTTTAATTGACACAAATCAGTTCTGCCGGATATCCTTCGAGTGGAACACATGGGAGATGAGTCGCCCCTTGCTGCTTTCCCGTTCGGGCGAAGGCGGACGGCCCTGTGGGTTTGTTCGAAGAAGCCTTGGGGGTTGGATGTCTATCGTCGGTGAAGTCCGTATCGGGAGACGCGCCGCGACGGGTCAGAAGAGAAAGGGGGGTTCCTTTGTCAACTCATTCGGCTCCCGACGCTTCCTCCACCCAGGTGGTCCGGACCATGTGCCGCAATTGCCACGGTGCATGCGGCGCTTTTGTGACGGTGAAGGACAGCAAGGCCATCGATATCAAGGGCGACCCTGATTGCCCCACCAGCTTGGGCTATCTCTGCACGAAGGGTCGCTTCTCGATCTCCTATACCGACAGCCCCGACCGCATTCTCTATCCCCTCAAGCGCGTTGGGCCCCGGGGCTCGGGACACTGGGAGCGAATCTCCTGGAAAGAGGCCCTCGACCTGGTGGAAGCGAAATGCCGGGAGGCCATCCGGGACTATGGTCCCGAGTACATCGGCAAGGCCTGCGGCACGGGGCGCGAGTGGAACAACTTCGGCAACCGCTTCTTTAACGCGTTGGGGGCGGTTCTCAACGTCGGCCGCTCGCCGCTGTGCTACTTCCCGCGCGTGGCTGTTGCCAAGAGCACCCTCGGGACCAAGATCCCCGTTGCTGACTACTACGGTTTCGGAGGCGAGTACCCTCGCTGCATCCTCATCTGGGGCAACGACCCGCTCAACAACGCGGACGGGATGATCGGAAACCGGCTGACGCCCGCTGTAAAGGCGGGGGCTCGGATGATCCTGGTGGACCCCATCGAGACAAAATGGGCCAGGCGGTCCGACTGCTGGCTTCAGGTTCGGCCTGTGACGGACGGCGCCCTGGCTCTGGGCCTCCTGAACGTCATCCTGACGGAGGGTCTTTACGACCGCTCCTTCGTCGAGCGGTGGACGAACTCCCCCTTCCTGGTCCGCGAGGACACGGGCGAGTTGCTGGATGTGGGCAAGGGAGAGGGGGAGGGGGAGCAGTATCTGGTTTGGGACGCGGAGAGGGACGCTCCCTGTCCGCCTGACTCGTCAACCCGGCCCGCCCTTACGGGCCGCTATCAGGTAGACGGAGTGCAGGTGCGCCCCGCCTGGGACCTGCTGATGGAGCGCGTCCGCGAGTACCCGCCGGAGCGCGTCGCCGGGATCACTTGGGTTCCGGCCGAGAAGATCCGCGAGGCCGCGCGCCTGTTCGCGACCACCAAGCCGGCCGTGATCCAATGGGGCAACGCCTTGGATGTCCAGGGGGTGAACAACTCCCAAGCGATGCAGGCGGCAATCCTGCTGATGACCGTGACGGGGAACCTGGACGTCCCGGGCGGGATGGCCATTTGGGAACACGGGCCTTTTGTGGACCCCTTTGGGCCGGAGCACGAGCGCCCGGATCTCGTGCCCGAGGCCTCTCGCGCCATGAGGGATCGGTACGGCGCCGAAGAGTTTCCACTCCTCGGGATGACCCACGGCTCGCTGGTGAATCATGCCATCGTGTCGGGCGAGCTGCCGCTGCAGGTCGTCTTCATCATCGGGCACAACTTCCTGTTGACGGCCGAGCATACCGAGACGTGCCGGCAGGTCATGCACAAGATCCCCTTATCGGTCGTGATCGACCTTTTCATGACCCCCACGGCCGCCTTGTCCGATTTGATCCTGCCCACGACGACGTGGCTGGAGCGCAACCAGCTCACGACGCCCTACACGCGCTTCGGCCAGTTCGCGCGCTGCAAGGTGGTGGAGCCTCCGGGCGAGTGCCGCGACGACGAGGACATCCTCTTGGAGTTGGCCCACCGACTTGGCCTCCATGAGGCCTTCCCCTGGAAGACGGTGGAGGAGTACCTCGACTGGCGTCTGGCGCGCACGGGTAAGACCTTCCAGGACCTTGTAAAAGAGGGGCAGTATATCCACCCTCAGACGTACCGCAAGTATGAAACCGACCACTTCCGAAAGGGGCGTGGCTTCCCGACACCGACGGGGCGCGTCGAGGTGTACCAGACGACCTTTCGCCGCCACGGCCACGACCCCTTCCCCTTCTACCTGGAGCCGGAGGTGGAGTCCCCATGGAACGAGGAACTGGCCCGCGAGTACCCCTTCATCTCGACAACGCGGCGGACGGCGGACTTCTTCCATTCCGAGCACCACCAGGTGCCCGAGCTTCGGCGGCGCAACCCCGACCCTTTGGTGGAAATGAACCGGGGGGCGGCCGAGGCCCTGTGCATCCGCGACGGCGACTGGGTTTGGATCGAGACACCCCAGGGCCGCATCCGCCAGAAGGTCAAGCTTCTCGACGGGATCCATCCTCGGGTCATCTGCAACCAGCACGCCTGGTGGTATCCCGAGCGTGAGGGACCCGAATACGGCCTCTGGGAAAGCAACCTGAATGTCATCACCCGCAACGACCGAGGTCAGGGCTTCGACCCGATTTACGGAGGACCCCAGCTCCGGGGCTTTCTCTGCAAAGTCTACCGGGCCGAAGAAGCGCCGTAAGGCCTGCACGCCGACGTTGCCATCCTCTATGAAAGACCCGCTTTCGTTTTCTGCGGGGGGCGCTTCCCTCGGCTTCGCT
>JBHIBA010000019.1:0-29449 GCA_046758845.1 Nitrospinota bacterium
CTAGCCGCCTTTCGCCTTTACACAGCCTATACATCGCCCCAGTCTCACGCAACGGAAGAAAAGGCCCTGAGCGACGGTGCGCACTCCGAAGGCCCCGTCTTCGGACGGCCAGAGCTTTCGCCGGGGACGTTTCCGCGGGACGGCTCCTCCGTACTTCAATCCCCGGACGGCCTGACCCCGCTTGTCAGCAAGACCTGGCGGGTTGCTTGTAAGCGAATCGACCCAGGTGGTAGTCTTTCTCAATCCTTTGCGGCACCGCCACCTGCAACACCGGCCGCGCCGCTATGGCCGAGCGCGCACCGATGGCGATCTCAGGCTGGACAACCCGGTCAGCACTCAACAGATACAATATCGTGAACGAGAAAGATTTGAAGGAAACGGCCGACAGGGAAGAGGCTTACGCGCCTCAATCGTGTCGCACTCTCGGCGACCTGAACCGGGCGAGAGAAATCGCCCGTGAAGCTCTGTCCACTGAATTGAATGAAAATGAAGGAGTTGCAGAGTAAAAATTTCGGTGGAAGCGCATAGGGTCCCGGTGGCCCTCCTGGACTTCAAATCCAGTGTACCGGCCTAAACCCCGGTGGGTGGGTTCGACTCCCACGCGCTTCCGCCATTTTTGTTTTCAATCCAATGCACAGATCGAGTCAGGTGAAGGAAGGGGGCGATTCTTCGTTGCCCCCTTCAAATTGTCCGCCTTCTGTCCGTGTTCTCGCCAAAATGGCCTTGGGCTCCCGCCCCGCTTTTGGAGCGACCATGAAGCTGAAGTCAGAGACGTCCTTGACGCCTTACATTTCACCTGGGCCTTCATCGACGAACCGATGTTCCGCTTCTCCATTCGGCAGTCTCTCCCAGTCAAGAGCAACCGGGCCTACCCCCGTCTCCACGGTAGGAATTACGGGAAATGGTGGGAGAAAGACGCAGGCGAACAGAGGAGGCCACCGATCGCAAGATTCGAATTTTTCAATTTCACTAGGAACGATCAATGAGAAAAAAACAAATGACCTTCGCGGCACTCGGCATCATTCTTTTAGCTGCTCTATTCATGCGGACTTACCGCCTCTCGGAAAGGGGGATGATCAGTACGGATGAGGGCGCCTATTATAACGTTGGCGGGTTTTCCGCAGCCTACCTTCGTTCGTTGGCGTCAGAGAGGCATGCAGCGGACTCATCCACTCTCCGCCGGCAAACGCTTAAAGATTATTTTGCAAGAGAGCGTGTCCGTCCCGCCGGCCCGATTGGGACGAAGCCCGTATATACGTTTCTACTCACAATATTCTTCCTCTTAACTACGCCAACACCGTTTCACTTCCTGCTGGTTAATGCGATTCTTGGCACGTTGACGGTTTTGTTGATTTATCGGTTGGCCTACCGTATGACCAAAAATTCCTCTTATGCCGTTCTGGCAGCGCTAAGTCTAGCGCTATCCGGCTTCCACGTGATCTGGTCGCGAAGCGGTTTTCCCCACACGAGTGGAACGTTTTTCCTGACACTGGGCTGGTTACTTTATGCGCGAGGCGTCTGGAATGACGAAAAGCCACGGGCCTTGCGGCTTTTCATGAGTGGATTGGCGCAAGGGGCTGCCTTTTCGACGCATCCCGCGTCCGGTCCCTACTTGGGAGTTTGCCTCGTGACAGAAATCTATCGAATGTTCCGGGGCCAAGAAATGCGTCGCGGGATATGTAACTTGATCCTAATAGGAGTCGGGATGATTCTCATTCCCCTTCTTGTAGAGGGGATTAGCTGGATATTGGAACGCGGACTGCTGCCGGGAGGCCGTTGGGTCTTTGGTTCGCAGCAGAGCCACTTTTACCATTTTAACCTCCTTAGACAGGGAAGTGGCGTCTTGGACTATTCGAGCATCACTTCGGGTTGGCGGCTCAGCGGTCTGGTCTGGATGCCCTTCCTCTACGGGGAGGGCGCCGTCTACACTGGATTGGCGGTTGTCGGCTGGGTTTTCACGTGGGTATTCCTCTTCCAAGAGAAAAGGGAGCAGGATTTCTTCCTCCTCGTGGCCATCATGCTTCCACTTGCTTTCTACGCGATTTCAAACACGATGCCTTTTGCCCGGAATTTGGCTTTCTTGACGCCGTTGAGCGCCCTGCTGGTCGCCCGAACACTGGAGCGCTGCTGGAATAGAATTCGCAAGCAAGCCCGGCGCTTCAGCGTCATCAGTTTATTTGTGTTTCTCCAAATCTGGCACAGCGCCTATCTGTTCGAGGTTCAATCGGGCTACGCGCGAGCCGTGAGCTGGTTGGCAAAACACGGGGACAATCGAATCTTGCTATCGAACTTGCATTCGCTTTGGTATCCGCACGGTGTGACCATTTACGAATTCAAGCGAATTGAGAATGATGGCAGGATCGCCGCGGTGGAATGGCCACTAAATCGACCTGTCCTGATTTCCACCGATGATAGGCCATTGTTCGCTGGGTTTGTCAAATTCAGGGATGGTCAACTTCCAAAAGAATTCACTACTTTGTTGGATACGGGGACCGAGGTTATCCGCTTCCCGAATGGACGAGCGTTCACGGTCAAGAAGACAGAACTGATTGGCTTTGCCAGAAGAGTCGCACAAATCTCGCCATTCAACGGGGTCAATCGATGGCTGGAGGCCCACTTAGCCAGGGAGCGAGACGTTGTAGACGCAGGCTCCGTATCCCTTTATCAAGTCAAGACGTCACCGCCGAAACCGCCCGGCTAGGGACGGCGGAGAATACTTCAGTTTACTGAAGAGTCTGTCTCGGGGAGAGACAAAAGGAATGGTAATTGATACTACTGGGGCAAGAGGGTTAGTGTCGCGGCTGGTCGATCCTTAGCCCTCTGTGTCTTGGCGACCGCAGATCCACTATTACCATTATCGCAGCCGGGTCGTAAAGTATTGAGTAGCCAGGGGCCTAACCATGAACCCGGGCACTACCCGTCGCCGGTAGAGCGCCAGTCCGGTCCGAAAGATCTGATTCTTGAAACCCGACTGTTCGGCCAACTGCTTGGTCTGAATGAATCGTTCCAGCGCCTCTTGCTCAGCGGCCACGGTGAGCGGCTCTCCTCGTTGCCGGGTCCCCTCGATCCAAGCGGCAATGCGCGCCGGGAGTTTTTCTTCTATGAACCTTTGAATCGTGCCCAATTTCAGTCCTGCGAATGCCATCGTCCCGCCCAGTACGCCCCCACAGTTAGTGATAAAGTCGGGCAGACAGAGTTTCCCCTTATGAAATAGAATCCTTTCGGCTTCCGGCGTCACCGGGCAGTTCGCCCCGGGGCTAATGATATGCGCTTGCACCCGCGGTGCATTACCGGCGTGTATGCTCCCGCTCGTCGCACACGGGCTCAACAGATCTACTGGGAGGGCAAGCAGGTCATCCTGGCTAATGCGTTCACCCCCTTTGTACAGGTGAATCAAGCCACTCCCCGCCTTTCGCAGCAGAGCGCCCAATTCCTTGACCTGCAGACCCTTTGGATGATAGAGCGCGCCTCGAGATGTCGAGACACCGACGACCCGCACTCCCTTCTCGGCCAGACGTTGGGCAACTGCCGCCCCGACCTTGCCGAACCCTTGAACGGCAGCGCAAAGTCCGGGCAAATCGCGGCCGAGGTGTCGTGCCGCGACCTGCGCACCCGCCACCACGGTCAGGCCGGTGTAGAATCCAGACTGTCCGCGCGTCGGCTCGCGCCGGCCTGGCCTGACTCCCGCCGAAGCCAGGAGGTGGCGAATCTCATCATCACTGGTGCCCAGGTCTGGCGTCGGTCGATAACATCCGCTTCGGATAAGGGGGGAAAGGGCGGCTACGAAGCGCCGCAAGTGTTCGAGTCGCCTCTCGGGCGCACCCTCCGGGTCTCCCAGGACACCAGCTTTTGCCCCTCCGCCGGGAAGACCGAGGAAGCCGAACTTGAGGGTCATCCGGCGCGCCAACGCACGAAGCTCGGCGAGCGAAACGTCGGGAGCCAGGCGGAGGCCCCCGTGGGAACGCCCATTGACCGTAGTATCCACGACGAGCCAGCCAAGAGGCGCACCCGTCTCGTCGGTCACTTCACAAGTGAAAGAACCGCACTGCAAAGGCGTGATCGTAGACAGACCCACTTCCTCATCCCGGAGCTAGGCGAGCAAGAACACACTGCACTTATTGCACGGGTTGACCATATAGCCCCATCTCCGCGCCATCAGTGATGCTTATGTCCACCCGCTTTGGTATCAGGAGCGAACGCGCTCACGACGGCTGCCATCCCGTAAAGGCACCTTTTTCTCGGCTCGAAGGGCGAGATAATAGCCGGTTCGCAGCCGCGTTGGCCAGCGCCCTAAGTTCTCAAAGCCATCAAAGATGCCCGCCATCAGGGTTTTCAGCGATGCCCAGCCGAGGCGCTCTGCAAGCGCACCCAACCAGATAGCCAGGATGCGAGGTGCGTGCACCACGCTGGTTACATGCGTTACCACGAGCCCCAGCGCCTCAAGTTGTTGACGGGCCTCCACGCGGTTGTACGTTGCGCCAACGTAATATGGCACCAGGCCCAGGCGGTTTAACCAGACGACGGGCAGGTGGTTACGCAGCCAGACAACCGGGTTTTGGGGGTTGTCGAAGGTGATAACCAGTGTTCCGCCGGGGGCTAAGACACGTGCCAACTCCGCCAAGCTCGTGGCTATCTCCGCCTTATCTGGAAAGTGGTCGAGTGACGAGCCCGATACAACGAATTCTACGGCCTCCGACTGCAGGGGGATCTGACGCAAGTCGCCAACCATAAGCAGATACTGGGTGCTTCTCTTTGAGAGTCGCTCCTTTGCGGCCCGAACGACCGCGAAAGAACAATCCACCCCGACGCTGCCCGGTCCGAGATCCGGCAACAGATGGTGAGGGCTCAGGGCCTCCTCGAATAAGTCCGTCTTGAGGCCACGGCCGTGTTTGTCCGAAGGCGACCAGTCCAGCAGCAGGCGTTTGTAAACCCGCTGCATATACGCCCGCCATGTGTCCATCGGGTCGCCACGACTTGTCTTTGCCAAAACCTGATCCCAATAGTGATGGGCAAAGCGATCAGGGTGTTGAATCACGCTCAAGTCCCCAGCCGGCTTTAATGCAAGATCGTCTCGGGGCATGACCGGCTCGCGAGATCCAGAAGCGGGGCTCTTCTGGGGGCACAAGTGATTTCCCCTGGTGGATGGTCACCATTCGAAAGAGGACACCTTCCGATGGTTTTTCTTGAGTTATAGGACGTCACGATAACCAACACCTTTCTTTTCACATGAAAATGCGGAAAAGTCATCAGAGAGTTAAAAAGCAAAGTAGGAATAGCAGGAATTCTTGACAAGAACGTCAGGGCCGAATGGGCCTACCTCGGATGGCACCCGTTATTGACTGAGAAGGACGAATCCGTTCAGCCCGGGATAAATCTCCCACGGTGAGGGGTTTCAATTTGCCACCTCTTGGACCCCCCGCGACGGTACGAGGCGATCGCACAGAGTGACATCTTTTCCCCGTCTTTCTTCGAGGTACGCCATTTCGGTGTTCACTGACCAGGCGTCATTGTTCTCCCCTAGGATGTTCCGTGCGGCATACACCCCGGTGAGCATCGAGTGGTCTTGGTTATTATAGCGGTGTAGACCGTTCCGTCCTATGGTCTGAAGGTTCGAAATCCTATCTAGATATAGGCGAAGCGTGCTTAGCCTGTCTTTATAGCCCTGATCATAGACAGGGTATGCGTTCTTCATGCGCACAACCGTCCCGTCTTCTACCTCGCCCGGGTCGATCAAGCCGATTTGGGCGCATTCGCGAACGCCCATTTCAAACAGCCGCTCCTTCGACCACCCCCATTCTTCGTCCTTGTCCCACAGGAAGTACTCAAGCCCCAGGGACGTTCGGGAGGAGTCGGGTACCATGTCTGGACTCCAGTTCTTGTAATTCTGAATTCGTCCCACCTTCACTTGGGGCGAATGGATATAAATCCAGTTGTCCGGGAAGACCCTTTCATTTTTCAAAACCAAGACCACCGTCAGGAAGTCCCGGTGGCAAAGACCATGTGCAGCCCGCACGACCTCGTCCGGGGGAGCCGGGTCCAGCGCTAAGATGAGGTCGCGCAGCGGCATCGTGGAGATAAAGTGGTCACCTCTCAATTCCACCCATTCGCCCGTACTTCTCCGCCCATAGACGCATTCTACCCGGCCGCGACGATGGCGGATTCTCTCGACCCGCAAACCGCGGATCGTCTCGGTGCCCTTTCTTCTCAGCAACTCCTCGCACCGTTCCCACATCATCCCCGGTCCCAGGCGCGGGTAGTGGAACCGGTCGATGAGCGTGGAGACAATATTGCCGTCTTTCGCCGCCTCGCTCCCTAGGGCGTTCCACAGGGCGCTACCCAGAGTTAAGTTCTTGATGCGTTGCGCTGCCCAGTCAGCAGAGATTTGCGAGCACGGAATGCCCCACACTTTTTCTGTGTAGGTCCTAAAGAAGATTTGATACAAACGGAACCCGAACCGGTTAGACACCCACTGCTCGAAGCTGGTCTCTTCTCTGCCGGAGAATAGCCGAGCCTTCATGTAGCTAAGGCAAACCAGGAGCCCCTCTACCGGTCCTAACCCGGCCAACGCATTGCGCACTTTGAGCGGATAATCGAAGAAACGTCCATTGTAGTAGATGCGCGAAAGCCGAGGGCGCAGCAGGAAGTTCCGCCCAAGGATCTCTTTCCACAAATCGTTTATCAGCGGAACCTTAGAAAAGAACCGGTGTCCCCCAATATCGAATCGATAGCCCCCATAGCTCACTGTGCGCGCAAGCCCACCGACCTGACTATCGGCCTCAAGCACGGTTGATCGCCGACCCAACTTCGCCAGCTCATAGGCCGCGGTGAGCCCCGCCGGGCCAGCGCCAATGATGACGATGGGATTCATGGGCGTGGCTCCGGTCTTTGCCTAGAGCAAGGCGCGCCTTGTGTGTCTATCGACAAATGCGCTCCGGGGCGCCTTCCGCCGTGTGAGAGGTAGCGGGCAACGCCTATAGCGAAGGCCAGACCACTATAAAAGTAGTAAAGCCAGTGCCACGGTATGGTTCGTATAGCAAACCACAGGCCCCGCTTGCGCTGGAAGAATCGATAAAGCGATATATTGAGGGCCAAGAGCGATAAGGTCAGCAGGCCAGCCACCGGCAAGAATCCAAGCCACCACCAGGTTCCAGCCAGCGCGGCCAGGGTCCCCCAGGTGAGCGCCACACTGATGCAACTGGAGAGTCGCAAATTCAGGTCATAAATGAATCGGCGATCTCGAAGGATCAGTTCCGTCCACGGAAGGGCACGATGCAAAAAGTCGGACTTCAACAACGAGACCACCCCCCAGTGCTTTAAATGCGTGACCTGCAATGACTTGCAAAGCCGGATCTTGTGACCCGCCTTCTTCAACCGATAGCCCAGCTCGATATCTTCGATGGAAGACTGGCGATAACCCTCATCAAACCCGCCAAGCGCCAGGAAGACCTCACGTCGGACGGCGCCGCAAGCTCCCCAAAAAGTTGACGCATCCTGGCTCGCTTTCTGGTGAACGTAGTGGTGGAGGAGGTTCTTGTACTGCGAGAGGAAATTGGTTGCCGCCGGTGAGTCATCATAGGATCCGATAAGGGCCGCGAGATCCGGGTCACGCCCAAAAGCAGTCACAATCTGTTCCGTGGCGTTTGGATAGACGGCCACGTCGGCGTCAACAAAAAATAGGACATCGCCCCGAGACGAGCGCGCGCCTAGATTCCGGGCACGGGCGGGCCCGCCAGGCACGGGTATTCTGAGCACCTTCGGACTAAATTCCTTGGCCAAATACCACGAATCGTCCGCGTCGCCATCGACCACAACGATGATTTCACTGGGAGGATGCACAGATTCGCAAATACTCGACAGGCACCTGAGGAAGTCTCGCCCCCCATTCCGTACAGGCACGATAACCGAGATACTCAGCTCAGAAGGGGGAGACATTGCAAACGGCCTTCAATCTCCATCAGCCACCCTGGATTTAGGTCCCATCCAAGGTTTTCCCCGGATACGCGCTGTCAAGTCGCGCTGACATGCATTGCCTATCGGAAACGGGTCAAATTCTATCACAGGCCCCTGGCGCCATGCAAAGTCTTTTCTCCGACCGGTGATGTGCCGTTTTTTGTGTAGAAAGGGGATCCGGGCAAAAAAGAGGGTGTACTCTTCGCCGACATTCTGGGGCGGATAAACCGGTCGCGCCCAGTGCCTGTCTGACTGCTCTGAGCGCAGTTCAGCACAAAGGGAGAGGGCGAATCCTGTTTTCTCCCAGGTTCATCTGTTGCGAAGGCTCGTTCGAATCCAAGGTTGCAAGGTCTTCCCATCGCAGATACCGCTCAAATCTCGGTTCAATCGGCCCAAAAAGCCGTTGACACGCTCAGTCGAAGGGGAGTCTAATGAACCTGAAGGCCACCAGTAGGCAGGAACAGCTCGTTCCCAGTTTGAAATGGGATATTCCGGTCACCATCAACCATGGGTGCCTTTTGGCAGGAACCGCATCCGACAACCAAGAGGAAGTTTATCATGTCGAAAGAAGAAAACATGGCTGCAGTTCGTCGATACTGGGAAGGCTTCAACGCTCACACTCTTGACGTATGGGACGAGGTCTGCACGCCCAACCACATTAACCACGATCCTGGTCTCCCCGTACCAGACGCAGACCTCCAAACAATCAAGAAGATCATTGGAGGGTTGTTGGCAGCTTTCCCCGACCTGAACTCTTCGGAGGAGGATCTAATTTCCGAGGGCGATAAGATAGCGACTCGGAGAACATTTCGCGGCACACACAAGGGTGAGTTTCTGGGTGTCGCCGCAAGTGGTAATGAGGTGACATTCACAGGGATCTTCATCGACCGACTCACTGGGGGCAAGATCGAAGAACAGTGGGTCGTCTTTGACGCCCTTGGCCTGATGCAACAGATAGGGGCTGTCCCCGCCCCAGGGCAGGGCGGGAGTTAAGCGTTTAACAGCCGTCGCCGCCTAACCATGCAAGATCGGTAAATACACGGTAATTCGCCTAGAAGTCATCCATGCCATCATTTGGGAAATTGAACGCCAACAACAAGGAGCTGTGCTGGAGCAATGGTTCGGCAATCCAGCGTCCGAGCCAGCAGAGTGGGCACTTGCAGAGGACAGCCGGGCAAACTTTTACCCTGAAGTCGCATCGATGACTACAGCCACCATTTAGCGGACGAACGAGTTTACCTTTTGGCCGTCGCACCGCGTTCGGCCCAGGCGGCGGCGACCTCATCCACCGTTGCCACCCGCCCAAAATACAGACGGCAGTTCAGCAGCGTTCCTTCGTGTTCCTCGCGGCTTGTGGTGGCGCATGCATCGTCTACCAAGACCACGTTGTAGTCGAGCATAAAGCCTTCCCGAACGGTGCTCTCGACGCACACATTGGTGGCTACGCCCGTCATGATGAGGGTCTTGACGCCCATGCTCCGAAGCACGAGGTCGAGGTTCGTCCCCGTGAACCCCCCGTACCGATTCTTCTTGATGAGAATGTCTCCGGGCTTGGGTTCGAACCCTTCGCAGAGCTCGGCGCCCCAGGTCCCATCCTCTACCAAGAGAGAGTAATCGGGACCGTAGTAATCAGAACCGAACTTGAGTCGTTCCAGCTTGTGATAGGCGGACCAGTTGCAATCCGGCGAATGGGTCACCCAGAGCAGGACGACACGCACCCCGACACCGCGCGCCTCCTCCATCAGACGCTGCAGACGCGGGAGCATTTCCTCAATGGGCGCCATGTCCACCCCCCTTTTGCCAAAGATCCCTTCGGGATGGCAGAAATCGTTTTGAACATCCACGACGATGAGGGCAGAGGTCGATGGGTCCACCCATTCAGCCAAAGCGGCGTCTTGTTCCATGGAAAATCCCTCCTCAGCGATTACAAGGGCTTCAACGTGGCCTTCAAGAGCGGCGAAGGGGAAACTGTCTGGTTGACAAACCCCTTCCGGGATCTCCTGCTTGAGGTTGTATCCCTTGCCGAATGCCCCCTTCTACAATACTGCATCCGCTCGGACTAGCTGTCGATGCGGTCCTTTCCGCGAAAGGCAGGCGTGAGAACGTGATTGTAGCACGACCCGCTTGCGCCTTCTCGAGGCGAGCCTTTCTCGAACAAGCAATAACCATGGCGGCTACGTCCACCAGGGAGCCGTGGCCCTACCGCGTCAGTTCTGGCCTCGCAGGACGACCATCTACCGTCGGGCGGGCGTGGCGCTACTTGACCTTTTTTTCCGGCAGCCAAGGGACCTTGGTGTTGCCAGTCTTGATGTCCGCCTCAATGGACCGGACTTTCTGCGCAATTTTCTTGGGGGCCTTCCGGTTGAACGGCACCACGACGACCGCGCCCTCCGGCAGCCCCTTGCGTTGAGGTGGCTTCCTCGCCCCCCAGGTCGTTTACCAAGTCTGCACGCCAGCTTGCCAGTTCCTGGCCGGGGGTGGTTCCCTTGTGTATTGCCCGCCCGCCCAGTTCCTTTAGGACTCCTTTCAGCGCGGTAAGTGCGTGTTATTGGCGGCGAGAGAGGGGCGCGTCCCGCTGTTTGGGCTGGTTCACGATTGGCACCAGATCCAGAAACCGCTTAAATGTCAATCGGTTACATGACGTGATTTGATGACCCATCAGGCGTTGGGCATCACTGGGGAAAGCCTCGTAAACGATCGGAAAAGTTCTTCCTGTGATTGAGCTTGGGAGAAAACTGTTCATGCAGCGGGCGCTGGCATTGGAAGTGGGGCTCGGTGGAAGGAGCTCATTTCAGGGACGGGAAGGTTGCTCTTACGCTATTGCAGGACGAGATGTAACCTGCATGGTCTCGGCCGGGGGATGTCGTGAGAGCCCGACTAGGCCCTACTCGTTGAGAGAAGGTGGGTGCATGCAACGGCGCCCTTCTGGAGGACGGCCTCCGATGTGTAGATGCAGGATCTTGCCGGAGGGCGTGGTCAGCGGTGCCCGGCGCTCGACGCGCAAAAGACGGGCATCGCGCCATACCAGCACCATCACCCGCTCTGCCCTAGACCCGGAGCCGAGAGCCCTGAGAAAGGTCTCGGCCACCGCGCCAGTGTCCAGCGGACCCACCGACGGGTGCACCAGGAGGTGAAGGCAGGGACGGCCATCGCTTCCCTCCTCCTCCACAAGCTGGTAATCGGTGGGCGCCCCCCCGAAGCGCCCTGGGAGCACGTTCTCGAGGACGTGGATTATGTCCGCATCCAGGAAGGTCATGCCCCCGGCGGTGAGCTTCTCAAAGCTGCGGATGGTGTGCAGGCGGGTAGCCCAGCCGAGCTTCTCCAGGGGGCAACCGCATTGCCGCCTCGTGACCACGGCTTGATCGCCCAGCGAGACATTTACCAAGATAAAGGGCGCAGTCGGACGCAACGAGGAGACGAAGAGGGCATCTGCCGGAAGGCCGTGAACCTCCCCCTTCGAGCCCGACTGGATCAGCGCGAGGCGATCATGGAGCAGGTGAACATCGTCAGGGGCCTCAGGTGCGAGGCACCCGTAGCCGATGGTGCCAGACTCGCTGCTTCCGTACCGCGGGACAGCCTCCGCGCCGGTCCGGCGGATCACGGCCAGCCGAGCCGCCGTGATGGGTTCTCCCGTTAACGTGAAATGGGCGCCGCAGAGATGGACCCTCGCATTGAACGCGGCCTCGCAGAGGCGTACGGCGGAACTTGGGTACGTTTGAACGTGGGGGATGCGGCCATACCGGAGAACATCGGCCATCCAGCGGGCAATAGGGAGGGGGTCGTCCAGCGGCACGTACTTAGGGCGGGGCAGCGGCACCCTCGCCAGCAGGCCCATCCGGTGCATGGCGCGGGCGCTCCAGCGGTAGCGGGCGTGCAGAACCGGCGAGGCGGGGTCGACCTGGGAGAACCAGCGCACCGGGTGCGCGCCGAAGCCGCTTAATTCGAGGAGATGTAGCACTGCTGAGCTCCCAGGGACTCCCCATTCTGCGTGAGCCCACCCGATGCCGCCGCGGGCGTCGAGGGCCAGGCAAACGTTGACGCTGCGCTCCCGGAAATAGGCGAGGTCAATGGGCGCCGGGGTACCCATGCCTCGGCTCCCGCTGCTCCTAAGCTGCACGCGAGGGACTGAGTCCGGGTTGAGGAGCCGCTCCGGACCCACGTCGATGGTGGCACTTCCTCGGCGGGCCGGCCGACGACCCTTAAACTCGTCCACGGTGAGGTAGACGCCACGGCGAAAGAGGATCCGAAGCGCGGCCTCCACGCCCTCCTGGCTTACTAGTCGCTCCAGGTCCTCGTACTCGCATCCGGCCAACGTCCAACAGTTGCCGGAACGGGCTCTCCGGGTGCTGATAAATTGCCCGTCTAGCGAGCTCCAGGAAATCCGCCTGCCGTCGCTCCAGCCGGCGCCGCAGGGTCGCCCGCGCTTCCTCAAGGCTGATTGGGTGTCGAAGAAAGGGAGGAAGGCTGAAGAGGAAGCGCGCTCCGATGATGACATCCGCGAGGGAAATCGGGAAACCCATACGTGCTCTCCTTCCTTCGTGATGCCCTCGAACCCTTTCCCGTTGTCGGTTGCTCTGCGAGTGTAAAGGACTTCTTGGCATCGGGGAAGTCAACCTCTCCCTCCACCCCAGGGTAATCCTGGACCGGGACGGCTTCCTCTTCTGCCGGGCCTTCACCTGCAACCCCCACGATCTCGCCCGCGTGGACGGTGAGGGAGACACCCTTCAGCGCGGGCAGGTCCCTGTCCCCCAGGGCCTGGGCGCTTTCCACCTCGAGGAGGGGCGCTCCCGTGGTGGCATCCGGCTTTTCAAGGGCGAAGGAGTGCTCCCGCCCCAGCATCATCCGCACCAGATCCTCTTTGGAGGTTTGGTCCGTCGAAACCGTGCCCACCAAACGCCCCCCCGGAGAACGGTGACGCGGTCCGATACCGCCATGACCTCTTGCAGTTATGGGTGATAAAGATGACGGTCATACCCTCGGCCGTCATGGCTCTTAGTGTGTGAAACAGTTCGCCGGTCTCCTGGGGAGTGAGGACCGAGGTGGGCTCATCCAGGATCAGGATGTCCGCTTTCCGATAAAGGGCTTTGAGAATCTCCACCCGCTGCTGCTCCCCGACAGAGAGTTGCCAGATGTAGGTCTGAGGGTCCACCCAAAGCCCCCGCTTCCTTTCGTTCGTTCATGTGGACACTCCTTTCTCCATGCATCATGGATCAATCGAGTGTCCAACAAAACCCTAGGGCGGGGGAACTCCCGCCTAGCCGGCAGCTTTTCTCCCAGAGAATGGAAAGCTTCCTCTGAATCGGCGTGCCAGCCCTCCCTAACGGCCAATCCTGAATGGCCGGGTTGTGGGGCTTTAGGTATTCAGAGGAATTGGGGGCAAGCTCGGTAAACAGTGGAATACAGTCATTAAGCAGAGTTCAGCCAAAATAAGAGGGCGAGCAGGTTTGAGAACTTCGCGAAAAATAGATCGAAGCCGGTCTGTAACGCCCCCCATTTATCAAGCGGCGGTCAAGGGAGCGTTGGGGCCGGTTCAGCGAATGGGTTCCAGTTGGTTGGGTATTTTGTAGCCCCAGGCGGAACGCCGGTCGTGCTCATTGAAATGTTCAACCCATCAGCCACCTCTCCGGGCCACTCGCCCATCAGCCTCCCACTCCCTGAGCCACAGCAACTCCTGCTTTATGGTCCGTATTGCCCGCCCATGAAGGCCCTCAGAAACGCTCTTGGCTTTCGGTCTGTTGCCCCACTGCCTCCGCTTCATTTGCTGACCTCCTGTCCCGGTCCCCCCAACTCGATTCCAGTAACCCTCCCTGCGTCATAAAAGGGAGCAATAGGCGTCGCTACCCTTAACACATACGCAATAGCCCTGTAACCGCTTTTCATTCAGTCTATTTTGCAAAAGAGACAGAGTTGGCCTGTCGGTAGAGTTTACAAGGGATTCCACCAAACGGCCTGCTCTGCCCGCCTAATTCCTCCATTTTCAAAGCATTCCAGTTGGCGGTCACTTTGGTAAGATATTTGCATTATTCTCCCGATATATCAGACCGTTTTGCTTTCGAGGATTGATTCGGGCGGCCCAGGGGGCAGGCTGCTCCTTTCACGTGTCTTTCCGTCAGGCTAGGTGCGCCGACTCGAGCGGGTGGCGCGACCTGGACAGAGTAGATGGAATGGTACTGCCTACCCCCGTCAACCTCGCTTTCGTCCCCATGAGGGCACGGTCGAAGCCCAGCTCCGTTCTCTTGTCGGACTCCACTGGAACCCAACCGCAAATCAAGCTCCGCAGTCAATTGCACCTTGGTCAGCGCCCCCGAGGCCGACGACGCTCCCACTTCTGTGCTGGTCCATCAGGGTTTGACGCCTCCTCGGGGTGCACCCGATTTAATTTAAGGCTGGAAATTTCATGCTGAAAGTCCTGTCCATTTTTGGTACCCGCCCTGAGGCCATCAAGATGGCCCCCGTGCTCCAGGAATTCGCTAACTATCCAGATCGGATCCAGTCAGCCGTTTGCGTAACTGCCCAGCACCGCCGCCTGCTGGATCAAGTCTTATGCCTTTTTGGGATCAAACCGGACGTTGATCTCAATCTGATGAAAGAAGATCAGAGTCTCTCTTCCGTGACTACTCAGGCGATGACTCATGTGACTGAGGCGCTCCTTCGGATCAAACCCGACATCGTTTTGGTTCAAGGCGATACTACAACGGCCATGGTTGCCGCCCTGGCGAGCTTATATCAGAAAATCCCCGTCGGTCATGTCGAAGCCGGTCTTCGGACATATGATCGCTACAGCCCTTTCCCAGAAGAGATCAATCGCCGTCTCCTCACGCAACTGGCCACCTATCACTTCGCTCCGACCGAGACCGCACGACATGCGCTCTTGGCCGAAGGGATTCCGGCGGATCAAATCCATCTGACCGGCAATACTGTAATCGACACCCTTTTCATGCTGCTCGATCACCCCCACCCGGCGCATTCTCACATACCCCTGAACGGGAACAAACTCATCCTTGTCACCGCCCATCGCCGCGAGAGCTTCGGTCAACCCCTGGAAAACATCTGTTCCGCCCTTCTCCAGCTGCGCCGGCATAACCCCGATGTAGAGATTGTCTATCCGGTCCATAGAAACCCGAATGTCCAAACCTTGGTTTATCGAAATCTATCAAATCGTGACGGGATTCATCTCATTGATCCCTTAGATTACGCACAATTCATTCATCTCATGAACCGGGCGTACTTCATACTGACAGATTCAGGGGGAATACAGGAGGAAGCTCCAACCCTCGGCAAACCAGTACTAGTCATGCGGGATGTCACCGAGCGTACTGAGGCGGTTGAGGCCGGTACCGCGAAGGTCATTGGCACCGATCCCCGCATGATAGTGGCGGAGTCACAGCGGTTGCTTCGAAACCGGAGGGAGTATGAGCGAATGGCGACAGCCGTCAGCCCGTACGGAGATGGTCAAGCGGCGAAGCGGATCGTTCAAGTCCTTTTAGAAAACAAGAGGGTAGGCGAGATGGCCTGGCGAATCCCGCTACAAGGCGCAACCGAGGCCAAATGACGTGCCGAGAGCTTGCGCAGGTGGACGGCGGGGCTGCCTGGACCAAGTGGAACGATGATCACAAAGCCCGGGGGAATTGAATCGTATGCGCCGTGCACTCCTTACTATCGCGGTATCGCTTTTCCTTGTCTTTTTCCTGTCGTTCGAACGGCCGACCGCGGCCCGTTCAAAGGCGCTCGTCCCGGACTTTATTGGAGAGGGGGACGAAAAGATGGCCCTGTGGCTGTCAAATGACGGCCCCCACCTGCGCGGGGCGAACGTTCACCCTTGCACTCTACATGAACTGGCCGGTGCAAGGGTTCGATGCGTGCGGCGCCTCAAGCTGCCCGATCTTCGAGACCTGCGAAAGCTCGGCGCCAACCTGGTCAACGCCTCGTATTTCGGCGTTTTCACCGAGAGGCCGCCCTACAAGGTGAATCCGAGAGCGCTGAAGTACCTGGACGACCTCATTCGGTCGGCAGAGAAAGCCGGTCTCTACGTTGTGATCCATTTCCGCACCGGCCCGGGCCGTAACAACAACGCAATCGGCGCCAGCGACACGAACCAAGACCCCAATGCGTTGTTCACCGTCTGGGACGATGCAGCTGCCCAAAAGGCCTGGGCGAAAATGTGGCGGTTTACCGCCCAACGATACGGCAAAAGTCCCGTTGTCATCGGATACAACCTGATCGTCGAGCCCCACGTTAATACTCTTGTCGATCCCCGCGGCACACTTACGCCGGCCGAACTACAGTCCCGGGTGAAAGGCACTCTCAGGGATTGGAACGCCTTTTCCGCCTCAATGGTTGCGGCCATCCGAGAAGTGGACACAGAAACGCCAATTATCATCGATGCGCTCCAATGGGCCAGGGCGGAGTGGCTCGAAGCCCTGGAACCGGGAATTGACCGCCGTATCGTGTACAGTTTTCATGCGTACGACCCCATGGAGTTTTCCCATCAAAACGACCTCAAAAATCTTACTATCCGTTATCCCGGCATTGCGAGGGTTGATGGGAAGAGAACTGTCCTTGACAAGAAATTGCTCGAAAAGATCTATCGTCCCGCTGTGGAGTTTGCCGCCCGTCACTCGGTTCCCATCTACGTCGGCGAAATGGGAAGCGTTCGTTGGGCGCCGGGAGCGGTCGCATTTCACCGGGATCTCATCCACTTTATAGAGCGCAACGGCTGGAACTATGCCTTCTACGTTTGGCGCGGGGATTGGGTCAACTATGACGGCGCCAACCTGGAGCACGGCCGGGACCCTGACAACCATAGGCGCGTCGACAATCCGCTGCTCGGCGCGTACGTGGATCACTGGCGGCATAATAAGGAATTTCCACCACATTCTTCAGGCGCGAGCAACTAGCGTTTGCGGTGCAGGGCATTGCAAGTGAGAAGTAGCAGATATTGAAA
Source organism: Nitrospinota bacterium (assembly GCA_046758845.1). Taxonomy (GTDB): domain Bacteria; phylum UBA8248; class UBA8248; order JACPRG01; genus JBHIBA01. The sequence continues at coordinate 16,895 of JBHIBA010000019.1, forward strand.
AGCGACTGACGGCCGGTCACTCGAGCGGTTACGAGATGTCCCATACGGCCAGAGCGAGCCGTTGGATAAAGAATTCGCCGCTCTCACTTGGTGGTCTTGGCAGTATCTTCGCCGGCCACTTAACGGGACGTTCCGGGTCAAGGACCTGCGGGGTGCGTATGCCTGCAGACAGGAAGACAGACCTTATACAGCCATCAGACGTGGCCCATACCCATTCCTTTGATGGGAGAATGAATGGGATGATCGGGCCTGGCAACCCTCAGGCGGCGACAGCCGCCTCATGGGACGAGCTAGCGCCGGTTGCGCCACCCCGCGAACTGCTGTACCAGCTCAAGTGCGGCATCGAATTCGCCCTGGCCCTTTTGATAAGTCTCCCCGCTTTGCCCCTGTTCCTCGTCATATGGATTCTTATAAGGCTCGACTCTCCCGGGCCGGCTACCTATCGTCCAATTCGCCTGGGCAGGGACGGTCGTCGGTTTAGGTTGTGGAAGTTTCGCACGATGTATCTGGACGCAGACGAACGCTTGAAGCGTCACCTAGAGGCCAATCCCCAATTTCAGCGCGAATATGAAATCTACCACAAGTTGCGCGAAGATCCCAGGGTTACCCCCCTGGGAAGGCTTCTTCGCAGATACAGTATGGACGAGCTGCCGCAGCTTTGGAACGTCCTTCAGGGCGATATGACCCTCGTAGGGCCCCGACCCTACGACGCCGGGGAGTTACCGCTGATGGATGACAAGGAGGACATCATTCTATTAGTCAAGCCGGGATTGACGGGCTTGTGGCAGGTCTCCGGACGGAACCTCATGAGTTTTTCCGAGCGACTTGAAGCGGATGTTTACTACGTTCGCAACTGGTCTATTCGTCTCGACCTCAGAATCTGGCTGCGCACGCTCCCAGTGGTGATGTCGGGGATTGGGGCATATTAGAAATCATTCACGATGCCCTGGTCACTTTCCGCGGCCACCGTCCATCAACGGCCACAACACGCACGGAAGGCCAGTTGCAGGGCGTCGTAGGGACGGCCGATGATTTTATTCTCGAACATCTTGCTGGTTGTGGTTGCTTCTGCTCTTTTCGTCCCAGCACTGGTCCTGTTCATTGAATGTTTCATGGCCTTGCTGCCCGGAAGGGCTTCGGCGTCGGTTTCGGAGGCGCCTCGGCCGTCGATCGCCGTCTTGGTCCCGGCTCACAACGAAGAGCGAACGGTTGAAGCTACCCTTCGGTGTCTTGCACCTCAGTTGGCGCCGGGTGATCGCCTCATCGTCATTGCAGACAACTGTACCGACCGTACGGCTGAGGTCTCCCGCGGGGCCGGGGCGGTCGTGATCGAGCGCCGAGACCCCCATCGAAGAGGCAAGGGACATGCGTTGAATTACGGTCTTCAGTTCTTAGCCAGGAATCCGCCTGAGGTGGTCGTCATAGTTGACGCGGACAACATGGTGTCCCCAGACGCGGTTGGGCAGATTGCCTGCCGGGCGATGGCCTTAGGAAGGCCGGTTCAACCGAGATCCTTGTCCGCCCCCCCGTCGAACCCGGATTCCCTCACGATCGTTTCCGCCTTCGCGTTCACGGTGAAGAATGTGGCTCGCCCGAGCGGGCTACATCGACTTGGCCTTCCTTGCGGTTTGATGGGCGGGGGGATGGCCTTTCCGTGGTCGGTGATGGAGAAGGCATCTTTTGCCGGTGGAAATCTCGTCGAGGATCTGCAGTTGGGAGTGGACCTGGCGCTGGCCGGCAATCCACCGGTTTTTTTCTTTGAGGCTGCCTTCACCGATCTACTGCCCAGACGAAGAAATGCCGCCTTGAGCCAGCGGCGGCGATGGGAGCATGGTCATTTGGCAACCTTGATCATACAGGGTCCCCGCCTGCTCGTCGGGGCCCTCCGGCAGCGCCGTCTTGGTTTGCTGGCGCTGGGGCTGGACCTCCTTGTGCCGCCGCTTTCGCTTCTGGTGATCGTGGGTACCTTGGCATTGTGCGCGGCGGTGCTTGCGGGCGCATTGGGAGCTTCGTGGATACCGGCCGGCCTGCTGGCGCTGGGTGGCGGGCTGGTTGGCGCCGCGATCGCTGGGGCGTGGGCGAAGTTCGGCCGAACGCGCTACCCGGTGACTGCATTGCTGGCCGGGCCCTTGTACGCCCTTTGGAAACTCCCTCTTTACTGGGGGTTTTTGGTCCGCCGGGAGAGGACTTGGGTGCGGGCCGAACGGGAGAATGGCCCGTGAGGGGACGGGATGTACCTCGTGGAAGATCTACCGTTGCCTCTTGCACTGCTGATCGGCACGGCTTGGCTCGGCACTGTGAATCCATTGCGCAGGCGGGCGCATGGGGCTTTTGAATTCCGAAGGGGGCTCCGGCTGTGTGCGCAGACGCGGCTATCGTCAAACCGGGAGGGCCTAAATGAACCGCAGGCAACGTTGCTGTCTTCGGTCGATCGGCGTAGCGCCTGCTCTCTTGGCTTTGTTCCTTCTCGCTTGGGTGGGCCAGGTGGAGGGCCAGGGGCCTCAGGACCCGACGACAGCCAGATGGCAGAAGCTGGAGGAGGCATACCGGCTTCTCGACTCCGGGCGCGCGCGGGACGCCGAGGCCTACTTCCGAGCAATCCTCGCTGAGGATCCAAAGCACCCAGGCGCGCACGAAGGGCTTGTGTGGACCTACCTGGTATTGAGAGAGCCCGAAAAGGCGGCGCGCGAAGCGGACGCGCGACTCGCCCTCGCGCCCGAGGACGCGACCTGGCTTCAGAAGTGGATCGAGGTCGTCCACCAGGTTCCCGCCCGCCGCGATGAGGCGATCTCGGCGAGCCGCGCGCTGGCCGACGAACGGCCCCGCGATCTCAAGGCGCGCCTTCTCCTCGCGAGGATCCTCACCGGGACGGAAGGGCGCCTCACCGAGGCGATTGCCGAGTACCGAAAGGCCGTTGCAATAGCACCGACCGACCGCACTGCGCGTAGGGAGCTGGCACGCACGCTCTCCTGGGTGGGGAAGCATGCCGAGGCGATCCGGCTTTTCGATGCGCTCATATCGGAGGACCCCCTCGATGCCGAGGCCCTGTCCAGTATGGCGCAGATCGCCCGGTGGAACGGGGACTTCGAGAGAGCAAACCGGTTTCTGCAACGAGCGGTGACCGCGGAGCCCGGCAACGCCCGGCTCAAGGCCGAGCTCGATGGCGTGCGATCCCATGCCGCACGGCTCCGCGCGGCGCGCGGGGGCGCTACCTTGCCCCTTGTTTTCGCCCTGATGGGTTTTTGCATCCTGGTCGGCTATGTGAGCCACAAGGTCTCGGTTTGGACGTACGCGGCGCTGATCCTTTACACGGCAGGTCTAGTCAGCATGGCCTTCGTGTGGTTTTACCTCGCTCCCGGGCAATAGGCGATGGACATGGAATCCGGCGAGACAAAAGGGTTTCAAGTCATGCGGGGAGAAGTGCAGCGCCACTTGGACTCTCTCGCCCTGATGGTCCTCATGGGCACAATTGTCAGTTTGACGCTCATTCTCCTCGGCGGGGGCGCCCAAGGCGCGATCGCCATTGGCATCGTTTTCATGCTCTGGCTCGGCATCGTCGCACGTCCCCTCTGGGGGTTCTATCTTCTGTTGTTCATCGCCATCCTGGCCGACGACGACCTGTCTCTGTCGCAGTTTTCCCCGTGGACCGATCGCCTGGGCTTTTACGTGTTCGAGAACTGGTGGAAGCTGCTGTCGCCCGAGGGGGTTCGCTCGTTCGGCTTTCTCATCGTCAACTCGATCGAGATCCTCTTACTGGCCATCGCCGCCGGTCTCTGCCTGCGGATGATCGGGGGGCGTGAACGGCCGGTCGTCCAAAAGGAGTTTGTCTTCACCTTCCTCTTCCTCGGAACGCTGATCGGAATGCTTGCGTACGGGCTGGCGACCGGCGGTGAGGTGAAGCCCGCCCTTTGGCAGTCCCGCCCCCTCTTCCACTTTGGGGTCCTGGCCCTCCTGACCCCGCAGGTCCTCAAGACGCCCGCCCAGGTTCGAGGTGCGCTCTGGGCTCTGATGATCGCGTCCGTCTTCAAGGCCCTGCAGATCGACTGGATATTCTTTATTGACCAGGGCGCTCGCTTCGGCGAATGGCGCGCAATCTTGGGTCACGAGGACTCTATCTTCTTCGTCGGTGCCATCACCCTCGGGGTGGCGCTCGCACTCTACAGAGCGGAAGCGGTCCAGCGGCGGTTTCTTCTGTTCAGCCTCCCGTTCGTCCTCCTTGCTCTGGCCGTGAATCTGCGCCGAGCCGGGTACGCGGCGCTCGCTTTGAGCCTGGGGCTCGTTCCCATCCTCCTTCACGGCCGCCGCCGGGTTGCCCTCAAGGTAGTTATCCCCGCCCTGGTTCTCCTCGCGCTCTATGGCGGCCTTTACTGGAACCGCCCCGATGACACGCTCGGGGTCCCGCTGCACAGACTCAAGTCCGCCTTCGTCGCCCAGGTGAATAGCACCGCCTACTTTTCCAATCTCTACCGCTTGGCCGAGAACTTCAATCTCAGGCAGACGATCCTTCATCATCCTCTGGGCCTCGGCTTTGGTCACCCGTTTGAGGTCCACGTCCCGCTGGCCGATATCAGCTCTTTGTTTCCCTATTGGCAGTATTTCCCGCACAATGAAGTTCTAGGCATGTGGGTGTCTCTGGGGACCCACGGCTTTCTCGTTCTCCTCATCTACTTTGCCAGCATCATCGTTCTCGCCAGCCACAACATCCGCCGACAAACGGATCCATACCTAAAGGCGGTCAGCTTCTTGGTCCTGACTGCCTTCGCATGCGGACTCTTTGTCGCCACGGTCGACCAATACTGGAATGCGCCACGAACCGCCCTCTTCCTCGGGACGCTTGCAGGGATCCTCTCCGTTCTCCACCGCCTGCGCCCTGCCGCTCCGGTTTTCCGGCCCGAAGCGGCGGCGGAGGGATCGGGGATCGAGCTCCCATGACCTATCGAGCGGACCAAAAGCCACCCAATTTGCCGAACCGATCGAGCCGCGAACCGATGCGAGACAAGCCTGCGAGCGGGGACGCCACGGGCCGCCGCGCCGTAAAGGAGGGTGCTGGAGGCAAGATGGTCGCGCGCAATGCGCTGTACCTGGGTGTGGGGCAGGTCGTGACGGCTGCCCTCTCCTTCGGTGTCACCGCTTTGCTCGCACGACACCTCGGGGCCGAGGACTACGGTATTTTCTATCTGGCAGGAGCTTTCGTCCTGTCTGCCTTCATCCTCGTGGAGTTTGGCCAGGACTATTATGTCGTTCGTGCCGTCGCTCGCTCCAGGGAGCGCGCAGGCGAGCTTTTGGGCACGGGTCTAGCTCTCCGCGTAATCGGCGCGCTCGTCATCTACCTCCCGGTGATAGGGGCGGCCCGGCTCCTCGAATACCCGGAAACGACGCGCACGGCTATCTCGCTGATGGTGGTCTTCCATTTCCTGAGTTCGCTCGGAAACGGCTTCAGCACCATTTTTCGTGGTGTCGAGCGCATGGACTATGAGGCCGCCTCTCGGGTCGCCTTCAAAACACTGATCGCCGCCGCCACCGTGGTTGCCATCACGCTCGGCGCCAGGCTCGTCGCAGTCATCCAGGCGCAAATCGTAGCCGCCGCGGGGGGGCTCGCCATATACGTCCTCATCCTCCGGCGCCTCGCGGTTCCGCGGCCCCAAATCCGCGTGCAGAGCGCCGGCGCGATCCTCCGCGGGGGTGCGCCGTTCCTGCTCTTGGGCGTCCTCATCACACTCCACGAGAGCGTCGATGCGATCATGCTCTCCAAACTCGCCCCAGGGGACGCCGTGGGATGGTACGGGGCGGCGACGAGGTTTACGGGGATCCTGATTTTTCCCGCGACCATCCTCGGTGTGGCCCTCTACCCGACCTTGTCGAGGCTATTTGCGGACCGACCGCAGGGCTACCGGGAATTCGCACGGTCCGGCCTTAGGTTCATGCTTCTGCTGGGCGCCCTGACCGCCGCCGGGACGTACCTGTTTGCCGAGGAGGCCGTCTCGCTGGTGTACGGTCAGGAGGCGTTCGGTCCCGCTGCGACCAACCTGAGGGTGCTGACCCCGTATATCTTTTTGGTCTTCGTGAACATCGTCCTCGGCACGGCCATCATGGCCGCCAACCGGCAGGCTCGGTGGGCCTACGCTAAGGGGGCTTGCGTCCTCCTGGCCATCGCTCTCAACGCCGTCCTCATCCCCTTCTGTCAGTCCCGATTCGGCAATGGAGGGATCGGCAGCTCGGCTGCCACCTCATGCACCGAGTTGGTCATGCTCGGCGCGGCCTTCCGCCTCACTCCCCGGGGCACGCTCGCACTGGAGCTCTTGCGCGACCTAGGCCGGGCCATTGCCGCAACCGCGGCGATGGCCGGCGTGATCTGGTTGCTGGGAGAGGTCTCTCCGGGCATCGGCATCACGACGGCCCTGCTCACGTTCGTCGCCGTAGTTGTCCTTCTGGGCGGCGTCGGCCGGGAGGATCTGGGCCTGCTCCGGGACGCCGTACGCCTTCGGTCAGGCGGCGTCGCCACAGAGGGCTCCTGATGTTCGGTCCGGGGAATGGAAAAAACGGCGGCCGCACACGAACGACACTCAACTCGGGGGCGGGGCGTTCGAAGGCCCCGCCGGCCTCGGTCATTATTCCAACCTACAACCGGCGCACCTCCCTCGCTCAGTGTCTCCAAGCGTTCGCCAACCAGTCGGCCTCATTCGACACCTTTGAGGTGATCGTCGTCGATGATGGCTCGGTCGATGGGACGGCGGAATGGCTTGAGGCGCAGGCGTTCCCCTTCGAGCTTCGCCTGTTGCGCCAGGCCAACCGTGGGCCGGCCGCGGCAAGGAATGCGGGCATCGCGGTTGCCCGGGGCGACATCCTGATCTTTTTCGACGACGATGAAGTGCCCTGCACGGAATTCGTCCGAGAGCATCTTCGGTCCCACGACGCCGAGAAAGACATCGCGGTCATCGGGTCCTGGCTGACCGTCCCGCGCCACCGCCAACCCTGGGTTGCCTGGCACCAGGCCGTAGAAAACCGACTTCAACAGAGGATGGTCAACGGCGAGGTAGAGCCCACGTTCCGCCAATATTTCGTGGGCAATTCTTCCATCGCCCGGGACCACGCCGTCGCGGTAGGTGGCTTTGATCCTTCCTTTTTCCGCAACGAAGACATCGAATTTGGTTACCGCCTTATGACTCGTGGCCTCCACTTCCGATTCAACCCAGCAGCGAGGGCGGTTCACGACGTCTCTCAATCCTTCGCTGCCTGGTTCAGCGTCCAGAGCGCCTACGGCCCGCTAGACGTGCAGGTCCTTCGCCGGTCGGGCGAAATGGCCATGTACGGCCTGCTCGCCGAGGAGTGGAGGAATCGACACACCCTGACGCGGTGGCTCGTCCGCCGGAGCGCGGGACGGCGCTTTCGGACGGCGGTTGCGATCCTCATCTTACGTGGCTGCGTCCAGCTCGGCAGGATCTCCCCCAAGACGAGGTTCTCGAGAGCCGCGTGCGGAGCCCTGGCAAATCTCCTGTACTGGAGTGGCGTCGCGGAGGCGCTTGAAAAGCATTCTTCTCTCTTCGCGCTGCTTGAGGAGGTGGGCGGAGAGTCGTGATAAGTGTGTCTGTGGAACCGGCGGGCGCGGATAGGCTGGCTCGGGGGTGAGCCTGTGGACATTCGGGTATTCTCGTTCAGCAGGATTTTGGCGCGCGACGTTCTTGGCAGTTGCCGCGACGGCGGGGATCCCGGCGTTCACCTTGAGGCCGCAATCAGCTGGCTCAAACGCGCACACGACCTGAGCGCCGACAATGGCGTGAGCTATGGCTACTCTCTCAGAGGCGGATGGCGGCCATCGTACCGTGAGACGTCAGGCTATCTAGCAGTCACATTCTTCGACCTCGCCAGCAGAATCCAGGATCCAGCGTACCGGGATCGTGCGACCACCATCTGCCGATGGCTCTGTGATGTGCAGAACGCCGACGGATCGATTTCAAATCCCGAGTGCGGCGAGAGCCGCGGAATTGTCTTCGACACAGGTCAGGTCCTGCATGGGTATGTCCGGGCCTTCCAGGAAACCGGCGAGGCGGCGTTTCTCGAAGCGGCCCGCAAAGCCAGCCGATGGCTCGTCGAGGTGGCCGACCCAGAGGGGCGCTGGACGACGGACACCTACGGGGGCATTCCGCACACGTACAACACCCGTGTGTCCTGGCCGCTCTTAGCCCTGATCTCCAACAGCCCGGACGCGGAGCGAGAGCGGGTGGCGCGCGCCAACCTCGACTGGGCTTTGACGCAACAGCGTGACGGGTGGTTCGACCAGTGCGCGTTCGACCCCGGCGTGGCTCCGTTCACGCACACCATGGCCTACGCGATTCGCGGATTGCTGGAAGCGGGCCTTCTCCTGCGGGAGTCAAAGTACCTGGACGCAGCATTTCGGGGCGGGGAAGCGGTCGCCACTCACGTTCGAGGCGACGGGTTCATCCCAGGCCAAATCGACACCGCCGGCAACGCGGCTGCTGGCTATTGCTGCCTCACCGGAAACTGCCAGTTGGCTGTCATCTGGGCGAAACTCTACGAACAATCGGGCGACGAAAGATTCCGCCGCTCGGCCGTGGATGCACTTCGCTTCGTCATGTCGTGCCAGGACGTTCAGACGTCGAATCCCAATGTCAGGGGCGCGATTAAAGGCTCGCACCCCGTTTGGGGAAGGTACGCTCGGCTCACTTTTCCGAATTGGGCATCGAAGTTCTTTGTCGACGCCATGTTGATATGCTCGCGGTGGATGTCTTAGATGAAAGTCCAAATCTCTAACGGTTGGTTCGACCCGATCACAGCCCCCGAGGCGGTCGAGCTCGCAGCGGAGCTGGTCAACTCCGGAAAGCGCGGGTATCTCTGCACGGTCAATGTCGCCTATTTAATGACAATGCGCTCTAACGCGCGCCTGCAACACTTTGTGGATCGAGCATCGTTCGTGGTCGCCGACGGGCAACCCCTGGTCTGGGTTTCCCGCTTGCTTTCCACTCCCTTACCCCAGCGAGTGACCGGCGTGGACCTCGTCGAAGCCTTGGCGGAGCGCGCCGAGCGTGACGGGCTTGGCGTTTACCTCCTAGGGGCTCGGCGGGAGTTGGTTGAAGCCGTGGCGCGCCGGCTCACCGACCGCTGGCCGGGTCTGAAGCTTTGCGGCTTCGGCGATGGCTATTTTTCATTGGCGGAGGCGCCGCAGCGAGCCCGTGCGATCGCACAAAGCGGAGCGAAAATTCTCCTGGTCGGGATGGGCGTGCCCCGGCAGGAGCACTTTTTGGAAGACCATTGGGCAGAGCTTGGGGTGAATTTCGCGATGGGCGTGGGCGGGAGTTTTGATGTGCTCGCTGGCCTCCGCGCGCGAGCCCCGCGGGTAATTCAGAAGATCGGACTGGAATGGCTATTCCGCCTTGCACAGGAGCCCCGAAGGCTCTGGAAGCGCTACCTGGTGACCAACTCCCAATTCCTCTATCACGTGGCGAGGGAGCTGCTCCTGCGCCCGGATAAGCGTCCTGCGAATCCGCTGGCAGGCAGGTGAGGAAAGAACGAAAGCGCAACGGCCACGGCGGCCCTTGATAGGATGAGAATCCGCGGCAATATCCCAACGCCCTTTTTCTCGCGCTCGACAAGGCGCCTTGGAGCGGCGAGTCGTCCACGAACCAACCAAAATCGCTTTTCCACCTTTCAAGCCGCGCGCTTTAAGCCGCGATTTACCGCTCATTTGCGAAGCTGTGCCGGTAGTCCTCCTACATTGAACAATGCATCGACCGACGAAAGGTACGGTACGAATCCGGGAAATCTCTGCGCATATGTTGCTCCCACAAATTCGTGAAAAATAACCTCGATCCCATTTCGTTCGAACGGCGCTAGACTTTTCAAATAATTCTTTCCGCCGGGGCCTGACAAATATGTATTCGCTCCTGTGACTTTGCACAATTCAACCAAATCGAGCACCGGATCCCCTGACTTTTCATACCCGTCCAGTTCGCTCGCGATTACAATTTTCGTCCCGATCTCAAATGATTCTCTTAAATAAATTATAAGGTCCAAGTTCAGGTCAATGAGTCGCTCTTTTTTGGACAGAAAGATTTCTTCTATTTTTGGAAAATATCTTCCGAAAAATGGGGATTTTTCGTAGTTGCTCCTGATCTGCCTAAGGATATAGACATTCCAGGGGACATTCTTATACTTAGCCTCAGTCTTAATAAGAATATCTTTTATTTGTATATTTTCTTTTTTCACTGGAACGGTTAGCCAGTTGCTTTTTGGCTGACCATCCTGGTCTTCTCCCTGCACCCTGATTCTGTTTCTGTGATGCCAATCCCTCTCGACAAATTGAACTTCATCTCTGATCACAAAAACATCAGAGTTCAGCATCTTATGGAAAAAACCGAGATAGGGTAAGAAATTCGGCTGGTGTGCCGACATGACTCGTTTCATTGACCGGCGTCCTTAGATTATACGAATTTTTATATCAATCCATAGGGCATAACCGGCAGGCCAGCAGTCCTGCTTCTGAGGCAATCCTGCCGCCGCGGAACGCCGGCCTGACGGGAGGGTCGATGCGGGAGGCGCCGGGCCGCCATGGATTCAAAACCGAGACCGCGACATGGAGGGGATCTCTTGCATCATCCTCAAAGGGACAAAGGCCTCCGCTAGCTGAATGTGCGCCTGGGTCCCTCGGAATTGGGCCGTCGCAAGGGCGATGTCAACGATGGTTAGGTTCTTCACCTTTGTGCGGGTAACCTGAGAAGCGTGGGCGTTCAGGGCGGAAAGCTTCCTGGGGAAGGTGGAAACGATATCCACGAAAACAGAAGGATTGAAATCTTGGGTGCTGGGTCCCTCATAGAAAAGAACGTCAGGGATGAACCGTGTGGCGGAGATCACGGCGTTGCAGAGATTTCGGTGATCCTGATGAGTGTCCTGGCCGTAATGGACAAACACGGTGTTAGGCTGAGTTTGCTCCAGGAGTTGTTCGATGTGGGAGATGAGATCTTTATCGACCGTGATCCGGGTGTCCTCGTAATCGCCGAAAAAGAGTTGCTTGGCTCCCAGAATCTCGGCCGCCCTTTCCTGCTCTGTACCCCGCACCTTGGGGTCTCCACCCAAGGAACCCCGAGTGAGGGTGAAAAGATAAACGCTATGACCTTCCTCGGTGTAGCGCAGAAGGGTTCCCCCGCATCCGAATTCAATATCGTCCGGATGAGAACCGACAGCCAGAATATTCATAATCCTTTTGCCTCCGAGAAGTATGTGCGGAATGCCGCCGGACCGCAATGAAATAAGTAGTCGACGGCGGATATGTCGCGAATGAATTCGCCGAAGACCTGATCATAGCGCGGACATTCGAACTTCTGGAATTGGACTTTGACGCCGGCCTCTTCGAATTGAGCCGGGTCCATATAGTCCGCTCCTCCTGCCCCGGCCAAGTAGCAGTCAGCCCCGAAGATTCGACAGGTCTCGATAAGACGCTGGTTTGGGGCTTCCGGCGGGGAGTATTCCGAACACAGATACAGAGGCGTCTGAATGCCCACTGGATCAACAAAAATGAGGATGACTTGAAGGTTGATGTCCAAGAGCTATTTCCACTGCTTCTCCCAAATGAAGGACATTATGGGAGGCTTATGATTTGAATGCTCCTAACCGCAATCTGAAAGGTCAGTTTTTGGAAACGGGCGCGTTATTCACGGTGTTTCCAGCACAAATTGTCCTGGCGTCAGTCGTTTCCTTAACGGAGATCGCTTATCGACTGACTTAAGTACTGGTACAACTTTGGGGAGCAGGTCAGAAGCTCCTCTGAGCTTCCCCTCTCGTCTTTGCCGACACTGTGCACGATAAGCCAACAATTAGGCTTTAGATGTGCTCCGTCAAGTAGCTGAGAAGCATCCTTTTGGCATAGGGCTTGAGATGGAGGGCCTCTATTCCCCCTCAGCTTTAGATATCGCGAGTTTGCAGATTTCTCGACCCATTCGCTCACCGCCCAGGCGATGACCTTCGACATTCCAATGACCCCTTCCCAAGTCAGCTCCGAACCCGTGAAGAAAAGTCCCATGCCTCTCCGCGTAAGGTTGAAAATATTCGACCAAATTTAAGACGCGAAATCTTTCCCGCTCCCCCAGCGCCTTAATCCGCAAGTCCGGGTAGACCAAACTGTCGATCCCCATTTTTTCCATGAAGGCCCGGCGAACCGAAGGATCTGGATGGACTTGGATCGCATTGGTCAAGGTCACCACCAAGAATTCAGCTCCCCTTTTGAGGACTTCATTCCTCATCAGTACAAGGAGAGCTTCCGTCACCCGCCAGGCGTCTTTCCAGCTCGAATCCCGGGGTTCTTTGTAAACCATATTATCCAGCTCCAATCCAAAATTGTTCTCGCCTTTGGCAAGTAATGCTCCTCGATTCGCCTTTATGCGATAGTAGGTAATCATAGTCCTCACTTCGTTAACGACTTGTAGGATCCGAGAGTGATTAATCAAACGCTGACCAATCCTCCACATACGTCTCCTGCGGTTCGAAGAATATGCAGAGTCTCTGAAGGAAAGATCAAGCATCAGCTGATCGCCATCGAAGTAAAAG
>JBHIBA010000020.1:0-29107 GCA_046758845.1 Nitrospinota bacterium
TTTCCGCGACACCAATAAGCAAGTGCGCGTCTCCATGACCGTACAGAGCGATGGCATACCCTCCCTGGGTCTTTACGACGCAAGCGAAGATAGACGTGTCGCCTTGGGTGTGGCCACGGACGGCAGACCCGTTCTTGACTCTTACGACTCAAGTCAACGACAGCGTATGACTCTCCGCGTGCTTCCTAAGACCGGCCCTTGGATCGTAGTTAAGGATGCATCTGGCAAGATTAAGTGGTCAAAGTCGGATAATTGAAGGCTGACGGGGATGAGACTCACCAATTCTTGGAACTTCCGCTGTGCCGGATAGGATCTCTCCTCACCGTCATAGATACGACCGCATCAGCCCCACCAACACGCCCTGGATCTGAACCCGGTTTGGGGCATAGACCACTGGCTCTAGGTTGCTGTTGGCGGGATATAGGATAATTTTTCCCGGCTTCTGCTCGATGCGTTTCAACGTTGCCTCATAGCCGTCTATGAGGGCCACCACGATCTCTCCGTTTCGGGCGTAATCCCGCCGTTCGATCACTACCCTGTCGCCGTCCAGGATGCCTTCTTCCGCCATGGAATTTCCATTAACATTTAGGAGGTAACAATTTATCTTACCGTGGAAAAACTCGGGTATTCCAATTGTTTCAGGATCCTCGATGGCCTCAATGGGGCGGCCAGCGGCGATGGAGCCGAGCAAAGGGAAGCCTGTGGACTCTTGTGCTCTTTTTGCCGTGAGGCGGATGCCTCGGTGTTTTCTGTTCATGGGCTCCACGAGACCCGCTAGGACCAGGGCCTGGATGTGTTTGTAGAGAGAACCCTTCGACCGCAGTCCCAGGGCCCGGCACAACACATCCAGGGTTGGCGGGTGTTCAAACCCGTGCAGATGGTCGAGCAAATAGCGGTAGATGTCCCCCTGGCGACGGGTGAGGGCGGCAGTCACTATTTTTTCTTGTGTCTTTTCCATTTTTCCTATAGACTCATTATAGAGAACAAATGGAGAACAATCAAATGAATGCTCCACTAAGCTTACTTCAACAGGATTCGATTCGGGAATGCGACGACGAAGTTGTCGGTTCTGTCGATGCGCTCGTTGAACGGCTCAAACAAAGATGCGGAGACCGCATCACCGGAGAAGTGGTCATCCCGGAGAAATCCGGCGAGTACGCTGACTTTCCCGCGGACCTCGACAGCCGCTTGGCAGCGGCCTTGAGGTCCCGTGGCATCGAGCGCCTTTACAGTCACCAGCTCCGGGCTTGGGAGTCCGTGCGCGGCGGTATGCACACCGTAATCGTGACGCCCACCGCGTCGGGCAAGACGCTCTGTTACAACCTCCCGGTGCTGCAGGCGGCGCTTCAGGAAAAGAGCAAAGCGCTTTACCTATTCCCCACCAAGGCCCTCTCCCAGGACCAGGTAGCAGAGATCGTCGAATTGGACCAGGCTGGCGGCCTCGGTGTGCGAGCGTTCACGTTCGATGGAGACACGCCTGGAGACGCCCGGAAGGCGGTGCGCACCCGTGGCGACATCGTCGTCACCAATCCGGACATGCTCCATCAAGGGATCTTGCCTCACCATACCAAGTGGGCCCAGTTCTTTGAGAGCTTGCGCTACGTCGTTATCGACGAGATGCACACCTTCCGCGGCGTTTTCGGGTCCCACATGGCAAATGTCATTCGGCGCCTCAAGCGCATCTGCCGCTTTTATGGTGTGCAGCCAGTGTTTATTCTGTGCTCCGCCACGATCGCCAACCCAGGAGAGCTGGCCTCGCATCTTATCGAGGAAGAAGTTGAGACCATTTCCGAAAGCGGCGCACCCCAGGGCAGAAAATACCTGTTCCTCTGGAATCCGCCAATGGTAAACGCCGCCCTCGGTATTCGCGCCTCGGCGAGATCACAGACTTTCAGGATTGCCCGCCTCGCCGTGAAGGCCGGGCTCAAGACCATCGTCTTCGCCCAAACCAGGCTCATGGTGGAGGTACTCACCAAGTACCTGAAGGAAGTTTTTGACGGGGACAAGCGCCGGCCCGCTCGGGTGAAGGCCTACCGCGGCGGGTATTTGCCCACCGAGCGCCGAGTGACGGAAAGGCGCCTGCGCGCTGGCGATGTAGACTGCGTCGTGGCGACCTCGGCCCTGGAGCTTGGGGTGGATATCGGGTCGCTCGACGTATGCCTCCTCAATGGCTATCCGGGCACCATCGCCGGCACCTGGCAGCGCCTGGGGCGCGCGGGACGGCGCAACCGGCCCTCTTTGGGTGTTCTGACGGCCGCGAGTTGGCCCTTGGACCAGTTCATCGTGCGAAAGCCGGATTTCTTCCTCGGGGCCTCGCCGGAACACGCCCGCATCGACCCCGACCAGTTGCTCATCCTGCTGGACCATATCCGTTGCGCCGCCTTTGAGCTGCCCTTCAAGGACGGCGAACCATTCGGGAAGGAAACTCTCCATAAATTCCTTGCCTATCTGCAGGAAGAAAGCGTCTTGCACCACGAGGGAGACATGTGGCACTGGATGGCTGACAGCTACCCGGCCAACAGCGTAAGCCTCCGCAGCGTCGCGGATGGGAACTTTGTGGTTATCGACGTCACCGATGGCAAAAAGGATGTCATCGCGGAGGCGGACTATACCAGCGCGCCGATGACGCTGTATGAAGGCGCCATCTACATGGTGCAGGCGCGGCCCTGGCAGGTGGAAAAGCTGGACTGGGAAGGCCGTAAGGCCTTCGTCCGCCAGACCGAAGCGGATTATTACACCGACGCCATCGACTATTCCCGCTTAAGGGTCCTGGACCAGTTCGATGTGGATCGGCATGCCGGCTCTCTGTGTGCCCATGGGGAGGCCCACCTGGTCCGCCGCGTCGCCGGCTACAAGAAGATCCGCTTCTTCACGCACGAAAACGTGGGCTATGGCAAGGTGAACCTGCCGGACCAGGAAATGCACACGACTTCCGTTTGGTGGCAACTGAGTCCGGATGCCCTGGACGAGGCGTTCTCTTCACGGTTGGACGCCCTGGACGGTTTCCTTGGCGCGGCCTACGCCATGCATTTCGTCGCGGCGCTGCTCACCATGTCTGAGCCCCAAGACCTGGGGCGCGCCGTGGGCAACAGCGACTCGACCTGGTTCACCACCGTGGGCGTCAACGGCATGGGCCAGATAACGACCTTTTCCGGCGAACCCGCGGGCGTTGACGCGCCGAGCCACCGGTTCCGCCCGACTGTTTTCCTTTACGACAACTATCCCGGCGGCATGGGTCTCTCCGCCCCCTTGTTTGATCTGAGAGAGCAGGTCGTCAATCAGGCCCGCATCATGGTGGCAGCCTGCGGGTGCGACTGCGGTTGTCCAACGTGCATCGGTCCGATACTGGCCTCGGATGAGCAGCGGAGCCATTCACCCAAGTCCGCTGCGCTTACGGTCCTCACCCTGTTCGCAGACCGGCGCGATTTGTCCTCGTGACCCAATTCCGCTCGCGCCTTTCGAGGCTTCTAGATCAAACCGGAAGCAAACCCGGAGAGTCTACCTCCGTGACGCCGCACAGCGAGAGAATGGGAAGCCAGGTCACTCTTCGCAGGGAGCTGGAAAGAATCCTTGCGGTCCGGCGCCCTAAGGTTCAAACAAAGGCAAGAATGACAGGCCGTGAGCTTGCGGAAAGACTGCAAGGGCGCTGCATTTGTGATGGACTGATAATTATCGAGCGGGAGATCCCTTTCGGGGCGCACCATGGTTTCCGGCAGATTGAAAACGGCGTCGCCGAAGCGCTGATTTTTTTCGGATACAAGGCCGGTCAGGATGTCAGTTCCTCGGTGTTTATGGACACGGAAACCACCGGGCTATCCGGTGGTACCGGCACCTTGGTATTTCTGCTGGGCCTTGGAAGGTTCATGGCGAAAGGCCTTCAGTTAGCGCAGTATTTCCTGACGAGCTTCAAGGGCGAATCCGCGCTGCTAGAGCAGGCCCGGGAATTCATAAAGGATGCTCAAACCCTTATCACCTACAACGGAAAGAGCTTTGACCATCCCTTGCTCGCAGCCCGGTATCGACTCGCGGGAATGAAAGATCCCCTCGCCCCCCTTGAACACTTGGATCTGCTCCACCCAACACGACGCGCCTTCGGAGAACGCTGGCCCGACTGCCGTTTCCAGACCGTAGAAGAACGCTTAATTGTATTTAAACGGGTTGGCGACATTCCGGGCTCGAAAGCGCCCGAGACTTGGTTTGATTGGGTGCGCCATGGCATCACGGCGAACCTGCCCGGTGTTGTTCGGCACAACCGATGGGACCTCGTCTCCCTTGCAGTTCTGCTGCCTGCGTTAAGACGTTGCTATGAAGACCCGGTTGGAAGAAATGCCAATATACTTGCCTGTGCAAGACATTACCGGTCCCAGTTGAATGAGGCGGAGGCCTACAACTATCTCCTTGCCAATAGGCCACACCTTGATCACAACGCCTTGTTGGAACTTGCGCGCCTCGGGCGGCGACGGGGTGAGTGGGCACTCTCGGTGGAAATCTGGCGTGACCTGGCCACGGAAGGAAACTTGGAAGCTCTTGAAAGATTGGCAAAGTATTACGAGCATGTGGCCCGCGATTTTTCCCTCGCCCTGAAGTTCACACGAAAACTTGCTCAACTGGACCGGTTCGCCGAAAAACATCGGCGCAGGGAAAATCGATTGGCCGCCAAACTGAAGGACGTTCGGTGACCCGCTCCCATTCCTTTCGCGGGGGCGCGTGTCAGACTCGCTGAAACAATTCGAGGTCCGAGTGGAATTTGAGGGGTCAAACACCTCCCGCTTCCAGGCTGCCACGCAAGGGCGGGCGGAGGACTTACTCCGAATTCGGCCCCATAGTGCCCTGGTCTACGGTCTCCCGCACCCGAGGTCATCGAGTCAATGCCTCTGACCCTGAGAAAACTTCTGCCGTTACCCAAGGTGCAGAGACGAGCTCAAAATGTGGTACATTCTTACAGTTACGTAGAAGACGATTCTTGCCTTAACGTGTGTAACGCCCGTTTCACGGATACCCTGGTGAGATCCCTCTTATAGCCGTTCATGGGCAGGGGTTGGGCCTTTTCGACAGAGACATCCGCGGCCGTCGAGATAAGCTCGTCGCTGAGCTTCTTCCCCTTCAGTACCTGCTCGGCGCCAGTCGCTACGATTGGATAATGGGCGACCCCGCCGAGGACGATCCTGATTTCCCTGCAGACCTCTTCATCGATCCGTGCCACCGCGGCAACGCTTGCGAGGGCGAAATCAAAGGAGCGCCTGATCCGCCGCTTTGAAAAACACTGGTAGGTTTTTACTCCCTGATTCGGAACGAGGAATTCAACCAGGAGCTCGTCCGGCCGAAGACTGGTTTCCGTGACCTGATCCGGGCCGATAAAAAAGTCCTGCAATGCCATCTCCCTCTTTCCTTCGGAACCGGCGATGACCACGTTGGCATTCAAAGCGACGAGGGCGGGTCCCATGTCTGAAGGATGGGCCATCACGCATTTTCTTTTCTTGAGAAAAATGGAGTAGTAGTCCCTGTGCTCCCCTGTTATCGCATAACACTTTTCGCCCCCCTTCTTTCGACAAATGAAGTGGGGGTGTCTGAAATACATGCACCGTGGCCTCTGGCAGATATTCCCTCCAATGGTCCCCATGTTTCTCAGCTGCAACGTGCCCACCACGCTCGCGGCTTGAGAGAGAATGCCGAACTTTTGACTTATTATTTGAGACGTTTCTATTCGATCCAGCGTTACAGCCGCACCGATTCTCAACGACCCATCTTCTTCATATTCGATCCGAGCCATCTCGGGAATCGTCTTGATGTTGACGAGAATCTCCGGGGTCTTCAATTCAGGTCCTTCGAGTCCGTCCTTCATGATTCCGAGTAGATCCGTCGCCCCGGCGATCACCTTGGCCCGATCCCCATATTCGCACAACAAGGATACGGCCTCCCGGGGATCCTTCGCATCTACATGTTTGATCTCGGGAAGCTCCATGGCCGTTGAACCTATCTTGCCCCTTTCCTATTCACTGCCTGTATGATCTTGTCCGGTGTGATCGGAAGATCATTGAACCAGATACCAATGGCATGATAGATGGCGTTTCTGATGGCCGCCGGTGTGGGGGCGTTTGTGTTTTCACCCGCTCCTTTGGCCGAATACGCGAAATAGGGATCCTCGACCTCCGCAATCGTCGCATCGATATTGGGGAAATCCAGGGAGGTGGGCATCCTGTATTGATGAAAGTTGTTGGTCAATAAGATTCCGCTCTTTGAATCGTAAACACCCTCTTCGCTGAGAGCGAATCCCACTCCGAATTCTATGCCTCCGCGGACCTGGGAGATGCAAAGCTTAGGATTGATGGCCCTGCCGAAATCGTGAGCGGCCGCGATCTTCATAATAGTTACCTCGCCGGTCTCGGTATCGACTTCCAGTTCCACCGCCTGGGCGCCGAATGTGGCCATACTGGGCGACTTTGGGTTGGGAGCCCGGCTCCCAGCTCCCCGGATGGGCTTATGCCGTTCGATTTTCCTGCAGGCCTCTTTGAAATCGAGGGACGCGGAAGGATAGGATTGGACGTAGATCTCGCCGTGCTGGGATCGGAGTGACTCGACGGGCGCTTCAAGAATGGGCGAGGCCATCTCAAAGAGTCGCTGTCTTGCCTCAGAGGCGGCCTGCAGGACCGCCGGACCCATCTCCGAGGTGCATCGGGATGCGTGACAGGAGGGTCCGTAGCGGGTGTTTTTCGTATCTCCCATGATCACCGTGATGTCTTCGGCGTCAACACCCAGCTCCTCCGCCGCCAGCATGGAGAAAATGGTCTCCTGCCCGCCTCCGATATCCACCACGCCGATGTAAAGGTTTATCTTCCCATCATTCGTGATTTCAACGTCCGCTTCCGCCAGGTAGGGGAGCATTCCCACCCCCTGCATGACGAGGTAAGATGCCATGCCGATGCCCCGCTTCTTAGTGTTTCCAAAGGGCGAATCAGAATAATGTTTTCTCTTCTCCCACCCGATAGCCTCCGTGGCCATTTTCATGCATTGATCGAGAATCTTGCTTGAATAGGGGAACTTTTCTTCGTGGGATCGCAGGGCCGCCGAAGGATCCGCCGATTCGTCCGTCCCCACCGTCTGGTACGCGGCGTAGTTTTTCATTCTGAATTCAAGGGGATCCATATTCAATTCAGCCGCCATTCTGTCCATATGGGATTCCAACGCGAAGATCGCCGGCATGTTGAGGGGAGACCGGGTGGGACCCGTGATCTGCCGGTTGGTATAGACGCCTTCTTGTTCCAGATATACATTCGGGCAGGCATGAAGATTGGCCGTATGCCATATGATTTGCATGCAGAAGTAATTGTCCTCTAATGCCGCGGCGCCGATATTAACCAAGGCCCGTTGATAAATTGCGTTCAGGGTTCCATCTCGCTTGACACCCATCTTCAGGGTCATCTTGCAATCCCACCGGCGGGAGTGGTTGACGAACTCCTCCCTCCGGCTCCGCTCCATCCTGACGGGTTTCCCGGTGACCATTGAAAGCTTGGCCGCGAAATACGTGATCCTCTGGGACCATGCCTTTGAGCCGAAACCGCCGCCAATATTCTCGACGATGACCCTTACGTTATCCGGCTCCAGGCCTAAGGATTCCGCCAAGGCCAGCTTCGCATTCCAGACCCCCTGGATCGCGTCCCATACGGTCAGGGATTCCCCGTCCCAGCTGGCGACACAAGCACGGGTCTGAATCGTGCCGTGAAAGGAAGCGGGCGTGGTGTAAGTCTCCTGCACGACGACGTCCGACGATCTAAATCCCTTCTCAATATCGCCCCGCTTGATGGTAAAGGTCTTCCTATCAAAGATACCCCGGCCGGGGTACTCTTCATCCGCGATGCAAGGAGGGGGAGGATTCTTGAGGGCCTCTTCGGCGTCCAGCATCGGGGGGAGCTCTTCGTATTCCACGTCAATCAGGTCCAGGGCCCGTTGCGCAGTGGGCATATCCTCCGCGGCCACCGCTGCAACCTCTACCCCTTCATGGGTGACGATCTCGGGAAACGCGAGTTCAGGGACCTTGTACCAGGATGTGCGCCAGCCGCCTGTATTATCCTTTGTCAGGATGGCCCTGACACCTGGAAGGGTTTCTGCCCTGCTTGTATCCAGCTTGAGTAACCTTGCGCGAGGATAGGGACAATGAAGGGTCCTGCCGTAAAGCATGCCGGGCAGCTTGATATCGCCGGAGTATCTTGCTTCTCCGGTGACCTTCTCAGCCGCCCCTCTCCGGTTCAATGGTTTCCCGACAACCGTGAACTCTCTGTCCAGGTCGGGAGGGGGTGACCCCTTGACCAGTAATTTATTTTCTCTCATCACTTCGCTCTTCTCTCGGCGCAATCACCCTGGAGGCATTCATTGTAGCTTCGATGATATTCTGGTATGCGCCGCACCTGCACAGGTTCCCTTCAATCGCCCTTCGTATATCGTGTTCCGCCGGATGGGGATCGCGATCCAAGAGGGCTTTTGTCGCCATAAGCATTCCGGGCGTACAGTAGCCGCACTGCAGGCTGTCGTACTGAATAAAGCACTCTTGAAGAGGATGAAGTTTACCATCCGTCGCGAGTCCCTCGACGGTCTGGACATACCGGCCGGAGACCTCGGCGGCAAGCAGTGTGCAAGAATAAATAAGCTTTCCATCCACCAGGACCGTGCAACTACCGCATTCTCCACGATCGCAACCTATCTTTGCGCCGGTAAGATCAAGCTCATCTCGCAGGAAGTTCGCCAACGTTAGACGACTGTCGACTTCCGCCTCGATATCTTCGCCGTTCACGGTGATGGTGATTGTTTTCTTACTCACGAGACGGTTATCGGCGGCGGCCATATCAAATCGTCCAGTGCCGGGCATGACTCAAAATATTTCCTCTTCAGACGGATTTGTGCGCCATCCGTTCCGGGAGAAGGTCAGAGGGAGGTCTTGGGCTTCCCGCCGAAAAGGGTGCAGCGTCCGCAAAGGCCCTCTTTGTAAGCCTGCTTGGTTCCGACGAGGTTCAACCGCTCGGGGAGGGCACGAAGAAGGGAGAGTTCGTGATCAGCATCGATTCGGACTTCCCGACAGTTGAAACGGAATGAGACCATGAGGTTTGTCCTTTTCCACCAGATAGGTGGGACGGCGGAAGGCAATTGGGCGCCTCTCCTCGACGGATATTCTTAGAGAGTATTTCCCGGTGGGGGAAAGAACAATGATCAAAGTCATAGTTCGGAAGGCTCTACCGCTTTCGCCCAACTTTCACTTAATTCCCCGAAATGGGTGCCGAACAAGATCGGAACAGGGAAAATCGATTGGCCACCAAACTGGGCCACCAAACTGAAGGACTTTCGGTGACGCGCTCTCATTCCTTTTTTAGGCCTGTATTGGCTTAGATGGGATAGCTTCATGGACAAAAGGCGGACAGTCTGACTTGTCCCCGATGACTTTCCGGGGAATCCTTGACCTTTAACAGGGTGCCGAAAAACTCCGGGTCAGTCCCCGCTCAGAGGCGGCTCGATCCACTGGGATTATCATTCCGAACGAAGTGGGGAATCTCCTCAAGTTCGAAACCCATTGTTTTTTTGGAAGTTGGAAAGAAGCCCTTTCATCCGAACGAGATTCTTCGGGCGGATCGATTACCCACGCCCAGAATGACGGCAACGGCCAATCTGAGGGGCTCAAAATCGTTTTTCAGCACCCTGCTAGACAATTGACGGCCCTGTCACCCTGAGCGACGGGCCATCATCTACCGGAAAGGAAGGCTGGAAGACGCAACGAAGCGAAGGGCTCGACGCAGCCGGGTTTCAGTCCGTGCGGGAGAACGTGCATCCCGCACGAACTGAAACCATCCATTTGCACGATTGGCGAGGGCTCCAATCGAGGCCCAGTGTGCTCATTTCACCGGAAAAGTATTCCACCTTCTCCTTAGCTTATTTGGTAGCACTTTAGTTTCGAGCAGAAGATGATTTTCTTTCCCAAAGTCAGGAATTTCAAGACCTTCGGCTCCTTCCGAATCAAGTCGAAGTATTCGGGGCTTGCGAATCGGATAGAGAGGGTCTTTCTGCTTTCCGTGTAGGCCTGATCCACCCAATATCCTTTCTTCAACCGGAAGACCTTCCCAGCCACCCAGCGGACGCCGACCCGGCTGACCTTCGGGGCCCGGAGGGCCTTTTTCTGCTCCTGTAGGGCCCGGCTCATGTCCACGGCCCCCTTTCCAGTCTTCTGCCGAAGGTGGAAGGCCTGTGGAGTCGGCGCGGCCGCCCGGTCTCTGCGGCCTCCGGGGGATGGGCGCAGGTTAGACCTTAAGGATCTGGGCTCATCTTCCATGGCCAGGAACGATGTGTAAGGCGTCATCAGGCCGAACTTTTTTGCCAGGCGGACCACCTCATCCTTTAGCTCTTTGCTCTGTCCATTGAGGCGGATCTCATCGAGGAGGTACCCCACCTTGCGGGTCGCCCAAAGTCGCGGAAGAAAATCGCTGCCCGTAGATTTCTCCGGAAACCGAACTTCAAACTCAAAGGTTTTCCGGTCGCCGTATACATCTCCCGACAGACGCACCTTCTCAACAGCCCCGGCCTTGTATCGGCCCAAAAGGACGATTTGCGAGCCCTTGAACAGGTCCGGCAAAGTCTTCGGATAAACGTCCTTCGTCTCCAGTTTCCCCCAATCCAGCGAGAGGTTGGCCAGCACGGGTTCGCTCACCTTACGGAAAAAGGACGAAACCTTGACCTCGATGTCCTCGCCGGGAACAACGTAATCGGACGTTCCTCCGTTCTGGCCCGAAACTTTATCCAGCAAGTGGGTGTTCACCCGATAGCCCACGCCAAAGACGAAGACCCTGAGGTTCGCGGTGTTGGCTTGGCGCACGTTGCGGAGGATGTCCGCCATGCCCTTTACACCGACGGTGGGCCGCCCATCTGTGAGGAATATAACCATATGGGGTCTTCTCGGACCCGAATTCCCATCTGGACTCCGGAGCGCCATCAATAGGGCGTCGTTGATGTTCGTCCCGCCACGAGCCGAAAGACGCGATATGAATCCGCTGGCGGCCCTGACGTTTTCCGGTGTCGCCGTTGTAAGGGTTTTCTGGAAGGCTTCCACATCGGAGCTGAAGCGGATTAGATGGAACCGGTCCGCCGAATTCAGGCTCCTCAAAGAGAACAACAGCGCCTCCTTGGCCTGGCGGAGCTTCTCCCCCTTCATGCTCCCGGAGGTGTCCAGGACGAACGTGACGTCCTTAGGGATCGACTGCCTACCCTTGGGCGCATAACTGGGGGACAGGAGGGCCAGGAAGTAGCCGTCTTCTCCGTCCTCCTTCTGGGTCAGGACCGTGAGACCTACCGCATCCTTCGAGAGACTGTAATAAAGCAGGAAATCCTGCTCTATCTTTGCGTTCGTCCGCTCCAAACTGACTGTTACGTGGGTATCGCCTTTTCTGAAGACATCCACCGAATGCGAAGGGGAATAAACGTTGCGAATTCCTTTTTCGGACCGAACTTCGACCGTTAGGACGAACTCATTCACAGGGCTTCTAGAGAACCTGTGTGGGCTCAACGAATAGGCGTACTGCATCGTACCCGCGTCGGATTGCAAAATCTGGGTGTATTTCAGTCGGACCTTCCTTTCTCCGCCCGCGGGTAGCGGAAACAGGCGGAGACGAATCATCCCCCGGTCCGTGTATTCCAGGAGTCCGGGATCGATCTTCCGACGGACGTAATCCAAATAAACCTGACGGGCCTTGCTCCGTTCCAGGAGTTCCCCCTTTACCCGTTTCCCGTCTACGAAAAGATCGAACGAGGAGATCGCCACCCCCCTGGGAATCGGAAAAACGTACTCCCCCTCAACGGCGAACTGGTTTGGGTTGTGAAATGCCTGCTCCACCTCCGTCTGGGCGGCCTGGTCATTGATGACGACCTTGACTCGGTGGGACACAAGACGAACGGGTTGGAATCGCAGCCTTCGAGGTCTTCGATGACTTGGGGGGGCGCTCTCGTGGATTTTGTGGCCATCGTCTGGGCCGGAAACTATAACCATTCCTGCGATTGCAACCTCTCCCAGGAACCATGCCAGCAGCAAAAACGGCAATAACGTGAGCACGAGTCGACGAAACATCGAGATTTCCCTCCTACAAGGTGAACCTGACGGAAGGTCACAGCATCCGCCGGAAAGCCGCCGTCACTCCGGGCCGTGTTCCGGCCATTACCTCATGAGACAACTGGTTTCGGTGAAATGTTCCTGAAAAATTTAGGGCGAGGAAATTTTCGAGTCTTGGACTCGTACGAGGACGGGGCCCTCCCGCGGGCCAGAGGCTCCGGGACTGGTTCTCACAACGACTCCGGGGAGAGCCTCAAGACGTGTGACAAGCGCAGGCAGCCTCTTGCGGGAAAGGACATAGAGAGCGCGACGTTGCGCTTCGAAAGCCTGCGATTGGATCTTCCTGCGGCCGGATTCGTCCGGGGCAGGGAAGGGCTTGCCCCCCGAAGCCGAAATCTCGCCAAGGACAGCCGACCGGAGGTCTCCCGGCGCTCTTACTTCAAGCGCGAGGGGTGGGTCTGGCCGTCGTGAGGACGCCTGGGTGCGAGGGGCCAAGGCCGGCGCTTTGCGCAAGGGTAAAGCCTTCTGGAAGCTCTGGGTTCTTTCCCTCTCTTTCAACTTCGCCTTGGCCTCCGCGAGCGCTCGATCCTGTTCCTTGACACGAAGGGCAAGGACGCCTGACTCACGTTTGCGACGCTCAAGCGTCCTCGCGATGTCGCGTCGCTCCGCCCGCTCGGATTCGACTCCTCTCGCAAGGTCCTCCCGGAGACTGCGCTCCCGGGATAACTCCGCCTCCACGCTTTTGAGCTTGCCAGCCAGCAGGAAGCTCTGTCTCCGCTCATTGCTCAAGAAAACCGCCAGCAGGACGAGCGCGGCAACGACCGCTCCACCCAGAGGAAGGGTGACGGGGGTCGGCCGGAGGAGTTGGCGTACCCACCGCCGCCACCCCGCAACTTCATTCAAAGGAGCTCTGTCGGCGAGGCGGGCCGAAACCTTTTCCCACAAGGAGGCCGGCGGCTCCAGATCCTC
Organism: Nitrospinota bacterium; assembly: GCA_046758845.1. GTDB lineage: Bacteria > UBA8248 > UBA8248 > JACPRG01 > JBHIBA01. The sequence continues at coordinate 13,046 of JBHIBA010000020.1, forward strand.
CATCTCTTTCAGGAGACCAACGGTTCCGCGAAGGACTTCAAGGTCTTTGCGGGCTTCCCCGCTCGTCCTCAGAAGCTCTTCCACCTTTGCCCGCTCGGCCTCGCCTAAGTCTCCTTCGAGATAGGCCGAAAGGAGCTCACCCCTTTGTTTTTCGTCCGAGAAAGTCATTCCCTCTTATTTTTCCTTTCGCCTCATGACGCCGCAAGCAGCGCGCTCGGTGGGCCGATTCAGCCTAAATTCAGACTAAATAGGGTTCCATCCTTTTTTTTAATTCGTCGCGCGCCCTGTGGAGCCTGGATTTGACTGTTCCTTCCGATGTGTCCAGTACGCGGCTGATCTCCTGATAGGATAACCCTTGTATGTCCCGCAGTACTAGAATGAGGCGGAACTCCGGATTCAGAGCGCACATCTCCCTCTCCACTATTCCCAAGAGCTGCCGATGCCCTGCCGAATCCTCCGGCGATTCTTCTGCGTGTCCGTGAACGCCTGTTCCCGGATTATGTGATTCTTCAATCCCTTCATCGGGAGGAACCTCAATTCCTTCCCTGCGCCGAAGCGACTTCAGCCGGTTGAGAGCGTGATTGACGGTGACTCGGTAAATCCACGTCGACAGCCGGGATTCACTCTTGAAGCGGGGCAGCGCCCGTCGGATTGAGATGAAAACCTCCTGACATATGTCTTCGGCCTCCTCCCGCCTACCCAGAATTCGGGCCACCAGGTTGAATACCGGTCGCTGGAAGCGAAGGAAAAGCTCGCGGAAGGCGTCATCATCGCCTCCTTGAACCCGCTGGACCAGTGGCCAGTCCGGATCGGACTGGCTTTTCGGCGGCCTTTGACCGGTCGTCATTCTCCTGATCCTAATTAGACATCCCCGAAAGCGGTACAGTTCCAGATTTACTGGGGCAGCCTGCGGAAAAGGCCCGCGGATTCAACGTGAAATCGGAAAATCAGCGTCTATGTAACCTGACCTCAATTGTTGTACCCCTCCATATGTTAGTACATGATGGGGTTGATAGCCCCCCCCCCAAAAAAGGGATAAGAGAGGCTGACCACATCCTTCCGAAAAAGTGACCATCTGCCCAAAAACCGATTCGGGCATTGCGCTCCTTCTCCGGCACTCATAAGGGCGAGAATCCGTTCTGCCTAAGTCGGTTGGGGGGTCCAAAACGTCCTTGACAGCCCAAGCGAGAGGGCGTGTAATCACCCTATTCGACAGTCAGTATAGGAATGTTTCCATCAAAAGTTGAAATGGGAAATTCGGGGAGAGGGAAAACCGTGCTCAGGACCCTCTTCTTAACCAAAATGGGTCGCTGGAGCGCGCCGCCTGCGTCTCTCAGCACTCAAGCATCCAGAGAAGGAGTAAACGACGTGATTGTCAAGCGCTTCAAGAGCGAGGAAGAGAAAAGTCAGCTCATTTCCCACGTGGCCACACAGGCGGACACAATATGCGGAATTTACAGCACGGCCCACATGCGGAAGAGCTATTTCTACCCCCTGACGGACCCGAGGTGCATCCCGGCGGATGAAGCCACCCACATGTTGGACACCGATCATGTGGTGGGCGTTTGCCACAAAGGAAAGGCGCGGGCATACCCCCAGTTCATCATGGACTACTACCACCACCTGAATGACATCATCGGGGGAGATCCCCTCGTCCTCTGCACGTGAGACCGGTGCGGGGCTGGAAACGCATTCAGCGGTCTGCTGAACAACAAGCGGTTTTACTGGGAGGTCTGCGGCATTGTCGTCGGCCAGGCGGGCGCCGTAGACCCGGAGACCGAAGGCCGCTGGTGGTCTCAGGAGGGTCTTTGTTACGAGGGAAAGCTAAAAGACGAGATGCTGGATTCCATTCCCGTCGTCCACAGCACGTGGGGCGAGTGGAAACAGCTTCATCCTGACCCCGAGGTCCTGGCGCAGCCTGAGGATCCGAAACACCGCGATGCCCGCGGCGGCCACGGGGCGGAAGAGTATTGGGAGCGACCGGGGATCGACGTGCAATTCATCAAGTCGCTCTCCAAGGGGGGCCTGGACCGCCAGCTTCCGGAGAACGTCACGGTCCTGGGCGTGAACCTTCCCGGCGGTATCCGCGCTTATCCGATCAGAGACATCAAGTTGGAGGGGGGCCTCATCCATGATGAGCTGGGCGGCGTCCCCCTGCTGGTCATATCAGGGCCCGCCCCTGAAAGCTTCCATTCGGGGGTCTTTGACCGCAGGTTGGGAGACCGAGTGCTCGAATTTGAGCCTCAGGGCGAGCGGATCGTGGACAAGCAGACGGGGAGCGTGTGGAACTCGGAGGGTCTCGCCTTCGAGGGCGAACTGAAGGGGACACAGCTTCAGCCCGTGCACTACAGTTTCACCCGCTGGCACTCGTGGATCTACCCTCACCCCGGGACCGAGATCTACAGGACCCAGCGGACGGAGGCCCCCGAGGTGGAAGAGGGGGTCTTCGGGCGGGTGCTGGAAGGGTTCCGCGAGTCGCTTCACGAAGTCCGGGTCGAGCGGGAACAGCTCGCCCTCGAGCGGCCTGTGCAGTCCGAGCGGGGGCTGGTCGTCTACATCGACGGCGACCGCTTCCTTCTCCACCACTTCGTCAGCGGGACGGCGGCGCGAGACCATGCCGTCTTCAGCCGCAAGGCCGTCCGTGCGGGGCTGTTTGTCCTGCAATCCGACCCCGAGCGACAACACGCCGACATCGCCCTCAACAACTCCAGGCTGCCGGAGGAGGACTGCCAGTGGTCGAAGCTGGTGGAGAAGCAGGATTTCATCGACCGGTTCCAGCGCTCGGCTCCCAAGGAAGAGGAGGGAGAAGACTACCCCGGCTTCAGCGATATCGTGGAAGGGCTCAACAAGAACGGGTACGACTGTTTCCCCGGGGCATCGGAGCTTCACGCGGACATCGAACACATGTCGCCCTGGGGGTCTTACGTAGGCCTCCGTCCGGGGGAGGAGAACTGGTTCACAGTCACCATCAGGTCAATGGATCCCTTCGAGATCCACCGCTTCAAGACGGTCGAGGCGGCTGAAAAGTTCGTCGCCTTCGCCAAGGGCGCCATCCGGTTCGGGCGGTATGTCTTCTATTCGACTCCAGTGAACAAGTTCATGGTCCCAAGGTTCCGGATGGTGGACCGGCCCGAGGACAAGGTGACTTGGTCTGAGTTCCTGGAGGATGAGGACTTCAAGGGAGTCCTTCGCAGCATCATCAAGGAGTGAAGAACCGGAAGGGGAACCATTTGGCCTCAGGTGAGTCTCTCGAGGGCCTCCGGCTGCTCGGCTCTGGAGGGACAGGCGGCCATGGAGGATTTCAATTTAGAGCGGGTCATCCGGGAGGTGAGGCGGAGAACGATACCCGGGACCCTCTTCTTAACGGCGATGAGTCGCTGGAGCGCGCCGCCTGCGTCTTTCAGCACTCAAGCATCCAGAGAAGGAGTAAACATCGTGATTGTCAAGCGCTTCAAGAGCGAGGAAGAGAAAAGTCAGCTCATTTCCCACGTGGCCACACAGGCGGACACAATATGCGGAATTTACAGCACGGCCCACATGCGGAAGAGCTATTTCTACCCCCTGACGGACCCGAGGTGCATCCCGGCGGATGAAGCCACCCACATGTTGGACACCGATCATGTGGTGGGCGTTTGCCACAAAGGAAAGGCGCGGGCATACCCCCAGTTCATCATGGACTACTACCACCACCTGAATGACATCATCGGGGGAGATCCCCTCGTCCTCTGCACGTGAGACCGGTGCGGGGCTGGAAACGCATTCAGCGGTCTGCTGAACAACAAGCGGTTTTACTGGGAGGTCTGCGGCATTGTCGTCGGCCAGGCGGGCGCCGTAGACCCGGAGACCGAAGGCCGCTGGTGGTCTCAGGAGGGTCTTTGTTACGAGGGAAAGCTAAAAGACGAGATGCTGGATTCCATTCCCGTCGTCCACAGCACGTGGGGCGAGTGGAAACAGCTTCATCCTGACCCCGAGGTCCTGGCGCAGCCTGAGGATCCGAAACACCGCGATGCCCGCGGCGGCCACGGGGCGGAAGAGTATTGGGAGCGACCGGGGATCGACGTGCAATTCATCAAGTCGCTCTCCAAGGGGGGCCTGGACCGCCAGCTTCCGGAGAACGTCACGGTCCTGGGCGTGAACCTTCCCGGCGGTATCCGCGCTTATCCGATCAGAGACATCAAGTTGGAGGGGGGCCTCATCCATGATGAGCTGGGCGGCGTCCCCCTGCTGGTCATATCAGGGCCCGCCCCTGAAAGCTTCCATTCGGGGGTCTTTGACCGCAGGTTGGGAGACCGAGTGCTCGAATTTGAGCCTCAGGGCGAGCGGATCGTGGACAAGCAGACGGGGAGCGTGTGGAACTCGGAGGGTCTCGCCTTCGAGGGCGAACTGAAGGGGACACAGCTTCAGCCCGTGCACTACAGTTTCACCCGCTGGCACTCGTGGATCTACCCTCACCCCGGGACCGAGATCTACAGGACCCAGCGGACGGAGGCCCCCGAGGTGGAAGAGGGGGTCTTCGGGCGGGTGCTGGAAGGGTTCCGCGAGTCGCTTCACGAAGTCCGGGTCGAGCGGGAACAGCTCGCCCTCGAGCGGCCTGTGCAGTCCGAGCGGGGGCTGGTCGTCTACATCGACGGCGACCGCTTCCTTCTCCACCACTTCGTCAGCGGGACGGCGGCGCGAGACCATGCCGTCTTCAGCCGCAAGGCCGTCCGTGCGGGGCTGTTTGTCCTGCAATCCGACCCCGAGCGACAACACGCCGACATCGCCCTCAACAACTCCAGGCTGCCGGAGGAGGACTGCCAGTGGTCGAAGCTGGTGGAGAAGCAGGATTTCATCGACCGGTTCCAGCGCTCGGCTCCCAAGGAAGAGGAGGGAGAAGACTACCCCGGCTTCAGCGATATCGTGGAAGGGCTCAACAAGAACGGGTACGACTGTTTCCCCGGGGCATCGGAGCTTCACGCGGACATCGAACACATGTCGCCCTGGGGGTCTTACGTAGGCCTCCGTCCGGGGGAGGAGAACTGGTTCACAGTCACCATCAGGTCAATGGATCCCTTCGAGATCCACCGCTTCAAGACGGTCGAGGCGGCTGAAAAGTTCGTCGCCTTCGCCAAGGGCGCCATCCGGTTCGGGCGGTATGTCTTCTATTCGACTCCAGTGAACAAGTTCATGGTCCCAAGGTTCCGGATGGTGGACCGGCCCGAGGACAAGGTGACTTGGTCTGAGTTCCTGGAGGATGAGGACTTCAAGGGAGTCCTTCGCAGCATCATCAAGGAGTGAAGAATCAACCGGGAAAGTCGCATAGGACCAGGCACAGAAATCGGAGCAAGACCACAACATCAAAAATTCCAACTCTCGCCTGGACCGATTTCAGGAGGCTGTGTCAGACGGGTCCCTTATGGGCCCGAACCTGGCCTCCCGGGAAGATAGCGATCAGGATGACGGCTGCCGGTTATAGGGCGAGGAATCGCTTCGTCTTCTTCTCTCCTTCGCGACGGGTTACCCTCCGGCAGCCGGCTGTCTGAGAGGGTCTCCTTGCGCCGCCCTCAGTTGGGACGGGGCTTCGGGATGAAGGGGACCTTGATCTTTCCGTCGATGACGTCCTGACGTATCCGCATCACCTTGTCTTTGACCGACTGAGGGAAGGGCCCGTGGATTTCGGAGAGGTCGGTGACGCCCGTCTTCATCGGGAGAACGATAACCCCCGGAGTGAATTTACCCGTTTTGAAATACGCCGAAGCCACATTGAGCCACGTGCCGCCCCAATCCACGAGATGAGAAGCAACCACCGCCTTGGGCGCCTGGACGCGCTGGTCCATCCCCCAGCCAATGGCCATGACGCCCCTTTGTTGCGCCGCTTGGAGTACACCATTTCCCGCAGAGCCGGCCACGTGGTAGACGACATCGGCCCCGACGCTGATAAGGGCCATGGCGGCCTCCTTTCCCTTGGCGACGTCACTGATGGTGCTGATGTACACGATGACGCTCTTTGCAGACGGGTTGGTGGCCTTGACGCCCTCGCGAAATGCCTCCAGTTGAACAACGATGGCAGGGAAGGGGAACCCGCCGAGGATTCCGATGCTGTTTTTCTTGGTGATGAGTCCGGCGAACGCACCGGCTACGTAAGCGCCCTCGTGCGTCGCGGGTTGAAGGCTGACGACATTGGGGACTTTGCCATCAACGTTCACCATGCCGGCCACCGCAAAGAATTTGGTCTTCGGGTACTTTTTGGCGATCCGCATAATGGGGTCGCCGAACTCGAATCCGTGGCCAACGACGACGTCGAATCCTTGGGCGGCGTAGTTTGAAAGAGTGGAAACGAACTTGGTGGTCGGCGTGTTATCCGAGTAAGCGGTCTTGACGCCCAAACTCTCCCGGATTCGCTTAAGGCCACTGTATGCGCTCTGACTGAAGCCATTGTCGTTGATAGCGGTCGGCATGACCAGCGCGAGCCTCTTCTGCGCCCAAGCCTGGCCCCCCATGATTGCGGCAAACAGGAAAACGGCAGCCGTCATCCCCAAGAAAAACCGTTTCATTTTTCCCTCCCCTCTCGTGCCGTTCCCCCCCGTGTGTCTGGGGAACGGGGGTTGTGAGCCCCGTACAAAAGGGCCCTGTATCATCCATGGACTTCCGGAATGATTTGCTTTTCATTTTCGGGCAAACCGGTCGTCACTTCAATCGGCAAATCTGAATCTGGCCCTTCGGCGGCCAGGTCGCACAACCCGGATTTCCCAGATTAATCGTAAGCTTTCGGCAAAGGGGCGGATGTTTCTCCAGTAAAATCAACCCGTTAGCCTCCCCGCGCCATCTTCTCGCGGGGGGCTAAATGGGTGAAGCGAAAAAGAGGCCTTGGAGGCCCAATCTTAGCCGTCGGCTCAGGGGGGAGTTCCACGGAGCCAGGGGTCGCGAGGGACGCCGGTCTGCTTGCCTGTCGCGAGCCGGATGAGGTGTTGAGACTGACGCAGGCGAGTTTTCCCCCCAGGGGGGGTCAAAGGGAGGGACGAACTGACGTCCTATGCCCGCTTCTTCAACGCCGTCCGGGTGAGCTGAGGGCGGCGCCAACGGGCCACTCCATCACCGTGATCCCCGTGAACCAGGCGGGCTCCGGTTGGTAGGCCCAAACCTTTCCCGGGGTGTTTCCGGCTGCGGCCGCAGCCGAAATCCAGTTGCGAATCTCGTTCGCCCCGTTTCCGCCGGCGTCAATTTCCTCCTGGCTCCACCCCGCGAGGCAGTCAGCCTTGCCCCGGGCGAGCAGGTCGATCGCCGCCTGGTCCCAGCCCTCACTTATCCGACCCATCTCGGGCGTCCCAATCCAGTGGGACATGGCGCCGGTGGCGAGCACCCCCACGCGCTCCACCGCGTCGTATTCCTCCAGCGCACGCCGCACGGCGAGCCCCAGATCGAAGGATCGGCCGGCGGGGGGGAGGGGGGGCGCGACGGTGTTCTGCAAGATCGGGACGATGGGGATGGGAGGATCCCCCATCCGGTGAAGGGTGACGACGACGGAGTGGTCAACGTGAAGTTCACGGCAAAGTACCGGATCGAAACTACTGCGCAGCAATGCATTCGCCAGATAGAGACCGAGATTCGCGTCGCCCTTTCGTCCCCCATCCACTTCCGGCATCCATCCCTCGCTGGCGACGTTCCGGTGCCTGGGGGCCGCCCCGACTGCCAGCGCCGGGAAACGATCGGGGGGGAAGGCCTGGATGTGGTCATTTCCGAAGACGATTAGCGCCTCGACCCCTCGCTCGATCAAGGTTCGCCCCATCCGCCCGTAGGTCGAGAAAACCCTCTCTCGGACCTCTCGCGGAGCGTCGTCGGCCCGCGTGATAAGCAGGGGCGAGTGACTGCCGCCAAAGACAGCCTTCAGCTCAGCCACGGTGCATCCCCTCTATCGATGACCCGAGAAAGGAAAGGCCTTCCAGAGCGGCCCGGAACTCGTCATCGGTGACATGGTTCCAGTGCTGGAAAAAGCGTAAGAGGTACGGGTTCACGCCCAGCAGCCACAGGGCGCGAATGTCAGGCCGGCGCACGGCGGCAATTTCCTCGTCGGTGAGGTCATACCCGGCGAGACATTTGCCGGGGTCCGTGCGGTAGGCCTCACGAAGATCAGGGAACTGGAGATCATGGACGAGCCTGTTCAGGGCAGAGACCGACATTGATTTCCTCTTTCCCGTCCCTCTTGTTCGTTTCCTCTCCTTTGAAATTGCCAAGGGGGTGGGTCTGTGATAGAAGAGATGAGACGAAGACATAAATTATTCTAATTCTACATCGGAAGCGAGCGAATTAACGCCTCTTCAGCGTCTTTTTCAGGGACAGGAGGGGGGAGTGTTGGAATGGATCGCATCGATTTGCCGGAAATCGAAAACGATTCATTAGAGGACGTGGAGGCCAGCCCGGGTGAAGCCAAGCGAAGCGGCGTTGACTTCCTGTTCCCCATCCTATTTCTGATCCTGGTCGTTGCGGCCTGGCAGGCCGCCGTCGCGATCTTCGATATCCAGCAGATCCTCCTCCCGGCCCCCTCCGCGGTGGCCAAGTCCCTGGCCGAGGACTGGCTCTACCTTCTTCAGCATTCGTGGATAACGGGGGGAGAGGTAGTCCTCGGGTTTCTCGCCAGTGCGTTGCTCGGCGTCCCGGCGGGCATCCTGATCGTTTGGTCCAAGACTCTGGAGCGGACGCTGATGCCCATCTTCGTCACCTCCCAGACCATCCCCAAGATCGCCGTCGCCCCCCTGTTTGTGGTCTGGTTCGGAATCGGCGTCCTTCCCAAGGTCATTGTCAGTTTTCTCATTGCCTTCTTCCCGGTAGTGATCTCGACCTCTGTGGGGCTGAGGACGGTAGAGATGGAAATGATGGACCTCATTCAATCCATGAACGCCACCAAGTGGCAGGTCTTTCGAAAAGTGCGGATCCCCAATTCGATGCCCTTCATCTTCAACGGACTGAAGATTGCGACCGCCTTTGCGACAGTAGGCGCAGTGGTCGGGGAGTTCGTCGGTTCGGATAAGGGGTTGGGTCACGTCCTCATTGTGTCCAACTCCATGCTGGAAACGCCCCAGCTCTTTGCCGCCTTGATTCCTCTTTCTTTGATCGGGGTCCTTCTGTACCTGATCATGGCGAAACTGGAGAAAGTTCTTCTTCCTTGGCATGTGGCCGTAAGGGGTGAAGAGACGATGATGACCATGTAAGGGCCGGGCCGCAGGGCCCCGGTGAATTCGAGCAGAAGCCTCCCCAGAACTGGGGAGCAGCAGGGGGAACACCCCGGAAGGAGGCTCGGGATGACAGGTAAGAAGATTTGGTCGATTGCTCTGGTTTTCGTGCTTGCCCTGGCCGGGACGGCCGTCGCAGAGAAGGTGCGGCTCCATACTGATTGGAAGATGGACGTTTCCGGGGACATTCCGCCCTTCTTTTTGGGGGTGGACCGCGGGCACTTCAAGGCCGAGGGGTTGGACGTAGAGATCCTCGGCGGAACGGGTTCGGGGGACGCCGTAAAGGTGATCTCCGCCGGCTCCTACGAGTTCGGCTTCGCCGACTTCGGCTCTCTCATTATGGGGCGGCTTCACGGGGCCAGGGTGAAGGCCGTCATGGGCTTGCTCCAGCAAGGCGGAGGCAGCTTCATCTTCCTGAAGAAATCGGGCATCAGCAGCCCCAAGGACCTCAAGGGAAGGTCCATCGCCATGTCCCCCGGCGGTTCCGAGGACGCCAGCGTCCGGGCCTTCATTGCCAAGAACGGTCTGAGCATGCGGGACGTCAAATGGCAGTACATGCCGGGAATGGGGAAGATCTTCGCTGTCATCGGCGGCAAGGCCGACGCCACCGGGACGCTTTGGAACAAGATGGTCCCCTTCATGGAGTCCAAAGGAGTGAAAGTGGGCTACCTGCGCTTCGCCGATTACGGCGTGAACCTCCTGCACAAAGGGATCCTCGTCAACACGGGGTATTTCGCGAAGAAAAAGGACGCCATCCGCCGCTTCGTCCGCGCCAATCAGAAGGCGTGGCTGGCGGCGGTCAAGGAACCCGAGGCGGCCGTGGATGCGTTCCTCAAATCCTTTCCCAAGCAGAAGAAGAATAAGGCCACGTTTATGAAGGTGATGCGCCATTCCCTGGCCATGATTCGCACTCCCAACAATCAGGGGAAACCCCTCGGCTGGATGAGCGCCAAGGACTGGCAGAACTCCCAGGACGTCCTCGTCAAGTACACGCCCAAGCTTGAGGGGAAGGCACTTTCGGTCAGCGAGTTTTACACCAACGAATTCATCCCCCAGTAGAGGCCGGACGGGCCGACACCGACGGGAGAGCCTGACCAACTCCAGATGCGAAACGCGATTGAGATCCGGGGGCTTCGGATCGTTTACCCATCCAAGGCGGGGGCGGTACACGCCCTGGAAAACATCGGGCTGGAGGCCAAGGACGGGGAGTTCGTCTCCGTCCTCGGCCCCAGCGGGTGCGGCAAGAGCACCCTGCTGAAGGCCGTCGCCGGCCTGCTCCCTCCCCGCCGGGGGAGCATCAGGGTCTACGACGAGCCGGTCCACGGGCCGACCCCTAATGTGGGAATCGTTTTTCAAAACCCTGTTTTGATGGGCTGGCGTTCTGTTCTTAAAAACATCATGCTCCAGGTCGAAGTTCGCGGCCTGGATCATGGCACCTACCGACAGCGCGCTTTGGAGCTCATCAAGTTGGTGGGGATTGAAGGATTCGAGAACCACTATCCCTTTCAGCTCTCGGGCGGGATGCAGCAGAGGGCCTCGATTTGTCGGGCGTTGATTCACGACCCTCCGTTACTGTTGATGGACGAACCCTTTGGGGCGCTGGACGCCCTGACCCGAGAGAGTATGAATGTGGAGTTGCAGAGAATTTGGCTGGAGCGCCGGAAGACTATCCTGTTCATTACCCACAGCATCCCCGAGGCCGTTTTCTTGGCCGACCGGGTGGTGGTCCTTTCAGAACGTCCCGGGCGGGTGCGCACGGTCATGCCCGTGACCCTTTCGCGACCGCGAGACTTGTCCACCATGGAGGATCCCGACTTCGTCCGGATGGTCGGCCAGCTTCGGCGCGAGATGCAGTCCACAGGCAAGCTGGACTGAGTGTAATCCAAATCTCCATCCCCCCAAGCCGCCCCTTCGCCCGCACGTTCTCCGAATGTGCCCCGGTGGATTCACCGCTTGCCGCCTTCCGCGCCTATGTATCGGGGGCTCGGCGCGCGCCTCACAGAAACGACTGGAGGGGGAGGATTATAGACTGATGGCCGGTTAGGTCGGTTTCCGGCGAATGTTTGCCTGATGAAATCGTATTTCCTATCGGCGCCCCGGGAAGCTCAGATGAACAGGTCCCGACCGCCTCCCACAATGATGGTCTGACCCGTAATGAAACTTGCGCGCTCCGAGGCCAGGAACACCACCATATCGGCAATCTCGCGCGGCTCCCCCCAGCGCCGCAGAAAGGTCCGGTCGACGAACCCCTTTTTCACTTCCTCCGGGTCCTTGCCCTGGTCGGCGGCCATCTTCTGGATGCGCTCGTTCCAGCTCTCCGTATAGATGAATCCCGGACAGACGTTGTTGACGAGAATGTTGCGGGGAGACAGCTCACCGGCCAGGTATTTGGAGAAGGCGATGATGCCCGAGTTCACCAGCCCCGTCGTTAGACCGCCGGGGCCGTACTGCTTTCCGCTCAGGCCCGAAAGATTGATGACCCGTCCGCCGTCGTTTAGGTGCGGGATGGCCGCCCGCGTGCACCGGATGTGGCTGAGCAGACCCCAGTCGAGCATCTGCTGCCAACCTTTGTCCTGAAAAGATTCCACCGTCCCCGCCAGTAGACCCCCGACGTTGTTGACGAGGATGTCCAGGTTGCCGAGCCGGTCGACAGCCTCTCGGATGAAGGCGTCACAGCCCTGCGCAGTGGCGAGGTCGACCTGAATGGCGTGGACCTGTGCGCCGGTCGCCTCGGCGATCTCTCGGGCGGCCTTCTCCAGCCGATCCCGTCCCCGGGCCGAGATGCTGACGCGCGCGCCTTCCTCCGCAAGTCCCGACGCGATTGCATAACCGAGCCCCCAACTGGCGCCGCTGACCGCCGCCGCCTTCCCCTTCAGCCCTGTCTCCATTCAATCCGCTCCCCCTGCGGATGTCCCTTCGGCTGTTTTACGATGCGGGTTTCTTCCGTCGGTGCGGCCGCCCAGGTAGGCCCTGCGGACCTCAGGGTTCTCCCGAAGCTTGCTGGCGGTGTCGTGAAGGACGATTTTTCCGGTCTCGATGACGTAGCCCTCGTCGGCCAGGGCGAGGGCCATGCGCGCGTTTTGCTCTACGAGGAGGACTGTCGTTCCCCTGTCTCGGATGTCCCGAAGGATGCGGAAAACGGTTTCGATCAAGCGGGGGGCGAGACCCATAGACGGTTCGTCCAAGAGAAGGAGCTTCGGCTTGGACATCAGTGCCCGCGCGATGGCCAGCATCTGCTGCTCCCCCCCACTCAGGCTTCCACCCTTCTGCCTCGCCCTTCCCCGAAGGGCCGGGAAAAGCTCCAAGACTTCTTCCACTTCGCGAAGGATCCGGCTCCGATCCCAGCGCAGGAAGGCCCCCATTTTTAAGTTTTCCAGCATCGTCAGGGTGGAGAAAATCCGGCGGCCCTCCGGGACCAGGGAAATCCCAAGAGAGACGATCTCTGCCGGCGTGCGTGTGGCGAGGTCCATGTCTTGAAAAGAGATCGACCCGGCCCAGGGCCGAAGTAGACCCGTGACCGTCTTCAAAGTCGTGGTCTTTCCCGCGCCGTTCGCCCCGATGAGGGCGACGATCTGACCTTCGGCGACGGAGAGGGAAATCCCCTGTAGGGCGGCGATGTTGCCATAGCCAGTCCTGAGGCCCTTGATCTCCAGCATCAGGCGTAGGTCTCCCTGCCCAGATATGCCTCGATCACCCGCTCGTCGTTCTGGATCTCTTCGGGCGTGCCCTCGGCGATCTTCTCGCCAAAGTCAAGGACGGCGATCCGCTCACAAAGATTCATCACCATGCTCATGTCGTGCTCGATGAGAAAGATGGTGTAGCCCTGGCTGCGGATTCGCTCGATGACGTCCATGATCTCCTCGGTCTCCTGGGGGGTCATTCCGGCGGTGGGCTCATCCAAGAGGAGGATCTTGGCGCGCGTCGCCATGGCCCGGCCGATCTCCAGGACCCGCTGCGCCCCGTAAGGGAGCGAGCCCGCCAGCTCGTCAAGACGATCGGAAATGCCCAGGAAGTCCAGGATCTCCAGGGTCTGCTCATAAATGAGGGCCTCTTCTCGCCTTGTGGCGCCTGAGCGCAACACGGAACCCCAGAGCTCGCTCCGCGTTCGGCAGTGAAAACCGACCATCACGTTTTCGAGCACTGTCATGTTCCGAAAAAGCTTGACGTTCTGGAAGGTTCGGGCGATCCCCGCTGCGACCCTCCGGTGGGGTTTGAGGCGAGTGATGTCCCGGCCCTCGAAGCGGATGCGCCCGGAGGTGGGGGGGAACACGCCTGCGATCACATTGAAAAGCGTGGTCTTTCCGGCTCCATTGGGGCCGATGAGACCCCAGATGCGTCCGGATTCCACCTCGAAGGTCACCCCCGAGAGGGCGCGGAGACCCCCAAATCGCTTGGTGACCCCCTGGATGTCAAGCAGCCCCACGGCCGCCTCCTTCCGGGCCGCCGCCCCTTGGGCCTCGGGGTGCTCCCCGTTCCGCCAGCGGGGTTTGCGCCCCCCGCAGCGCGGGGGCGGGCCGGGTCGCCTGGGTCCACTGGGCGAAAAAGGCAGAGCGGCGAGAGAGGATCTTTCCCAGCCATAGCAGGAACCCGTGGAGCCCGCTCGGTGCGAAGATCAGGATCAGGATCATCATGAACCCGTAGATGGCGATGCTGTACTGCTGAAACCGGTGGAAATACTCGTTCGTCACCACGAGGGTGATGGCCCCCAGGACGGAGCCCGCAAACGACCCCATCCCGCCGACGACAACCATCGTGAGGATCCTGATAGACTCGCCAAGACTGAAGTCGTCTGGGCTGACGTACAGGTCCAGGTGGGCGAAAAGGGCTCCGGAAATCCCGGCGAAAAATCCCGCGATGGCGAACGCCATGATCTTGTACCGCAAGACATAAACGCCCGCGGCCGCGGCCGCCTCGTGGTCGTCGCGAATGGCCTTCATGGCCCGGCCAACGCGGGAGTCGATAGTCCGGCGCAGAACGATGTAATTGATGATCACCGCCACCAGAATCAGGTAGTAAAAGCGGTGGTCGTTGTCGAACGCGAAGGCCCCCAGGGTCGGGGGCGGGACCCCGGGGATTCCCATCGGCCCGCCCGTCACCTCTGTCCAGTTGAGGGTGATGAGCCGCCCGATCTCCGCAAAGGCGAGGGTCGCCATCGCCAGGACGTGGCCCCGGACCTTAAGGACGGGGCCGATGACGAGGCCGAATCCGCCGGAGACGAGCCCGGCCACCAGCAGGGCGGGCCAGAAGGAAATCCCAGCCCCTATCGTGAGGCCGACGGAAACGTAGGCTCCGAGTCCGGCGAACCCCGCCTGGCCCAGGGAGATCTGTCCCGTGAAACCCAGCAAAAGGGTGAGTCCAGTAACAAGCAGGGCGTACAGGCCGCACAGATTGATAATGTGCATGAAGTACTCATTCTCCACGCCGAGCGGAATCAAGCAGAGGAGCCCGACGAAGGCGGCCTTCACCCAGGGTGAGCGGGCGAGCGGAGTCGTGGCCGACACTGGTCGGGAGGGCGTGGAGAACGAAGGCAACGTCGCTTTGGCCATAGGTCACTTGGTGGCGATGAGGCCTTCGGGCCTGGAGATGAGGACGAGGATCAACAGGGTAAAGATGAGGGTATCCCCATAAGCCGAGGAGACGAATCCGCGCAGGACGTTCTCGAACACCCCGAGCAGCAGTCCGCCGATGATGGCCCCCGGAAAACTGAACATTCCCCCCAGGATCAGCGCCGCAAACGCCTTCACGATGATGATCCCCATGTTGAAGGTGACGAAGGTCATGGGGGCGACCAGGACGCCCGCCGCCCCCCCCAGCGCCACCGAGATGGCGAAGGTGAGGGCCATCATGAATCGGACGTTCACGCCCATCAGGCTCGCCGTCTCGCGGTCGTTCATCACGGCCCGCATCGCCGTGCCGATTCGCGTCAGGTAGAAAAATGCCTGAAGGAGAAGCATCAAGAAGAGCGTCCCGCCGATGATGACGATCTGCTGGGGGAGAATTTTCAGGCCGAAGACATCCAGGAATTCCTCGCCGAGGGGGTGGGGCAGGCCGATGGCTTCGCCGCCGTACGTCACCAGCCCCCAGGTCTGGAGGATCAGGCCCACGGCGATCGTTGATGTGATGACGTTCAACAGGGTCTGACCCTTGATGGTGCGGATGGCCAACCGCTCCATCACCAGTCCCACGGCCCCCACGCCGATAATCGCAACGACGAAAGCCAGCACGAACGGAAGGCCGAACCAGACGTTGAGTGTGATGACGAGAAATCCCCCGACCATCACCATCTCGCCGTGGGCGAAGTTGATGAGATCGAGCGCGCGGAGGATCATCACCAGCCCGAGGGCGATCAGGCTGTAGATGGCTCCCGTTGCGATACCGTTGAAGATGACCTGGATGGCGACCAAAGGTTAGCTCTGCCCTCCACCGGCGCTACATCGAAGGAACCGCGGCGAGGCGCGAATTCTCCGCCCCCGCCCTAAAACGACGGAGCGGGGAGGGGATAAGCCTTTCCCTCCCCGCCGCGGCGTCCGGTCCGGTCTTACTTGGCGTAGAAGACGTACTTGCCGTTCTTCACAATCATTAAAAGGAACCCCTTGCGGTCGTCACCGTTCTCGTCGAACTTGTGGACGCCCGTTACCCCTCGAAGGTCCTGGATGGAGAGCAAGGCCTCCCGAAGCTTGACGTTGGTCGTGGAGCCGGCCCGCTTGAAGGCCTCGGCCAGGATGTAGAAAGCGTCGTAGATGCTGCCATGGAATTGGTTGGGCTCGCGGCCGTAGCGTGCCTTGAACTTCTTCACGAACTCCCGCACCAGCGGGTCGGGGTTGTCGGCGATGAACATGGAGGAGATGATCACGCC
>JBHIBA010000021.1:0-28956 GCA_046758845.1 Nitrospinota bacterium
AGCCGTGGGCAAAGCTGCGTACGGGGCTTAATCCGTTCCAAACTGACCCACTACCTAACCAAGAATAGGCTTGACTTCGAGGTGTCGAAGGGGCGTAATGCAGGTTCGTGGGTGACCAAAGGGGGAAGATTGCAGAGACCGAGCAGGGGGTGTAACGGTGCGTCGGGTCACTGCATATCTCGGGGTTTTAGTTTTTCTGGCCGGATGCTCCTTCTATAACGCGCGTCCGCTGCCGCGGGGAGAATTGTCCCGCTCGCCCTTCTGGAATCGCGACCAATCCGTTCTTACTGTCGTTCAACCCCTGGATCTGCTGGAAGACACCAACGAGTACTTTCACGCCGATTTGATGGGTGAGGGGATCCTCGCCTTCTATGTCCTCATCCAGAACGCCGGAGACGATCACATCCGCTTGAGGCGGGACGATATTCGCCTGGCCTACCACGGCGACGAACCTCTGGCCCCAACGTCTGCCAAGCTCGTCGCCAGCAAGGTCTCAAGCTCCAAGATCGCGGCGCTGAGAATAGGAATCATGATGGGCCTGGGCGTCGCCTTTTTGACGGACTACAAAAGGGCGAACGACTACTCACGGAAAGAATTGCCGCCGACAATGGAGATCGCGCCCCACGAAAGGGTTGCCGGAGTGGTCTTCTTCCAATTGAAAGAGCCGCCACTGGACGCCACCGGCTGCACGCTCCAGTTCAGATTCAGAAACCTCGATACCCCTGAGGATCGGGCCATCAACCTCGCCATCTTAGACCCGGCAACCCCTCAATTGACCAGCACCTCTCCCAGGCCGGCCGATTAACACGCTCCCGCGTTCGCCGACGCCGGCCTTTCGCGCCCCTCACCCCACCTGAACGAACCCCCCCCCGAAACTCCCGGGACCCTCGGGGCACGACCCCGTCCAGGCCGCGGGTCCGTAATACGATCGCGTCTCCCGGAAAACGAGGAGGCTCAGGCCCAGGAGCCCCAGAAGGTTCGGGATCGCCATCGCCCCGTTCGCGACATCCGCCAGGTTCCAGATAAACTTGATCCCGGCCACGTCCTTAGAGAAATAGGCGCCGACGATGATCAGCGCGCACCACACCCAGCGGTAGGGAAGAGATGCGCGGATGCCGAAGATGTAGTCGGTGCACATCAGGCCGTAATAGGACCAGGCGAGGAGCGTACTGTAGCCGAAGGTGATGGAGCCGAAGGCCACGATCCACCCGCCCATCGGGCCGAAAACGGTGCTGAAGCCCTTGGCCGTGAGGTCGATGCTCGAAAGGCCACCGATGGTCCACACACCCGTCAGGACGATGGCCAGGGTTGTGACGGTGTTCACCAGGAGGGTATCGATGAAGACCCCCAGCATGGCAATCGTGCCCTGGCGCACCGGGTCGCGGACCATGGCCGCCCCGTGGGCGATAGAAGCCGACCCCAGACCCGCCTCGTTGGAGAAGAGCCCGCGGGCCACGCCGGATTGGATGACCCGCATGACCCCCGCGCCCGCAAACCCGCCCAGCGCCGCCTGTCCGGTGAAGGCGCTCTTGAAGATCAGTGCGAAGGCGGCCGGCACGTCCACGATGCGGATCAGGATGAGGACGAATCCGCCCACCAGGTAAATGATGCACATGATGGGAACCAGGAACTCGGCCACGTGGGCGATCCGCTTGACGCCCCCGATGATCACCAGGTAGGTGAGGACCGCCAAAACACCGCCGGAAGCGATGAGGGGAACGCCGAGTTCGGTCCTGAAGACCAGGGCCACGGAGTTGGCCTGGACCATATTGCCGATGATCAAGGCCGTGATCGCGCCGAACAGAGCGAACAACCAGCCCAGCCACCTCGCGCGCAGGCCGTGCTCCAGGAAGTACATGGGCCCGCCGGCCATGCTGCCGTCGGGCAAGCGCTGGCGGTACTTCACCCCCAGGACGGCCTCGGCGTACTTTGTGGCCATTCCCACCACGCCTGTCAGCCACATCCACACCGGCGCCCCCGGCCCGCCGAGGGCGATGGCCGTCGCCACGCCGGCGATGTTTCCGTTGCCCACCGTGGCGGAGAGGGCGGTCATGAGGGCCTGAAATGGGGTGATCTCCCCGGGGCCGTATTCAGCCGTATCCTTGCGGGCCGCGCCGCGGAACATGAGGCGGACGGCGTGGCCGAACTTGCGGCCCTGGATGAAGCGGGTGCCGACACTGAGCCAGATCCCGGTCCCGACGAGCAGGACCATCAGCCAAGGACCCCAGACTAAGGCATTGATTTTCTGGGTGAATCCGAAGAGGGTTTCCATTGGCTTGCCTCACCGTGAAGTGAAACAGACGATCAACGCCTTCCCTCGCTCCTGGCGTTCGACTCCTCTCCCGCCGCTTTCAATCCTAGATTGCTCCCTCATTTGGCCCGCTCGACGTAGGTCCCCGTCCGGGTGTCGATCCGGATGGCCTCCCCTTCATTCACGAACAGCGGGACCTGGACGACCGCTCCGGTTTCCACCTTGGCGGGCTTGCTGCCCCCGACCGCCGTATCGCCTCGAACGCCTGGCTCTGTCTCCACAATCCGCAGCTTGACGAAGTTGGGGACGTCCACGCCGATGGGGATGCCGTTGTGGAAGAGCACCGTCACGTTCCCGTTCTCCTGTAGCCACTTGGCGGCCTCGCCCAAGTGGCCTCGCGTGAGAAAGTCCTGCTCGTAGGTGGAGGTGTCCATGAAGCAGAACTGCTCTCCCTCCCGATAAAGGTATTGCATTTCCTTCTCTTCCAGGTCGGGCGTGTTGATTTTCTCCCCCGAGCGGAACGTCTTTTCCTGCACCAGACCCGTTTTCAGGCTCTTGATCCGGGTCTTGACGAAGGCCACGCCTTTGCCGGGCTTCACGTGCTGGCACTCGATGATGGTGTAGGGCTCCCCGTCCAGCTCGATCTTGAAGTTGGTTCGGAATTCCGTCGTCGAAGCGATTCCCACGACACCTCCTGATTGACCAGAATTCTCCCGCCGCCTTACCCCACCGCCGTCAGTTCTTTGGGGATCTGTGCGGTCAGGACCTCGGCCCCGTCCCCTGTGACCAGAACCATGTCCTCGATGCGGACGCCGCCGAGACCGGGCACGTAGACCCCGGGCTCCACAGTGAAGACCATGCCGCAGACCAGTTCCCGTTCCTGCCCCTTGGCGATGCGAAGGCCTTCGTGGACCCCGAGTCCGAGTCCGTGGCCCGTTCCATGGCCGAAGTGTTCCCCGTGTCCCGCCTCCTCGATGACGGCCCTCGCGGCTGCGTCCACATCCTTTGCGCGCACGCCGGGCTTGACCGCCGCAATGCCCGCCCGGTTGGCCTCGAGGACGACATCATAGATTTCCTTCAACCCGTCCGAGACGCTCCCCACCGATACGGTCCGCGTGAGATCGGAATAATACCCCCCGACGCATGCGCCGAAGTCGAACGTGACCAGCTCTGCTCTGCCGACGCAGCGATCCGAGGCGACCCCGTGCGGGAGAGCCCCCCTTTCTCCCGACGCCACAATGAAATCGAAGGGCGTCCTCTCCGACCCCGCCCGCTTCAACCGGAACTCGAGATCGACGGCGAGGTCGCGCTCTTTGACTCCTTCGATCCGAGAATCCAGGATCTCCCCCCAGGCCCCCGCCGTGAGCTCCACGGCGCGTCGCATGGCCGCCAACTCCTCCTCATCCTTTACGTGCCTCAGGTCTTCCACGATGTCCTGGGTCGGGGTCAACTCGATGCCTCCGAGCGAACGCCGAAGCTCTTCGTACTCCCAGAAGCTCACGCTCCCCGCCTCGAATTTCAACCGGGAGAGGCCGCATTCGCCCAACACTTCGGAGAGGCCCTCAATCTGTTTCGAGCAAATCCTCCGTTCCATGCCGGAGACTTCCTTCTCCGACTGGGAGAGGTAACGAAAGTCGGTCAGAAAAAAGGCCCTTTCCCCGGCGATCAGCAACACCCCGGCCGTCCCCGTGAACCCCGAGAGGTAACGCACGTTCTCCCGCGAGGTGACGAGAAACCCCGCTCCGGCCTCGAGCGTCCGGCGCAGGGCTTCCACCCGTTTGGTTCGATTCACGGCGTGGACCTATTCGGACTCGGCGGGCCTGGAAACGTTTTCGCGCCGGTCATCCCCCTGCGCCCATCCGGCTCAGCGCCGCTTGAACGGCCAACTCGTAACCCAAAGGCCCGAATCCGACGATGTGCCCGGCGGCCACAGGCGCGATCACCGAATGGCGGCGGAACTCCTCCCGGGCGTAAATGTTGGAAAGGTGAACCTCGATGGCCGGGATGCCAGCGGCGCTCAGGGCGTCCCGCAACCCGATGCTCGAGTGCGTATAAGCCCCCGGGTTGATCACGATAAAATCCGCCTCCCCCCGGGCCGCGTGGATGCGGTCGATCAGACCCCCTTCGTGATTGCTCTGAAAGGTCTCCAACTCCACACCCCGCGCGGCCGCCAGGGCCCGAAGGCGCGTGTTGATCTCCTCCAGGGTCTCCCGGCCGTAGATCTCCGGCTCGCGCGTCCCCAGAAGATTGAGGTTGGGCCCATGAAGGACGAGGATTTTGGCCACGGCAATTCCCCGCTCAGTGCATCGCCCCGCCAGTGGCGAGAATATCTGCGGGGGGCGCTTTTTGAAAGGCGCCCCCCCGCACCCCCCCGCAAAACTTTCGTTTCGCGATAGAGTGCCGCCCCATAAGGGGGCGGCACTCTATCGCCTAAAACTGGCCCGTTGGCCGAATGCGGGCAAAGATAGGAGCCATCGCAAGGCCCCAGACAACCAGCACATCCAACCCCACACCCTACCCACGCAGGCCCGGCCACGCAGTGCCGGGCCGTCAAAAGTTTTCCGGGGGGTCTTAGGGGGGCCGGACGCACGGCGTCAGGTTTCTGCACTGGCGTGCCTGGTCCTTCACCTCTCGGAAGGCGTGCGCCGAAGACGCCCGGCTTAAGCTCACAGGCCTCCACGCGCAGTTTGGCCGGCACGCAAGTGCCCAAAAAGGCCCCCCTAAAAACCTGTTTGCTTTCGCCCCCTTCCACCCCGCCAAAAGTCTAGAAACCGGGTCGGGCCGCGTCAACCCTGAAGTGTTCGCAGGATCGCGCTTTCGGGCACACCTTCATACACGCCCACATCGCCCAAATCCCGCATGAGAACGAGGCGGAGGCGGCCGTCCCGGACCTTCTTGTCCCGGCCCATCACTTCCATTAAACGTCGCGGATCCAAACGGGGGAGTTCCACGGGCAGGCCGATCCTCCGCAATAGTTCCGTGAGCCGGTTCGAGGCCGCCCGGTCGCAAACGCCCAGCTCAACGGAAACCCGGCCGGCCCAGGCCATCCCGATGGCGATCGCCTCCCCGTGAGTATAGCGGCGGTAGCGCGTCAACGTTTCCAAAGCGTGCCCAAAGGTGTGGCCGAAATTCAGAATGGCCCGCGACCCGGCCTCCCGCTCGTCCACCTCCACCACCGCCGCTTTGATCCGGCAGGAGGTGACGATGGCGGTTTGAAGGGGTCTCGGCCGGAGCCGCCGCAGGCCCTCCCATTCGTCCTCCACGAAAGAGAAGAAGGAATCGTCGGCGATGACGCCGTACTTGACGACCTCGGCCATCCCCGAGACCCATTCCCGTTCCGGAAGCGTCTTCAACGCGAGCGTGTCCGCGACGACGAGGTCGGGCTGATGGAAAGCCCCGACCAGATTCTTTCCCTCGGGCAGGTTGACGCCGGTCTTGCCGCCGATGCTGCTGTCCACCTGAGAGATCAGCGTCGTGGGAACCTGCACCGAGGCCACTCCCCGGAGGTACGTGGCGGCCAAAAACCCTCCCAGGTCCCCCACGACCCCTCCTCCCAGGGCCATCACACTCCCCTGCCGATCCAGGCCCGCGCGAACCATCGCCCGGTAGGCCCTGGCGCACCAGGTGAGCGTCTTGTAAGCCTCGCCATCGGGGATCTCGAACCACTCGTGGCGGACCCCCGCCCGGTCCAGACTCGCGGCCAGTCGCTTCGCATACAGAGAGCCCACCGTCGGATTGGTCAGCACCCACGCCCTTTTGGCCAACCCCCGCTCGGCCATCAGCCGGCCGGCGCGGTCCAGCAGGTTCGGCCCGATCGCCACCGGATAGCTGCGCTCGCCCAGATGCAAGGATACGGTTTCCATGGCTGCGCTCAGTGGGGGAGTCAACGCCGGAGGGTCAATCGCTGGCGGAGTGGATCCCCAACCCCATTGCGACGGCCGAGACCGGGGCCATGGAAGCGACGAAATCGGGGTCGAATTCCCGATCGCTGAAGCGGACGCGGACGAAGGGGTTGGCCATCTGCACCGGGAGACTCACGGCTTCGGACAGCCGGCTTCTCAAGCCTCGAAGCTGGCCGCCTCCCCCGCTCAAGGCGACGCCGCGCAGGGGGAAATCGGGCCACTCGGCTCCATAAAGCGACAAGAACCCTCTCAGGTCCGAGGCGAGGCGATCGGTCACGGGATCCAGCAGCCCTCCCAATCCTTTGACGGGACGGTTCGGGTCCCTGTCGCACTTTAATTTCTCTGCCTGCGGGGAGTCCACGCCCAGACCTTCTGCGATGGCCCGTGTGTAGTCGTCCCCCCCCAGGCGGATGCACCGGCTCATGAGGGAGAGTCCGCCGCCCACCATGTGAACATACGTAAGCTGGGATCCGATGTCCAGAAGAGCCAGGCCCTTTCCTTCCTCTATCGAATTGGCGGCTTCAAACCCATTTTCCAGGGCCAGCGGCGCGCAATCCATGATGACGGGGTCGAGACCCGCCCGCTCCAGAACCTCCCGGTACCGATCCACAAAGGACTTGCGGGCCGCCGCCAGGAGAACCTGGAACCACCGTTTCCCTTCCTCCTCGGTCTCCCCCTGGATCCTGTAATCGAGGTTGGAGCCCTCCAGGGGGAAGGGGAGATACTGCTCTCCCTCCCAAGCGATGAGGGCTTCCATCTCCTCTTGGTCGGTATCCGGCACCCAGACGGTGCGCAACGCCACGTTCTCCCCCGCCAGCGCCACTGCGACCCTTGTCTCCTCAAGCCGCTCCCTCTGAATTAAGTCACGAACGGCGTGCACCAGAGCGCCTTCATCTTTGATCTCCCCGGCGCGCATCACACCCTCAGCCAGCGCAATCGCACCCAGCCTTTCAAGGGAGTATCCGTTCCTCTCCCTCCGGAGCTGGATGAGCTTAATGGCATGATCTCCGATGTCGAGGCCGACCAAAAAATCCATCGCTTCCGCCTATGGAGCCCTCCTCTCCCGCCCGCTGACCCGCGGCCAGAACAGAGGCCATCTTGAACCCCATCTCATGGAATCAGACCCGCACTCGTAGGTCAAGCAATTTCATTCAGTTTCTCGGCCTGACCGGAATTTCGCTAGATTTGGAACGGGACGGGCGTAAAACTCACGGCAAAGATGGCCATACAACACCAACCGAGGAACCTGCGCTTGGGGTCCAGCCGCACGTAGTCGTTCACCAAGGGGGGATGACGAAAACCGAACAGCACCGTGACGCCCGCCCAAAAGAGCCACCCCATCCAGAAAAGACTCATCGGGATCAGCGCAGCCAGCGTCCCCAGGGCGACCACGCGATGCCTGGCCCCCATAAGGGCGTACACGATGTGGCCGCCGTCCAGCTGGCCGATGGGCAACAGGTTGATGACCGTCACAAACAGACCCAACCAGCCGGCGAGCGCAATCGGGTGAAGGAGGATGGTGTAATCCTCGGGCGAAACCCCCAGAACCAACTTCGTCAGGAACGAAAACAGGAGCGATGAACCCAGGGAGATCCCCCCCGAGAGATCCGTGGGAGGAAGGACCTGGGAATGAAGCAGACCCACCACGATGGACACGACGGACACAACGAATCCCCCAATCGGTCCTGCCGCGCCTATGTCGAAGAGGACGCGCCGGTCGGGGATGGGGGAGCGAAGCTTGATGAAGGCCCCGAGCGTCCCCAGGCCGATGGGCACCGGAATGAAGTAAGGCAGTGTCACCCTCATTCCCCACCGCCTCGACATGAAGTAATGACCCAGCTCGTGCACGCCTAGGATCAGAAGCAGCGTCCCCGAAAAGGCGATGCCGTGGGAAAGGTTGAAGGGCGGGGAGAACGCAACCGCCCCGATTCCCGACGCCCCCACACCCACCGTGGTCACGATCGTTGCGAGGAGCAGGAAGACGTTCAACCACGGCCCGCTCTGCCTGGTGGGTCGCAACGACGGCGAGATTTCCTCTCCGCTCCAGACCCTCTCTCTCAAGACTTCAACCTCATTCCTTTCACACGGCCCCCGGCTGGGGCACGAAGACGCATCTTATCAATATGAGCCATCCCCTTGGCAACCTCCACGGGGCGCCCACTTTTCCTCCCACCGCACGGCCGCTTCCCTCACCCCCCGACTCCGAGGGCTGCGGGTGTAGAGATTTTTTCCGTCCCAAAGCCGCCGTGCGGTTTGACAGGTGGAGGGGAAGATTCCTATATATTCTGCGTCCTGTATTACTTGCGGGTTCCTCCCTCTACCCGCAAGGGCGCAAGCTCCCGCCGGAGCTACCGGGTTTGAGTCACAAACGGGCCCTTCTCAGAAGCGTCATCTATTTCCTCATGTGGGCTGCGACGGCTTTGTGGGTCGTCTCGTGCGCCGAGCAATTGCGCATTCCCGCACCCCGGCAGGAGATCCCCCAACAACAGGAGGAAGCCTTCCAGATAGCCCGGCAAGCGTTCTCGCAGGGAAACCGCACCGAAGCGGAACGAATGCTTCGGGAATTTCTCAATCGATATCCCCGCAGCCTCCTGGCGCCCAACGCCTCCATGTACCTGGGCCAGATCGCTTACGAAAAGGGCCAATACAACGAAGCCCTCGGGTGGTTCTCCCCCTATCTGAAGCCGGGGTCCCCGGACCCGCACCGGCTGCGGGCCCACCAATGGACGGGCACAATTCAAAAAGCCCTAGGGAATCCGGAGGCCGCCGGCCGTCATTATCGCGCGGCCTTGCGCCTGGCCAAGACCGATGCCGACCGCATCCCCTCGCTCCGACAGCTGGCCCGGCTGGCTTTGGAGGGAAATCGGCCCGCCGAAGCCGTGGAACACCTCATTGCGCGCCTCCCTCTCATCCAGGAGCCCGAGGAGCGACGTGGCCTCCGGCAACAAACCGTTGACCTCATCTTCCTGCACCTCGGCCTGTCCGACGTGGAGCGCTTGGCGGAGAAAACCGGTTCGGGATTTCCCTCGGGCTACCTCTCTGTCCGCCACGCGGAACTCCTGGTGGAGGCCGGAAAGCCCGAAGCCGCGCGAGCCCTGCTGAGAGATTTTCTGTCCGGCTCGAGAGGGCACCCACTGACCGAGCGGGCCTCCCGCCTGATGAGTTCCTTGCCCCTTTCATCCGGAGGAAAGGCGGAAGGGACGGGTCCTCCCCGAACTGTGGCTCCAGCATGGCGCGCTGTCTTGAAGGTGGGGATCCTCCTGCCCTTGTCTGGAGCGGGCGCGGAGAAGGGCCAGGAGGCATTTCAGGGGGTTCAGCTGGCCCTTCAGCACGCCGGGCGCCTGGCGGAGCAGGTGAAGCTTCAGGTTCTGGATTCCAGCGGCGCCGAAAGCGCGGCGGTCCAAATGAGGAGACTTTCCTCGAACGCTGAAACCGCTGCGATCCTCGGCCTCCTCGACGGGCCCCAGGCTTCTGCGGCGGCAAAGGCCGCCCAGGCGCCTGGAATTCCCCTCATCCTTCCGACCACGCCTTCCAGCGATTCCCCTGCGATCCCCTCTTACGTCTTCCGGACCGGCATCTCCTACGCCAGTCAAGCGGAGGCCATCGCGGAGCATGCCATCCACAAGCTGAGCATCCGGACCTTCGCCATTCTGTATCCGGCGGACTCGGCGGGCAGGAAAATGCGGGAGGCCTTCCGACGGCAAGTGAGCGCACTGGGGGGCCGTGTGACCCGGGAGGTGTCTTACCCCCCCGGCATAACCGACTTCGGCCGGCAAATCCGGGCCCTGGGGGGAATCAGCGACGAGGAATTGGAACGCCGAAGGAAAGCAAGAGGGGAAAAGGCAGATGCGCCAGCTAAAATTCCTGAGGTCCCCTTCCAGGCGCTGTTTATCCCGGATCGATCGGCCCGAGTCGCTCTGATCGCACCCAGCCTCTCCTTTTACAACATTCAAGGGGTCACTCTCCTGGGCGGGGCCCGATGGAACTCCAGCGAGATCATCGCCCTGGCTAAGCGGGACGTCGAGGGGGCCTATTTCGTGGGCGGATACTCGGATCTCCCTCCAACGGCCCGGCGGGCGCGCTTTGCCCGCGACTTCCAGAGGGCGTTCTCCAAAGCGCCGACCGAAACCGCCGCCCTCACTTACGACGCGATGCGCTTTCTCCTCATGGGCCTCCAGCTGTCCGGCGCCGAACGGGCGGCCCTACGAAAGGCCCTGGCGGAGACCCTGAATTTCGACGGGGTTGCGGGCTCTTTTTCCATCGGGCCAACGGGCACAGCCAAGCGGGAGCTTCCCATTCTGACCATCTCGCAAGGTGAGATCGTGTCGACCGCAGGCTCAGTCCCCTCCAACTAGCGCCGAGCCCCTTCACCCGCCCCGGACGCACCGGAACCCGCGCCCGGCGAAAAGAAGTCACAGCGCAAGCTCCCATCCCGGGTCCGCGTCCAGCCGCAGGGCCTCCTCCAAGGGCGGTTCTTCCCCCTGCAAGGACCAGAAACCGGCGGCGGCGATCATGGCCGCATTGTCGGTGCAATAGGCCCGGGCGGGGATGTGAACCCGGATTCCCTCCGCGTCCCCCCGCCTCACAAGGGCGTCCCGCAGGCCCTCGTTCGCCGCCACGCCGCCCACGACGACCAAATTCTCCACCCCCTCCCCGCTTGCAGCGCGAAACCCCTTTTCCACCAGCACCTCAACGGCGGCCTCCTGGAACTCACGGCAAATGCGCCGCAACAGGCCCGGCGGCACCCGCCGGGCGCGCTCCTGGGGCGCTATCCTCGGGTCGTCTTCATAGAGGCCCAGTCCCTGGAGATAATACAGGACGGCGGTCTTCAGTCCGCTGAAGCTGAAGTCGAGCGAGGGATCATCCAGCATGGGCCGGGGAAATTTCGGTCCGTCGCCGCTGCCGGGACCGACCGGACCCGCCTCGCGGGCCAGGGCGTCCACCCGAGGCCCTCCCGGATACCCAAGGCCCAGGATCTTGGCCACCTTGTCGTACGCCTCCCCGGCTGCGTCGTCGCGCGTTGCGCCGAGCAGGCGGAACTTTCCATACGTCTCCACTCGATACAGGTGAGTGTGCCCCCCCGAGGCCACAAGCGCGACAAAGGGAAAGGCCGGCGGATCCGGACCTCCCAGGCCGTCCGGTTCCCCGGTGGCCCCATCGATGAACACCGAGGCCACATGGCCCGCCAGATGGTGGACCCCCGTCAGGGGAAGACCCAGTGCAAGGGCGATTCCCTTGGCGGCCTGCAGGCCCACCAGCAGGGCCACCAACAGTCCCGGACCCCGGGTCACGGCCACACCCTCCACCGCCTCCCACCCCCCGGCCCGGGAAACCGCCTCTTCCACCACCGGGTGGAGCCGCTCCATGTGCCGGCGGGCCGCGAGCTCCGGCACAACCCCCCCGAACCGGGCGTGGAGGTCCTCTTGCGTGGCGACGACTTTGGAAAGGACGGAGCGGCCGTCGCGGACAACCGCAGCGGCCGTCTCGTCGCAGGAGGTCTCAATGCCGAGAACGCGCAAGGCTCAATCCCGCAACTGGGAGACGGGAAGAATCCAGATCTCCCTCGCTCTTAATCCGGGCAAGGCCGCCCGCAACGCCGAGCGGGCGGCCTTGTGGGGACGAACCGACCGCTGGGACCGGACGGGGGGAATCGGCCGAAACAAGAGACTCAGGTATACCCGGGCGGACAGACCGGCCGCCGTCAGTCCGGGGACCCCGCCCTGCAAAAATCGGAGCGGCCCCGGGGTCACCTCGGTTTCCGGCGGCCCTTCTTCGCTCCCGGCTCCCGGGTCCGGCCGCAGCGGGCGGGAGACGTCACCCGGTCTTGGCTTTCTTGTCAACACTCCGGCGGAAGATGTCCCAGCTCCTCAACAACTCGATGGCCCGGTCGAGCTGCGGATCGCCCGTTTTTGCCACAGGGGCTTGCCGACGAGGGGAAGGGCGGGAGACTCCAGGAACGCTCTCCGGGTCGTCCTGTCCTTCGAGAGACCCTTTCAGGTCTTTTTCTTTCAGTCTGGGCCTGCGCTCCCGGGGTTTCGCCGGCGCATCGACCTCCACAATAATGTCTGGCGTCAGCCCCCGCCCCTGGATCTGTCGGCCGTTCGGGGTGAAATAACGCCCCGTGGTCAGCCTGAGACCGGAGCCGTCGCTGAGCGAATAGAGGGTCTGAACAGACCCCTTTCCGAAGGTCAGGGTTCCCAGGAGCACGGCCCGTCCCAGGTCCTGCAGGGCTCCGGCCACAATTTCGGAGGCGCTGGCGCTGCCCCCATTGACGAGAACAACCACGGGAAATCTAAGGTGGCCGTTCTCCCCTCGCGAGTGGAACCGCATGTTCTGTTCGGGATCCCTTCCCTTTGTGTAGACGAGAAGGGACCCCTCCCCCACCAACTGATCCGTCACGGCCACCGCCTCTTGAAGCAACCCGCCGGGGTTGTTCCTCAGGTCCAGAACGAGACCCTTGAGCGAATCTCCCTCCAGGGCTTGCAACCCCTTTCTGACTTCCCGGCCGGTGTCCTGGGAGAAGGTCCGGATTCTCAAGTAGCCCACCCCATCTCCCAGCTTGCGGTGGCTGACGCTGTGAATCCGGATCAATTCGCGCACCAGGGTGAAATCCCGCGGCTCGGTCCAGCCCTCTCGAAGGATGCTGATGGTGACCTCGGTTCCCGGCTTGCCCCGCATTTTTCGGACTGCGTCCAGCAGCGTCATGTCCTTCGTGGGTTCCCCCTCCACCCTGACGATAAGATCGCCGGCCTTCAGGCCCGCCCGGTCGGCCGGGGTCCCGTCGATAGGCGCAATGATGGTCAGGACGCCGCCCCGAATGGTGATTTCAATCCCCAGTCCCCCGAACTTTCCGCGGGTTTCGACCCGCGTCTCCTGAAAAATCTCGGGAGGCATGAAGGAGGTGTGGGGGTCGAGCGTCTGCAGCATGCCTCGGATGGCCCCGCGAATGAGTTCCCGGTCCTCCACCGCCTCCACATAGTTCGCTTTCAGGTAGGAGAGCACCTCGGCGAATGTCTTGAGTTCCTCATAGACGGAGAGGGCCGTCTTCTCTTGTTTGGTCTTTTCCTGAGCGACGGCCGTCCCGCCGATCAGGAAGACCGACAGGACTCCAACCACCAGCCAACGGCCCCATCTTCGTGCCCTCAATTCGCTCATAAGCGCTCCTTTCGGGTTATGGCGTTCTGATCCTCAGCCAACGCACGGGGTTCTGCGGCTTGCCGCGATGGCGGACCTCGAAGTAGACGGCGGGACGACCCAGGGGGCCTCCCTCTCCCACCCGCGCAATGATTTGTCCTTTTTCCACCCTGTCCCCTACCCGGACGGTCGGAAGCGTTCCGTGGGCGTAAATCGTATGAAAACTCTCCCCGTGGTCCAGCACCAGCAGGTTCCCGTAGCCTCGCAACCGGTCGGCGTAAATGACCTTGCCCTGGCCCACCGCCCGGACGGGCTCCCCCCGCCGGGCCGCCAAGGTGATCCCCATCCCGAAGGTCAGCGCGGACCCGGACGCCCGCTCTACCGGGTCGAACCGGCCGATGACCTTCCCTGAAACCGGCCACGGCAACAGCCCCTTCCGCTCGCGGAAGGCCCGCAGCACGTTCCCGTCCGCCCCGGAAACCCATTTGTCCAGGAGCGACTGCAGGCCGATCGCTGCCCGCCGCATTTCCTGATAGACCTGGCGCTGGCGGTCGCGGCGCTTCCGGATCGATGCCAGAAGCTTGCCTTTCTTCTTTCGGGCCGCCCGCAGCCGCACCTCTTTTCTCTCAACCTCTCGTTTCCCCCCGGCCAGGGCCCGGGTTTCGGACCGGATCTCTTCCATGACGCGCTTGCGGGCCCTTCGTTCGTCCTGGACCCGGCGAATGAGTCGGCCATCGGCCCGAGCGATCCGATGGGCGTAGACGCGCATGCGGGCCGCCTCGGCGACGCCGCTGGTCAGCCACGCGAGAAGGCTCGGCGGCGCCCCCATTCCCTTGTAGAGAGAGCGGATGCGACGCCGCAGTTCGGCCTCCGTACCCGCCACCCGCTGCTCCAAGTCTCGCCGCCGGCGATCGGCGCCAGCGAGTCTTTTCCGGGCCAGGGTCAGACGATAGTTCCGGATGCGGACCTCTCCACCCAAAATCTCCAGTTGGGCGTCCAGCTCCTCAATCTTCTCCAGGGTGGACCGTTCGGCTCGCTCGCTGCGCGCGATGCGCTTTTTCTGGGAGTCCAGGCGCTTTTTCAGGCGGAAGAGTCGCGCCCGTTCATTGGCAATTTTCTCCTGGAGTTCAGCGGGCGTGACCGATTCGGCCGCCGGTGTCCCGGACAGGAGAAGCCGTCCTGCGGCGATGAGGAGAAAGGCGGCGACGCCGAACCGGCGCATGGAGCAAGGGAGGTTCAGGTGGGTTCTCCGAAGGTGTGGGTTTTCGGAGATGAATAAGCGGCCGTATTGCCAAGAACCCATTGAATGCACAAACAATTTAGCGACGGCACCGGAGCGTTGTCAAACGGCAATTCAGCCACGGGCGACTCACCCCCCGGCTTGCCGATACCTGGAGACGGATAGGAAGGAGCCGAGGACACCCAAGAAGGTCCCCAGTCCTAACAGTCCGATGCTCAGTCCCGGCTCGAGGAACGTGACCGCCTCAGGTCCGATGCCAGGGAAGCTTTGAGCGGCCCGGAGCAAGACCAGGCGGTAGAGAAGATAGAGCGACGCGAGGGACAGCCCGGCCCCCGACAGCCCCTCCAGAAAACCCTCCACGAGGAAAGGGGACCGGATGAAACTGGGCGTTGCGCCCACAAGGTCCATGATCTCGATCTCCTCCCGCCGGCTATACAAGGCCAGACGGATGGTGTTCGAGACGATGAGGACGATTCCAAGGCCCAAAAGAAGCCCGATGCCCACGATGACCCACCCGAGCTCCCGGACAAACCGCTCGAAGCTCTCCACCCAGGCCCGTCCGTAATCCACCCCCTCCACCCCCTTTCGGTCCCGGACGAAAGCCGCCAGCTGGGCAGCGAACCGAGCGGTCCTTTTTTCGGGGCGAAGTCCCAGAACCAACGACGCGGGCAGTGGATTGGGCTCAAGACCGTCCAGCATTTCCGCCCTCCCGCCCAGGTACCTTCGGAAATCCTTCAGGGCCTGCTCTTTGGAGATCAGACGGACCTCGGAGACCCCATCCAGGGCCGCCAGGTCTCCCCTGAGTTCCTCCAAGGCGGAATCGTTCAATCCCTCTTTCAGATAAACCACAACGCGGATCTGCTCCCCCCACTCATCCAAAGGCCGCGTCAGGTTGGAGAGCGCCAGGAGAAATCCCCCCAGGAACAGGAGGGAGATGAAAATCGTCGCAATGGCCACCAAAGGCGCGCCGCCGCCTTCCCTCATTCCGCGCACGGCTTCTCGCAAAAAGTAAGGAAAGCTGCGCAGCCACCGCACTGCCAAGTCTCCTTCTGAACGCTCTCCGGGCGGCAAAACCCTACCGGGCCGTTGCCGCCCTTCTTCCGGTTGGGGCGGAGTCTTCGGTCTAAACCACCCTCCCCCGCACCATCCGGATCACCGAGCGCCCCCACTGGCCCACCAGCAATTCATCGTGCGTGGCTACAACGACCGTCGTTCCGCCGGCATGGATCTGCGAAAACAACTCCATCACCTCATTGGCCAAATCCGGGTCCAGATGACCTGTGGGCTCGTCGGCGAGAAGGATGTCCGGCCGGTTGACGAAGGCGCGGGCGACGGCGACCCGCTGCCGTTCCCCGCCCGAGAGGAGTTCCGGGCTGTCATTGATTCGCGCCCCGAGACCCACCTGATTCAAGACCAGGCGAACGCGGCGTCTGATCTCCGAGGCGGGGGCGCCGATCACCCTCATGGCGAAGGCCACGTTTTCGAAAACGGACCGTTCGGACAGCAGCCGGAAATCTTGGAAGACCACACCGATCCTTCGCCGCAGATAAGGCACCTCGCGCTGGGGCAGGCGAGAGATGTCCCGGCCATCGACCTGGATTTGGCCCCGGTCGGCGACTTCGGCCCGGTAAAGGAGCTTGAGGAGGGTCGTTTTCCCCGCTCCGCTGGGTCCCATGATGAAAGAAAACTCCCCGCGCGGAACGTGGAGGGAGACGTCTTTCAGGGCGTCCAGGCCCCGACCGTAGGACTTATAGACATTCCTCAACAGGATCACGAATGGATAAGTCCTTTGCGGGAATCTTGGCCGGCCCTAGGCCCGCCCCGATGCAACGCCTCTACGGCGCTTTCTCTTTCCTGGCCCGAATTCGTTCAAGCATCTCCTCCAGACGGCGAATCGTTTCCTCTGGTTGGGAGCCAGACTCCCGAGCGGGTTCGGAAGGCGCTCCCGCTGCGGGTCCGGGAAAGGAGGCGGGGCGCGCAGGCTCCCCAGGGGGCGGAACCTCCTCGAAGCGGACCGCCGGAGGAACGGTTGGCTCGTCGCCTCGGTCGGCCGCGATGTCGTCGAGCTTTGCGACCCAATCTTCTCCGGCGCCTCCAACGGACTCGCCCCCGGGTTTCACCAGGTCTTCAATCTCCGACCGGGCCCCCTCTCCCCCCGCCGGGACTGAACGGGTGGAGGGCCCGTCTCCTTTAGGAGCTTCCCCCGTGGGAGTCGGCTCCGGAGAAGCCCAGCTTTTCACGTCGATATCTGCGCTCACATTGAGAAGGTCCGAACCAAAATCCGGTCCTGCCTCTCTCGCTCCACCTCTTTCGAGGGCAGTCTCGGCTTTCTCCTCTGAGAGGGATGCGCTGGCTGTCGAGCCACTTCCGGAAAGGGACCCCTTGCCCTCCGGACCCTTCTCCAGTTCCTTGACCTTTTGCCGGATGGTTTCATCGTCCGGGTTCTCTTTCAAAATCATCCGATACGTGGTCAGGGCCTGTTGATAACGTCCCTGTTCTTCATGAAGGCGCGCCAGCGTTCGCGTGAACGTGGGGTCGGAGATATCTACGTCGGCGAGCTCCGGGAACGGGCTTTCCCGGAAGGTTTGCAAACGCCCGACTCGCCCGGCCCCCCGCTTGTCTCCGCCCGGGGCAACCTCCTGGCCCGCGTTTTCAGCCGGCAGGTCCTCCATCCTCTCCGCGCTGCGGGTCCAGTCCGTCTCCGTGGCGGCGGCTTTCCCGGCGGCTCCGATGGACTCGAGGCCTTCGAGGGCCTCGCGGTCGCCCGGGACGAGCCAGAGGATTTCTTCGTAGGCCTTTCTGGCCCGATCCAGGTTTTCGGAATCTCGGTAAAGGTCCGCCAGCGCCCGGCGGGCGATGAGATTGGTCGGCGATACCTGGAGGACGACCTCCAGCTCTTCTTGGGCTTCTTTCGGATGGCCGCATTTGAGGAGAAGCAATCCCAGGAGGACTCTTGCGCTCAGATAGTCCGAGTGGTGCGCCAATCCGGCCCGGCAAACCTCCAGGGCCTTCTCGTACATCCCCGCCCGGCGGTAGCGGTTGGCGAAGACAAGAAATTCGTGTCCTTTCAGTTTCCCCAGATATGCGTCTCCGGCCCCGCCGGCCGCACGTCCTTTTCTTCGCCTTCTTCCTTTCACCCGTTCCCTACCCCGCTGGGAGGCCCCATCGCCTTCGACCCCAATCCGCCCTCAACTTAGCAGACGGGTTTCCAGATCCGCAACCTCGTTTTTTCCCCGAGAGAATGTTGACCGGTTCAGGCGGGGCCTCGGGGCGGCTGGCGTTTCCCCGGTAGCCCTCTCGCGGCGGTCGGGGGGTTCCCCGCCTTCGTTCGCGACGGGCGCCGAGGACTTCCCATCGGAACGCCCGACGCAGCCGGCCCGAGGACGCTTGTCAGCGGCCCCGGACTTGACTTGAAAACAAGAACTTAACACGATAAAGTGTTGTACGGTTCTGGGATCATACTGGAGTTCGGGCGAGGAGAGATTTGGGATGGAGTCGGTTTCGGATCCAAAGGGGAGAGCCCTGGCGACGGCCTTCTCGCAAATTGAGCGTCAATTCGGGAAAGGAGCCATCATGCGCCTGGGGGATGCGCCCCCCCTGGCGGACATCCCGGTCATTTCCACCGGCTCGATCTCGCTGGACGCGGCGCTGGGGATCGGAGGCGTGCCGCGCGGGCGCGTCGTGGAGATCTTCGGCCCGGAGTCGTCCGGCAAGACTACCCTCGCCCTTCACATCGTGGCGCAGGCCCAAAAGGGGGGCGGCATCGCCGCCTTCGTCGATGCCGAGCACGCCCTCGATCCGCGCTACGCGGCGAAGCTCGGTGTGGTCACGGACGACCTGGTCATCAGCCAGCCCGATTCAGGCGAGCAGGCCCTGGAGATCACTGAGGTCCTGGTGCGCAGCAGCGCCCTGGACGTCGTCGTCCTGGACTCCGTAGCCGCCCTGGTGCCCAAGGCGGAGCTCAGCGGGGACATGGGGGATTCCCACATGGGCCTCCAGGCGCGTCTGATGTCTCAGGCCCTGCGAAAGCTGACCGGCAGCATCAGCAAGTCGAAGACGTGCGTGATTTTCATCAACCAGATCCGGATGAAGATCGGCGTCATGTTCGGAAACCCGGAAACCACCCCGGGCGGCAACGCGCTGAAGTTCTACTCCTCCATCCGCATGGACATCCGGCGCATCTCGGCCATCAAAGAAGGGGGCGAGGTCGTAGGCAACCGCACGCGCGTCCGGGTCGTCAAGAACAAGTTGGCCGCTCCCTTCCGCCACGCCGAATTCGACATCCTGTACCATCAGGGAATCTCCAAGTCGGGAGACCTGATCGATCTTTCGGCGGAAATGAACCTGGTCAAGAGGAGCGGGGCCTGGTTCTCTTACGAAAATCAACGAATCGGACAGGGACGGGAGAACGCGCGCCGGTTTCTCGAGGAGAATCCCGAGGTCATGGACGCGCTCGAAGACCGGGTCCGTGAGAACCTCGGACAAAAGCCCCGGTCGGCGCCCTCCCCCGAAGAAGAGCCGCATTCTGAGAAGTCCAGCGTTTAAGAAACCCCGGCGGGTCTTTATGTCCCCCGTGCGCCGAAGGAGACGGCCCCCTTCTCCTTCCCCGGCCGGCTTGACACCCTCGGAGTTTGAGTCCGCCAAAGCAGACGCCTATCGGTTGATTGCCAGGCGCACCCGGACCCGGAACGAGATCCGCGGCAGGCTCCGCCAGCGGGGACACCGAGAGGACGTCATCGAACAGACCCTAGCTGACCTCGCCGACCTGGGCTACCTGGACGACAGCGCATTCGCCCGAGAGTGGTGCCGTTACAGGTTGGAGGGCCGTCCCCTCGGCGTTCGGGGCCTTCGCCGGGAATTGTTTGAAAAGGGGGTGCCCGCGGACATCGCCGAAGGGGCGGTCAAAGAGGTGTTCGAAAACGTGGACGAGGCCGAGCTGGCCAAACGCCTTGCGATGCAGCGCGTGGAAAAGGGTCTCGACGTTCAGAACGCCAAAGGCATCCGACAAATGAGAGACTTTCTCCTGCGCCGGGGATTTTCCATCAACTCGGTGAACGAAGCCCTCGCAGCCGCTGGGGGCACATGGACGCACGGGTCATCGACCACAAGCCCGCAATGGAGCGGACCGGAAAAAGGGATCTATGAAAACTGACGGTGACGCCTTCAACAGAAATCGGCCCCTTCGGGGCGGACGGGCTCTTCGCATCCGAGGAGCCGTAGCAATCATCGTCTTGGCCGCATTCTGCTGGGCCCCCTCCTCCGCGCGGGCGATCAGCCTTGAGTCCGGTGGAACGCCCCAGCCCCAACAACTCGGCATCCTGACGCCCGAGGAGTTCCCCCTGGTCGCCAAAGGGGTTCGATGGCTCTATGACGGCTATTACGATAAAGCGGCCAAGGAGTTCGACCTCCTGAGGTCGCTGATCCCGGAAAGCCCGGCCGGGGAGTTGGGCCGGGTTCTGCCGGACGCCGTTCGGCTCCGTGAAGACCCGGACAACCGAAAGGTTCAAGAGTCTCTGGAGAAGGGGCTCGCCGTTGTTGAGAAAAAGGCCCGGACCCTCCTGAAGACGAACTCTGAGGACATACGCGGTCTCTTCTATATCGGCGCGGCCCACTTCCTGCGGTCTCAGGCGCTCCGCCACCGCCGCTCCCACTGGAACGCGCTGCAGGAACTCCGGGCCGCGCGAAAGTACCTGGCCCGCGTGGTTGAACGGCGGCCGGATGCCTGGGAGGCCTACGTGGGTCTCGGGGGATACAACTACTTCATGGACGCGCTGCCCGCTTTCGCCAATTTCGTCCGTTGGATCCTGCTCTTACCCGGAGGAAGCCGCGAAAGGGGACTTCAGCAGCTCGAACTGGGCAGAGATCACAGCGTCCTCCTCGGCCCGCTGGCCCAGAACATGCTCCTGGCGGTTTACTCCGCCTACGAGAATAAGCCGCAGCAGGCGGAGGCCATGGCCCTGTCCCTTCACCAAAAGTTTCCGAACAACCCCTGGTTTCACCTCAATCTCGGATATACCTATCTTTCCGGTCCGAGGCGAACGAAAAAGGCCGTGGGGACCTTCCAGGAGGTGCTGGAACGGGCGCGCAGCGGCCATCCGAACTTCATCCGGGAAATTACCGACCGCGCCCGCCTCGGCCTCGTGTTCGCCTATAGCCGACTCGGGAACGAATCCCAAGTACGCAAGATTGCCGGGGAGCTACTCGCCCGCCCGTCCGTCCGGCCCAAGTATGTCACGCCGATGACCGACCTGATTCTCGGACAACAGATGGCCAAAGACGGGGACCCGCAGGGGGCGAGGGTCAGGTTCGCCCGCGTCATGAAAGTCAAGGACTGGGGCCACTTTGACTGGCGGGCGCGGCTGTTGGGTTTTGACTCAGGAGAAGAGGTCCGCCAACGCGCCAACTCCCTCCTGAAGGATCTAGCGAATAATTCCCACTGAAAAATCGGAGAACCGGCCTGACCGTGCCCCGTCCCTGGGTTGAATCGGCGGCGAATTCCGTGAGTCCCCATTGTCAATTCCCGCCCCATGGCGCAGAGAGCTTGCGCTGGCGCTGTCCGGTTTGAACGGACTGAAAGTGGGTCTTCATCTATCAAGTTGAACGAACCGCGTCTTTCACCGCCTCAATTCGCCGCAATGGAGTTCCTTCCGAGGATCCCGGGCGCTTCCGGTTGGCAGCCCTGGGTCCGTGAGGGAAAACCCGTCCGATCCGTTTGGGGGACGGCCCGGTCCGGGACTTACATCCTGGAGCTTCATCTGGGAAGGGGCGTCCATCTGGATGTGGGGGCGTTGGGCCGGCGAAAATTTCCCCCTGGCCGCTACGTTTATGTCGGCCGGGCGATGCGGGGGCTCGAAGCCCGACTCGCCCGCCATCTGCGCAGGGTGAAGGCCCGGCCCAGATGGCACATCGATTCCTTTCGAGCCCGGGCGAGACTCGTCAGCCTTTCCGTTTTTCGGTCCGCCGACCCCTCTCTCGAGTGCGAGACCAGCGCACGGCTCCACGCAGGCGGAGGACGGGTCGAGGTCCCCGGATTCGGCTCCTCCGATTGCGCGTGCCCTTCTCATCTGTTTTTCTATCCGCAGTAGAAACTGAAGCGCTTTCGGTTGCCGTCTTTCCCGGACGAACGGTTCTCGACTGACGGGTGAACCGCCCGTCCAGCAGGTTCCTTCCGTGACCCGGAGGACACGCCCTGTCGGTTTACGCCTACCTCATTGGAAGCCTCACGCTCCTGGTTCTCTTCGGGCTCCTCTACCTCCTCCGTCCGGGCGGACGGAGGCCCATGTGGTGGACGGGCCTGACGATGGCTCCGGTGGGCCCCCTCAGCGAGTATTGGCACACCCGGGATTACTGGAAACCTGTCCACCTTCTGGGATGGAAGGTGGGGCATTGGAGGTTCGGCGTGGAAGACCTCCTGTTCGGGTTCGCATTTGCGGGGATTTCGGCGGGTGTGTTTGTGTGGCTGTCGGAAAAGCGGACAAAGAGGAAGAAAACCGCTTCGGCGGGCCGAGTGAGTCCCGCACGGATGGCCTTTTGGGCGGCCTTGCTGTTAGCCCTCCTCGCTCTCGGAACGGACGGCGCCGGGTGGAATTCGACTTACTCGAGTATGGCCGCGTTCATTGCCTTATCCGCGTTGTTCCTGTTCCAAAACCCTACACGGCTCGGCCCCGCCCTTGCCACGGGGGGGATCGCCGCCTGTTCGATGTGGGTCTTTTACGGGGCGTTCTTCACCCGGGTCTTTCCGGAGATATTTACGCAGTGGTGGATGCCGGCCGCACTGACTGGTTTCGCCTTCCTCGGAGTGCCCATCGAGGAGCCCATCTGGGCCTTTTTCGCGGGGGCCTTCTGCGGACTCCTCTATCCCCACTTGCTCGGGCCAAAAAGGTAGGAGCGGACGGTAGAATGGTCGGGCTTGGTCATGCTCGCCCAGGGCCAATTCCGGTTCAGTGAATTTTTTATTGGAGACCCCCGGAGGAGGACGGCGATGGCGCAGTCTTTGGCGATTCGTGGAGCCACCCTCGTGACACTGGACCCCGAGGTTGGGGTGATCCCGGCGGGACTCCTCACGCTCGAGGGCGACCGGATCAAGGAGGTCGGGGCCGACAACGGCGAAGACCCCAAGGCCGATGAATGGATCGACGGACGGGGACGGGTTGCCCTCCCCGGTTTCGTCAACGCCCACGTGCATACCCGGCCCGTCCGCGCCCTGGGCGACGGACTTCCGGTGCCCGATTGGCACACCCGTTACGCCGACGGCGTCAGCCTCGTCATGGACGATGAGGACTCACGGGCCGGCGCCCTCCTGGCCTTCGGAGAATGCCTCCTGGCGGGCTATACGTCCGCCTTGGCCATGCCGGTGAAACCCCGGGGCTGCTTTCGCGGAGCCGTCGAAATCGGCGTCCGTGCGGCAGTCGCCCCGCACGTCTCCGACCGCCCGGACTCCGCCGGAGCGAGCGACACGGTGGAGGACAACCAGGCCCTCATACAGCAATGCGGGACGTCTGCGGACGGAAGAGTTCATTCCTGGGTGGGTTTCGACGTCCTGGCCGGGTGCAGCGACGAGATGATCCGGGCAATGAGGCGGGAAGCCGACCGGCACGGCGTTCGCATCCACGGCCACCTGAGCGAGCACCGCGCAGAAGTGGACTACGCGCTGGAACGCTGGGGGAAGCGGCCCGCGCAGGCCCTCCAAGACCTGGGCCTTCTAAGTCCCGATGTCGTCCTCGCCCATTGCGTCCAGATCGACCGGGAGGAAATCGACGTCCTCGCCCGCTCGGGCGCCCACGTCGCCCACAATCCCGTCTCCAACATGAAGTTCGCCAGCGGGGCCGCCCCGGTTCCGGCGTTGCTGGAGGCTGGAGTGACCGTCGCCCTCGGCACAGACGGGATGCTCTCGACCTACCGGCTGGACCCATTCGAAACGATGCGCCACACGCTCGCGCTTCACCGTCTCGTGGCGGGGGACGCCGCGGCCCTGCCCACAGAGAAGGTTTTGGAGATGGCCACCGTCTACGGGGCTCGGGCCCTCGGAGTCGAGGCGGGAAGGCTCTCGCCGGGCCTCAAGGCCGATGTGACCCTCCTCGACACGAGGCGGCTCCACCTGGCGCCCCGCGCCCACGGGGTTCATGACAACCTGATCGCGCTTCTCGTCTGGTCGGCCGCCGCCGCGGACGTGGAAACCGTAATCGTCAACGGCAAGGTGGTCGTGCGGGATCGGAAGCTCACGCTCGCGGACGAAGCGGCGGTCCGCCGGCAGGCGCAAGAGGCTTGCGACCGGATCCTTTCACGGCTGAAAGATTGACGCCGAAAAACCGTTGGCCGTAGGAGATCGGCCGTTGCGGAGAGCTGCGAGAGCGCGGGCATTCCAGCCGAGCGGCCAACTGAGAAATGCGGGATCGCCTGAGCGTTCCTGGACCAAATTTTTACCCGCCGCCTTCCTGCTACCGCGACCTAGTGTGCCGTCCCGGAAATTCATTTCAAAAGTTCTTGAGGTGAAGTAGGCGCATTTTCCAGAAACCACAACGCTTTCGGTCTGAGAGACACCGTTTTTCTTATTGAACGAACTTGAGGGACGCGACACTAGGACCGGCCAACAAAACCGTTGTAAATCCAGGCGGCCAAGGCGAAAAATATGAACCCGATGGCGAAACCCCATACGGCGGCCACGATGGCGCCCGGGACCGTCGGAGCGACACCGACATACAGGTTCCCCACCATTTTCATGAATTCGGCGCCCGCCCCGAACAACGCCGCCGCCAGGGTGTAGAGGAAGAAGAAGAGACCATAGATTATCCCGAAGGCCAGACCGAACTTTACGGCGTTGAGTCTCATGGCGTTCTCCCTTATCAATACGAAAATGCCAGAGAGCCCCGGAATGCGTCAAGCGAACGACTCACGCGCGCCGCGCAGCTGTACAAAAACATGAACCATAAACGCCGCCGCGATAATGGGGGCCAAGAGGTTTACCACGGGAACAACAAACAAGAATGCGATGAGGAGGCCCGCCAGCAGTAAACGACCCCGATGGCGCTTGCGGAAGCGGCGTGTTGACTTCGGGTCCATACGCCTGATTGCCACCAACTCGAAATATTCACGGCTCAAAAGATAGGCGTTGAGCAAATACGAAGCGGCAAGTCCGATCGCGGGAAAAAAGTAAAGGGGAAACACAAGCAGATTGACAAAGACCGTAATGCTCGTCAGCCGAAAGGCGACGACCAGACTTTCCCCGAGGGACGGCGTTCTATGGGCGGGCAACTCCGGATAGTAGCGCGCTTCGATAACGACGATAATCCCTTCCAGGAAGAATGTGATGACCAACGTGGCAACGGCGGGGAACAGCAGCCAAGTCAAGACAACCACCGCCAGCCCCCCGAGGACGTCCAACGACTTGTCGAGCCACCCGATGTCGAAGACCGTGACTCGCGCCAGAACAAACCACACGATGTACCCCAGGAGGAAGAAAATGGCAGTTGTCGCCGCAAGCCCTCGCCCCAGGACCCGCCAGCATTCTCTCTCCCTCAATATGAAAACGGCTCTCAAGGCCGCGATCAGCATGGCCCCCTCCCTTTGAAACCGAGCAGAATCTCTGATATACGGCCGAACTTCTCTCTATAGTACGTTCTAGGATTAGGAGACAAAAGAGAATCTCCGCACAGCAACTCGAGAACCGGAATTGCTTGGGTGGAGTTCGCCTCCGTCGTCAGACCCTGACCCGGCGACCCCCGCCGCCTCGAACGAGCGGATGAGGGCCCATCCCATGCGCGAGCGCTGGCTCATCGCTTTATCCGCCGGATTGATCTCCATGGTAGGCTTCGGCAGCCGGGGGGTTTTCGGCATCTTTTACGTAGAAATGCTGAAGGAATTCCCGTGGGACCGGGCCAGTCTGGCGGGCGCGTACTCTGTGGGTATGCTCCTGATGGGATTTGGAGGCGCCCTGGCGGGAAACCTTTCGCGAAGGCTCGGTCCGAAGCGGTTCTATCTGATGAGCGGCATCCTGGTGGGCTTGACGTTTTTTCTGGCCAGCCGGGTCCAGACGCTTGCGCAAGTGTACCTGACGTATGGACTGCTCGGCGGCATCTCCCTTGCGGCGCTGGGCTTCGGACCGACTCAAGGTCTGGTCGTAAGGTGGTTCGAGACCCGGCGCGGTCTGGCCCTCGGGCTCGTTACCGCCGGGGCGGGCGCCTACCCTCTGCTGGCGCCGTTTGCCCAGCTCCTGGTGGAGTCTATCGGCTGGCGGAGGGGACTGATTGCGCTGGGCGCCCTCTTTTTCGCCCTCGTAACGGTGTTGGGGACCGCCGTCATGAGGGAGCCGCCGCCCGAGGTTGACGCCCAACCCGGCGGACGGCCTACGGGCCCATCCAGTCCGCCCCGGGAAGCCTGGACGCTCAAAGAAGCGCTGAAAACCGGTCCCATCTGGATGATCACCCTGGCCTGGTTCTTTATGGCCATCACGATTCACTTCGTGAATGCCCACCTTGTCGCTTTGGTCGTCGAAACCGGCCATTCCGCCCTGCTTGCGTCCGGCGTACTCGCTCTGGCAGGCGTCTTCTCCCTCCTCAACCGGGCGGTTGCGGGAGGGGTCTCGGACTATCTGGGACGCGTCCCGACGTTCATCACGGGGGCGATCACGACGGGCCTTGGTTTTCTCATCCTCCTGTTGCCTCAGACAGCCGGCGCGCTCTGGGGCCTCTATGCATTCGCCATTCTTTTCGGTCTTGGAACGGGCGCTCAGACGGCCCAGCCCGCGGCGCTGGCATCGGATGTTTATCGGGGACCGTACTTCGGAAGCATTGTCGGTTTCTTGACCCTCGGCTTTGGTCTTGGGGGCGGCCTGGGGCCCTGGCTCGGGGGCCTCGTCTTTGAGTGGACCGGAAGTTACCGCATCATGATCGGGTGCGTGTTGCTGGCCCTTTCCTGTTCATCTGCCTGCATTTTCACAGCCGACCGGGGAATCAGGAAACTCAAGGGCCGAGTCCCTTGAACCCGCTGCGGCGTTCGCCTCATGTTAGAGGGAAGGCCCGGCGCGTATCTTCCTCGAGCAGTTCAAACCGGCGATTTTCGCCCCCGCGCCGGTCAGCGACCCGGCAAACCGCGCAGTTCCAGCCCAGCCGGCCCCTTGTTAGGGGATGACCGAAACCCCGTCAGCCCCCATTCGAGCGGAAACTAAACCCTCCGTCTACACGTGCATGGACTGGGACCGATCTTCTTTCCCAGGAGGCGGGGAAGAACCGGCCCGGGTGCGCCGTCTATATCTGAACGAATCGGGATAGCCTCCCGGCTACCGGAGATCTTCCGGGGGCCAGGTGATGAGGGTAAAGGCCCTTCGGGGAGCCGAACGAAGTTG
The DNA here is from genome assembly GCA_046758845.1 of Nitrospinota bacterium. Lineage (GTDB taxonomy): Bacteria > UBA8248 > UBA8248 > JACPRG01 > JBHIBA01. The sequence goes on from JBHIBA010000021.1 coordinate 26,868, forward strand.
CCGGCCCAGGGCCGAGGATGAAGGGCGATGTGTCCGCCAGACCCCGGCAAATCCGAAATGAACTGCGGCACAAGAGGTCTCGGCGCCGGGGCCTGATTCGCTATCGTGAACGTACCGCTGAAGTGAAGGACATGCTTGATCAACAAATCCAGGTTCTTCTCATCGAGGACAACCCTGGAGACGTCCGATTGATCAGGGGAATGCTGGGCCAGGTGGGGGGAAATTCGTTCCGTCTGAGGGTTGCCGACCGGCTTTTCGAAGGGCTGGGGGTCCTCGCACGCAACGAAATTGACGTCCTCATGTTGGATCTCGGGCTGCCGGACGCCGAGGGTCTGGATACGCTCCTTCGGGTGCAAAGGGAGGGTACCCGGGTGCCTGTCATTGTGCTGACCAGGCTTGAGGACGAAGGGCTTGCAGTCAAGGCAATGCGTGTGGGCGCCCAGGACTATTTGATCAAGGGACAGCTGGACACCCGAACGCTGGTGCGGTCCATCCGCCACGCAATGGAATGCGCACAGACGCTGGAGGCGTTGCAAAAAAGCGAAGGGTTGGCCCGCATGCACGCGGAACGCCTGGCCGTCCTTCAGGACCTGAGCCGCCCGATCTCCTCACAGCAGGACCTGGAAGGTGTGTTGACTTCCATCGTTCAGGGCGCGGTAAAGCTCCTAGAGGGCGATCGGTCTCGCCTTTTTCTGTTAAGTCCTGACGGCAAGAACCTAGAGTCAAAGGCCAGCTTCGGCGCCATCCCGGACCCGCCGGGGGGCGTTCCGGCTCTCCCGGTTCAGGGGACGCTGGCGGGCGCAGCCGCTGTCGGGAGGAAACCGCTTTTTGTATCTGATGTGCAACAGGATGCCAGGTGGCGTGAGCTCGACTGGGCGCGGAAGCAGGGGGTTCACGCCTACATCGTGGCGCCTCTCGTCCTCCATGCAGAGGTCGCCGGCGTCCTCAGCTGCCTTTCCAGGAACCCTAACAAGTTCGACGAATCCGACATCCATCTGATGGAGGCCCTGGCCGCACATGCGGCGATCGCCCTCGCGAACGCCCGGGGTTTTGATGAGGTGCGCCGCAAATCCGCCCAAATCGCCAAGCTGAACGAGATCAACTGCAATCTGAGCTCGACGCTAGACCTGGACGAGCTTCTTGAGAACATCTTCGGAAACGCTAAACAACTCATTGAGGGTTTGCGGGTGGGCGTATGGCTTCTCAACCGGGAAGGGAGGACGCTTATCCCTTATCGCCATGCTTTCGCCGGTCCGAAGAGTCACGAGCGTCCCCCCTCCAATCTGCTGAAAGTTGGCCAAACTCTCACCGGGTGGGTGGCGAAGCATCGGGAGATCCTGGCCGTCCCGGAGGCGAGACGCGACCCGCGTTGGGAGGAATTGCCTTGGGACCAGGGAAAGTCTTTCGGCGGATACGCGGGGATCCCCCTTCTGGCGGGGGATGAGCTCCTCGGCGTCCTGTCCTGTTTTGCCGAGAAGCCCCACGACTGGACGCACGACGAGCTGGACCTGCTGAAATCCTTCGCGGCGCAGGCGGCCGTGGCGATACACAATGCCCGGCTTCACGAGGATCTGGGCTCCTCGGAGGAGAGGTACCGCACCCTGTTCGAGCAGGCCCGAGACGGCATCGAGATCACCGACGAAGCGGGACGGTTGGTCGATTGCAATCAGAAGGTGTGTGAGCTGCTCGGATACACGCGGGAGGATCTGGTCGGGATGCCACTGTCGGAGATCGTCGCCCCAGAGTTCCGCGATTCGGTGCCCGAACGCCTCGCCCGCATTGAGAGGCAAGGCATGGAACCCTTTGAGTCCGCCGAGCTGAGGAAAGACGGCACGTCCGTCCCTGTAGAAGTGAGCGCGGGGACCATGAACGTTAGGGGGGAGAAGTGCGTAATCCACTTCGTCCGTGACATCACTGAGCGAAAGAACGCGGAAAAAGCGCTCCGAGAAAGCGAAGAGCGTTTTCGCCGATTGTCCGAGGCCGGCTTCGAAGGCATCGGGCTCACTGAGGACGGCCGCATCTTGGATGTGAATGAGAAATTGGCCCGCATGCTCGGCTATGAGCCCAACGACCTGATCGGGATGGATGT
>JBHIBA010000022.1:0-28665 GCA_046758845.1 Nitrospinota bacterium
AGCTCAACTGGCAGAGCAACGGACTCTTAATCCGTGGGTTCGGGGTTCGACTCCCCGGCGGCTCACCAGACAGGTCCGCCGCTGCTTGCGCCAGTCGGGGGAAACAGAGTTGCCGCGAGGGTGGCGGAATGGCAGACGCGCTAGACTTAGGATCTAGTGCCTTCGGGCGTGGGGGTTCGAATCCCCCCTCTCGCACCACCGAGGAGGCCCACCCGCCAATCCGTCCAGACAGCCCCTTTGAGCTCCACGCCCTTACCCGTTTCCGGTTATCTCTATGCGCGTAGACGTTGAAGAGATCGACGCCTGCACCAAGCGGCTATCCATTGCGGTGCCCAGCGAAGACGTGAGCCGGGCCTTTGACCGGGCCTACCAACGACTTCGCCAGAAGGTGCGGCTGCCGGGCTTCCGAAAGGGAAAGGTGCCTCGAAGCCTCTTGGAACGGCATTACCGCGACGCCGTCGAGCGGGACGTGCTGGAGACCCTGATCCCCGAATCGTACGCCGCAGCCCTGGAAGAGAGCTCCCTCAATGCGGTGGGACAGCCAAAGGTGGACGCGGTGGAGATGAAAGAAGAGGAACCCCTTCGCTTCACGGCGACCGTCGAGGTGATCCCCGCCTTCGAGATCCCCGCCTTCGAGGGCCGGGAGTTTGAGAAACCGATCCCCCGCGTCCTGGACGAGGACGTGGAGCACATGCTGGACCACCTCAGAGAGCAACACGCCCAACTGGAAAACGTGGAAGGCCGCCCCGTTCAGGAGGGGGACCACGTCATCTTGGACATCAGCGGCACCGTGGACGGCGTGGAGCGCGACGACCTCAAATCCCGGGGCCAGGTTTTCGTCGTAGGGCGAAAAACCCTACTGCCCGAATTGGAGGAAGCTCTTCCGGGGGCGGCCGTCGATGAGACCCGCAGGGTGGAAGCCGTCTTTCCCCCCGATCACCGGAATCCGGACCTAGCGGGGAAAACCGCTCACTTCGCCGTCGCCGTCCTGGAAATCAAGGTGCCCGTCCACCCCGAACTGAACGACGACTTCGCGCGATCGCTGGGAGAATTTCAGTCCCTGGACGACCTGCGGGCGGCTGTCCGGGAAGACCTGGGAAAGAACGCCGAGCAACAGGGGCTGGCGGCCCTCAAGCGGTCCATCCTGGACGCGCTCGTGGAAGAGGCTCTATTGGAGATGCCCAAGGGGCTCGTGGAGGGCGAGCGGGAGGGGCTGATTCAACACGTCCAGGGCATGATCGCGCCGAAAGAGCGAGAGAAGCTGGACCGGGACAGACTCGCCGCGGATCTGGAGCCCCAGGCCCGCAAGAACGTGAAGGAAAGGATCCTTCTCGACCGCATCGGGGATCGGGACGATATCCAGGTCGCGCCTGCGGAAGTGGAGGCGGAGGTCCGCCGGATGGCGGCGCGGTACGGCAAGCCGTATCCGGAGTTCCGGTCGTATCTGGAGGGTCGCGACGGCTTGGCCGGAATCGCACAGGAACTCCGCCAAAGGAAGGTTCTAGACTCCCTCGCGGAAAAGGTCCGGGTGGTGGTCAAGGAGGAGGAGCGGAGCGTCCTCGCCGAGCACGGCCACGACGCAGAGGAGGAAGAGTTATCCCCATTGCCGGCCGGATCGCCGGCGGAGGAGTAGACGTGGAACACGCTCATCTGGTCCCCATGGTGATCGAGCAGACGAGCCGCGGGGAGCGGGCTTATGACATCTATTCCCGCCTGCTCAAAGACCGCATCGTTTTTCTCGGGTCTCCCATCGACGATGTCATTTCCAATCTGCTCATCGCCCAGCTTTTGTTCCTGGAAGCCGAAGACCCCGACCAGGACATCTACCTCTATGTGAACTGCCCGGGCGGCGTCGTCACGGCGGGCCTCGCCCTGTATGACACCATGCAGTACATCCGGCCCCATATCTCCACCATCTGCATCGGCCAGGCGGCGAGCATGGGGGCGTTGCTCCTGAGCGCCGGGACGAAGGGGAAACGGTTCGCCTTGCCCCACTCCCGGATCATGATCCACCAGCCGTTGGCGGGCGTTCAGGGCCAGGCCACCGACATCGACATCCATGCCCGGGAGATCCTGAGAATGCGGGAATCGCTGGACGAGCTCCTGGTCCACCACACCGGACAGACGTTCAAGCGCGTCCACGCCGACACCGAGCGCGACTTCTTCATGACCGGCCTGGACGCCAAAGAATATGGTCTCATCGACGACGTCATCGTCTCTCGGGACAAACAAAAAACGGACGCGGACAAACAGGGCTGAATTCCGTCAAGGGGGGCCAGCATCCCCGAACGTGAGGGGAAACGATGCCAAAAAAGGGTGACGCAGACCAGAATCTGAAGTGTTCTTTCTGCGGCAAGAGCCAGGAGGAGGTGAAAAGGCTCATCGCCGGACCCACGGTCTATATCTGCGACGAGTGCATCGATCTGTGCAACGACATCATCGTGGAGGATTGGACGCAGGAGAAAGCCCAGCAGATGCGCCATCTCCCGAAGCCGAAAGAAATCAAGGCCACCCTGGATGATTACGTGGTCGGCCAGCAGACGGCCAAAAGGGTCCTTTCCGTCGCCATCCACAATCACTACAAGCGGATCGAAGCCAACGTCGATCTCAACGACGTGGAGATCCAGAAGAGCAACGTCCTTCTCATCGGCCCCACCGGCTCGGGCAAGACCCTTTTGGCCCAGACGATGGCCCGCATCCTGGACGTCCCCTTCGCCATGGTGGACGCCACCACGCTCACCGAGGCGGGCTACGTGGGCGAAGACGTGGAGAACATCATCCTCAAGCTCCTTCAAAACGCCGAATACGACGTCCAACGGGCCGAAAAAGGCATCATCTACATCGACGAGATCGACAAGATCAGCCGCAAATCGGAAAACCCCTCCATCACCCGGGACGTCTCCGGCGAGGGCGTGCAGCAGGCGCTGCTGAAAATCATCGAGGGCACGGTGGCCAACGTACCGCCCCAAGGGGGCCGCAAGCACCCCCACCAGGAGTTCCTCCAGGTGGACACCTCGCAGGTCTTCTTCATCTGCGGGGGGGCCTTCTGCGGGCTGGAGCAAATCATCCAGCGCAGGGTCGGCTCCCGCTCGATGGGCTTTGAGGCGGACATCCGCAGCCGCGACGATATGAGCATCGGCGAGATCCTCTCCAAGGTCCAGCCCGAGGACCTGCTCAAGTACGGCCTGATCCCCGAGTTCGTGGGGCGTCTGCCCGTCATCGCCTATCTGGACGAACTGGACGAGGACGCGCTCGTGCGCGTGCTCACTGAGCCCAAGAACGCCTTGTCCAAACAGTACAGGAAGCTCTTCGAATTCGAGAAGGTCACGCTGCGCTTCACGGATGAAGCGCTGCGCGCCGTCGCCCGGGAGGCCCTGAAACGGAAGTCCGGCGCCCGGGGGCTCCGGTCCATCCTGGAGGAAATCATGCTCGACACCATGTTCGAGATCCCCTCCCGCGCCGATGTGAAAGAGTGCGTCATCACCGAAGACGTCGTCTACCACCGGGAGCCGCCCCTCCTGGTCTATGAGAAGAAGCAAGCCAGCTGAGAGGCGGAACCCCTCCCTTTATGCGCCCCCATCGGTCCGTTGCCAAGAAAGTCCCCAGCGAAGAGTCGATCGCCGGAGAGAGATTTCCCGTCCTCCCCCTTCGGGACATCGTCGTCTTTCCCCACATCATGATCCCCCTCTTTGTGGGGCGGGAAAAATCCCTGAACTCGGTCAGCCGGGCCGTGGAGAAAAAACAGCCCATCATCCTCGTCGCCCAGCGGGACTCCAAGGTCGAGGAGCCTGCGGCTGCCGACTTGTTCACCATCGGCACGCGCGCCGAAATCATCCAGGCCATCAACCTTCCGGACGGAACCGTCAAGCTCCTCGTCGAAGGCCTGGTGCGGGTCCGCATCCTGGAGGTCGAGGACGACGGCCATCTCCTGAATGGCCGGGTCGTCGGCTTCGAAGAGGCGCCCGCCGCCAGCGTGGAGGACCAGGCCCTCGCGCGCCAAGTCCTGCAGGGCTTCGAGGAGTACCTGAAGCTCAGCCAGCGGATTCCTCCCGAAGTGCTCACGTCGGTGGAGAACGCCTCCGACCTCGGCGTCATGGCGGATAACATCGCAGGCAACCTGCCCCTCAAGATGCCGGACAAGCAGCGCCTCTTGGAGGACCTGACACCGGCCGAGCGACTGAAGGACCTGCTGGACATCCTCGCCTCGGAGATCGAGGTCCTGAGGGTGGAGCGCGAGATCCGGGGGCGGGTCAAGAAACGCATCGAACGGAGCCAGAAAGAGTACTACCTCACCGAGCAGATGAGGGCCATCCAGGAGGAGCTCGGGACGGCGGACGACTTGCGAACCGAGGTCGAGGCGTTCCGCAACAAGGTGCGCAAGGCCAAGATGCCCGCCGAGGTGGCCGCGAAGGCGGAGAAGGAAATCCGCCGCCTGGAATCCATGCCCCCCATGTCCGCCGAAAGCACGGTGGTCCGCAACTACCTGGACTGGTTGGTGGAGCTTCCCTGGTCCAGGCGGTCTCGGGAAAGGCTCGATCTCGCCCAGGCCGAGACGGTCCTCAGAGATGACCACTACGGGCTGGAGAAGGTGAAGGAGCGGATCCTCGAGTACCTTGCCGTTCGCCGGCTCGTCCGAAAGCCCAAGGGGCCGATCCTCTGCCTGGTCGGTCCCCCCGGGGTCGGGAAAACCTCCCTGGGCCGCTCCATCGCCCGGGCGACCAACCGGAAGTTCGCCCGGATCTCCCTCGGCGGGGTGAGGGACGAGGCGGAAATCCGGGGTCATCGCCGGACCTACATCGGGGCGCTGCCGGGGCGGATCATCCAGAGCATGCACCGGGGCGGCACGGTCAACCCCGTGATGGTGCTGGATGAAATCGATAAGCTCGGTTCGGATTTTCGCGGCGACCCCACCAGCGCCCTGCTGGAAGTCCTCGACCCCGAGCAAAACAAGGCCTTCAGCGACCACTACCTGGAGGTGGATTACGACCTCTCCCATGTCTTCTTCATCCCGACCGCGAACACCGTGGACGGAATTCCGCCCACCCTCCGGGACCGGCTGGAGATTCTGCGAATTCCGGGCTACACCGAGCGGGAAAAAATGAGCATCGCCAAGTATTTTCTCCTGCCGAAGTTGATTCCCCAGCACGGCCTGAAGCCGAGACAGATTCTCGTCTCCCCCAAAGCGGTCCAAGGGATCATCCGCGAATACACCCGCGAGGCCGGCGTTCGAAACCTGGAGCGGGAGCTGGCCGGCATTTGCCGAAAGGCGGCGCGCCGCGTTGCTTCCGACGGCCCCAAGGCCCCAGTCCGCGTTCATCCGGGGAATCTCCAGTCCTTTCTCGGCCTGCCGCGCCACCGACCCAGCCAGGGCGTGGAGGACGCCGAAGTGGGGGTGGCGGCGGGTCTCGCCTGGACCGAGAACGGGGGTGATCTCCTCCTCACGGAGGTGGGACTGATGGCCGGTACAGGCCAGCTGACGCTGACCGGGCACCTGGGCGAGGTGCTTCAGGAATCGGCACGGGCGGCGGTGAGCTACGTCCGCGCCCGGGCGGACCAGTTCGAGCTCCCTTGGGACTTTTACAAAAAACAGGACATCCACATTCACGTCCCCGAGGGAGCCATCCCCAAGGACGGTCCCTCCGCCGGGGTGACCCTGGCGGTGGCCCTGATCTCCGCGCTCTCCGGCCGGCGTGTGCGGAAGTCCGTCTGCATGACCGGGGAGATCACCCTGCGGGGGAAGGTTATTTCCGTCGGGGGCGTCAAGGAGAAGATTCTGGCCGCCCATCGGGCGGGGTGCGAAACGGTTATCCTCCCGCGGGAAAACGAACGGGATTTGGGGGAAATCCCCCAGGCCGTGCGGCGGGCCTTGCGCATCCACCTGGTGGAGCGGGTGGATGAGATCCTCGCGCTGGCGCTGATGGAGCCGGAAGAGGACCGGCCCCGGCTTCGGCCGCGGAAAAGGGTTCCCGGCCATTCGGTGACGCCGGGGGCCCAGCTTCCCCATTGAGCGCAAGGGACTTTTTTTCCTTGACAACAAGACGGTTGGGTTCAACAATTCAAGGGATTAATCAAGGCGGAGAGGTGTAGGCACGTAGCTCAGGGGTAGAGCGCTTGCTTGACGCGCAAGAGGTCGGCGGTTCGAGACCGCCCGTGCCTACCATGTATTGTTCAGCAAACCGGAGGACCTCGCTGAATCCGTCGAAAGAGCCAGGCTCTTGCGCACGCAGGAAAGATTCGCTGAGCAAAGGCACCTTGGGAGCCCGGAACGGATTCCCGGGTGCCTTTTCTTCTCCCCCACCCAGGAGACGCCATGAGCGCGCCTGAGGCCCCCGCCGGGGCGCGAGCGGAGTCGCGCGAGAAAATTTCGTCCGATGCTTTGGTCTGGAAGGTCAGGGACCGGCTGGTGGACCTGGCGACGCCGATCGACACGGACCAGGCCCGTCCGGTGACCTTCGAGGACCCCGAAGGCCGGGAGGTCTATCGGCACAGCACCGCCCACGTCATGGCCGAGGCGGTCCAGGACCTGTTCCCCGGCACGAAGGTCACCATCGGCCCCCCCATCGAGGACGGGTTTTATTACGACTTCGACCGGGACGAGCCCTTCACGCCGGAAGACCTGGTTCGGATTGAAGCCCGGATGCGGGAAATCCAGGAAGAAGACCGGCCTTTCGTCCGGGAGGAAACTTCCAGAGAGGAGGCGCGCCGGCTGTTCCAGGACCGGAACGAGTCCTACAAGGTGGAGATCTTAGAGGAGATCCCCGACGAGACGGTTTCCATTTACCGTCAGGGCGAATGGCTGGACCTTTGCCGGGGTCCCCACGTTGCTTCGACGGGTGTGATCGGCGCCGTGAAGCTCCTTTCCGTGGCTGGGGCGTACTGGCGCGGGGACGAGCGGAACAAGATGCTTCAGCGCATCTACGGAACTTCCTTCCCTACCCGGGAAGCCCTGGATGAGTACCTTCGCCTTCAAGAGGAAGCCCGCCGCCGCGATCACCGCGTACTCGGCAAAGAACTCGGCCTCTACCTTATCCACGAACAGGCCGGAAGCGGCCTGGTTTATTGGCTTCCCCGCGGCGCCACGCTGCGAAAAGTCATCGAACGATTCTGGGAAGACGAGCACGTGAGACGGGGGTACGAGCTGGTGGTCATTCCCCACCTGGCCCACTCTCGCCTCTTCCGGACCTCGGGGCATTACGACTATTACAGAGAGAACATGTTCACCCTGGAGGTCGAGGGGGAAGAATACGTCGTCAAGCCCATGAACTGTCCGGGTCACATCCTCATCTACCAGCACCAGCGCAGGAGCTACCGGGACCTCCCGATCCGGTTCGCCGAGATGGGAACGGTCTACCGCAACGAGCGCTCGGGCGTGCTGCACGGAATGCTGCGCGTCCGGGGGTTCACCCAGGACGACGCCCACATCTTCTGCACCCTCGAGCAGCTCCCCGGGGAGATCCTGGGCGTTCTGGACCTGACGCTCTTCATGCTCTCCACGTTCGGGTTCGAGAAATTCGACGTCGAACTGAGCGTGAGAGACCCGGCCCGCCCGGAGAAGTACGCGGGGAAGGACGAGGAATGGCAGGCCGCCGAGGCCGCCCTGCTGAAGGCCCTCAACCAGCGCTCCCTCTCCTACAAACGCTGCGAGGGGGAGGCCGTCTTTTACGGGCCGAAAATCGATGTCAAGATCGTGGACGCGCTGGGCAGGGGATGGCAGGCCTCCACCATTCAATTTGACTTTAACCTGCCGCGGCGCTTTGATCTGAAGTACGTAGGCGGCGACGGAGAGCTTCACGCGCCGTACATGATCCACCGGGCGCTTTTGGGCTCGTTGGAGCGGTTCGTGGGGGCGTTGATCGAGCATACGGCCGGGGCCTTCCCCTTCTGGCTGGCGCCGGTCCAGACCAAGGTCCTGCCCATCACCGACCGAAATCACCCGTATGCCCGGGGCGTCGCCGCTCGCCTCTCGCAGGCGGGCGTCCGGGTTGAGGTGGATGAGCGCAGCGAAAAATTGGGATACAAGATCAGGCAGGGGCGCTTAGAGCGCATCCCTTATCTGTTGGTCGTCGGGGATCGAGAGCAAGAGTCTGAAACGGTCGCCGTCCGAGAGCGGTCCCAGGGAGACCTGGGCGCGATGAGCCTCGACGAACTTTTGGAGCGGGTCCGGCCGGAGAGGACGCCCCAGACGCCCGGCGAGAACGCGGACCCCTGACCAGGGAGGTGGGAATATAGCGAGAAGACCCTTTTTTGACAGGAGCCCCCAGAAACCTTCGCAAAGGATCAACCAGGACATCCGCGCCAAGGTGGTCCGGGTCGTGGACCACGACGGTGAGCAGTTGGGGATCATGGCGATTGAGGAGGCCTTTGCGGCCGCCGAGGAGAGTGCTCTCGACCTGGTGGAGGTCTCCCCCAACAGCGACCCGCCCGTTTGCCGGATCATGGATTTCGGCCGCTATAAATACCAGCAAAGCAAGCGGTCCCACGAGGCCAAGAAGCGACAAAAAAACATCCAGGTCAAGGAAGTCAAGTTACGCCCCAAGACCGAAGAACACGATTTTCAATTCAAGGCCCGTCATATTCGGCGGTTCCTGGGGGAGGGCAACAAGGCGAAGGTGACCATCATGTTTCGCGGCCGGGAGATGATGCACCAGCATCTGGGCCTTCGCCTCCTGAACCGAATGACCGAGGAACTGAAAGACATCGCCCAAGTGGAGCAGGAGCCCACACAGGAGGGGCGGAACATGAGCATGGTGCTTGCCCCCACCCCCCACAAGAATAGTTGACCAAGGAGGTCTCCGTGCCCAAGTTAAAGACCAATCGAGCCGCCGCCAAGCGCTTTCGGTACACGGGCAAGGGGAAGGTCCGGCGCGCCAACGCCTTCAAAAGCCATCTCCTGACGCACAAGACCCGGAAGCGGAAACGTTCTCTGAGGAAACCCGGCCTGGCCGCTCCAGGCGACGCCCGGCGGGTGCGGGTCCTCCTGGGCAAACGATAGGAACCGAACCATGCCGAGGGCAACCCACGCGCCGGCGAGCAAACGCAGGCACAAAAGACTTCTCAAACGGGCCCAGGGCTACTGGGGGCGGCGACGCAACAACTACCGGATCGCCCGAGAGACGGTCGAGCGCGCCCTGGCCTTCGCGTATCGAGATCGCCGCCAGCGAAAAAGAGAGTTCCGCCGGTTGTGGATCACCCGGATCAACGCGGCCTCCCGCGAGCACGGACTCTCTTACAGCCAGTTGATTCATGGGCTCGACAAGGCGCAGGTGGCCCTGGACCGAAAGGTCATCGCGGATTTGGCCGTCCACGACTCCGAGGCCTTTGCCAAGCTGGCCGCTCTTGCCAAAGAGCATGTCTGATTGAAGCCCGCCTGGATCCGGCCAGGCCGGGGCTTCGAGGCCAGATCCGCCGCATCCGATGACGACCGAGAGACACCGGGCGCCCCGGCGCCTTCTTTCACGCAACGGACTCCCTTTGCACAGGGAAGGACGCCTTCGCGCCCTCCATACGAACCCTGATGAGCAAAGACCTGCAAGACCTGCCCCGCCGCGCGGCCGAGGAGGCTGAAGCCTCTCAGTCAGAAGAAGATCTTCAGATCGTCAAGACCCGCTATTTAGGACGCAAGGGGATTCTGACCCAACACCTCAAGCGCATGCGGAATCTCCCGCCCGAGGACCGTCCCGCATTGGGAAAGGCCGTTCACGCCGTCGAGGCCGAAGTCGAGGCCGTCATCCAACGCCGACTCGAAGCCCTCCGCCGTCGGGCGCTCGAACAGGGCGATCCCTCTTTTGACGTAACCCTGCCCGGCCGGTCCCGACCCGCGGGGCGCCTGCATCCCGTCTACCAGGTGATGGATGAGGTCCTCCGGACCTTCCAGCGCCTGGGGTATGACATCGCGGAGGGACCGGAGGTAGAGACGGATTATTACAATTTCGAGGCCCTGAACATCCCGGCCGACCACCCGGCCCGCGACATGCACGACACCTTCTACCTGACGGAGACGACCCTCCTGCGCACCCATACCTCACCGGTGCAGATCCGCGTGATGGAGAAGCAGGAACCCCCTGTGAAGATCGTCGCTCCCGGCAAGGTCTACCGGTGCGACGCGGACGTCTCCCATTCGCCCATGTTTCACCAGGTGGAAGGACTCCTGGTGGACCGGAACGTGACGTTCGCCGACCTTCGGGGAACCCTATCGTTTTTCCTTCGCGCCACGTTCGGACCTGACGTGGGCGTACGCTTCCGCCCGAGCTTTTTCCCCTTCACCGAACCCAGCGCCGAGGTGGACATCCGATGCGTCATCTGCGGAGGAAGGGGCTGCCGGGTGTGCGGGAGTTCCGGGTGGTTGGAGATCCTCGGAGCCGGAATCGTGGACCCGGCGGTGTACGGGTTCGTCGGCTATGACCCAGAAGAGGTGACCGGTTTCGCCTTCGGTCTCGGCGTGGAACGCGTGGCCATGCTCAAGTACGGCATCGACGACATCCGGCTGTTCTTCGATAACGACATCCGCTTCCTCTCCCAGTTCTGAGGGCGGCGACGGGAAGGCCAGACCCGTGCAAGTCATGTGGAGTTGGCTGAGCGAGTTCATCCAGTTTGACGGGACCCCGGAAGAGCTGGCCCACGCCCTCACCATGAACGGCGTCGAGGTGGGGAGCGTGAAGGCGATCGGCGGGGAGTTCGACTCGGTGAAAGTCGGGGAAATCCTGGACGTGCGCCCGCATCCGAGCGCCGAGAAACTCAAATTGTGCCGCGTTTCGCTCGGCGGCGGCGAGCGGAGCATCGTGTGCGGCGCGCCCAATGTCGCGGCGGGTCAGCGGGTCCCCGTCGTCCCGCCCGGGGGGTCGCTTCCGGACGGCAAGAAGGTCAAGGCGGCGCAATTTCGCGGCCAGGTCTCCGAAGGGATGATTTGCTCGGCCTCCGAACTCGGCTTCGAGGATCCATCGGACGGCATCTGGGTCCTGGAACCGGATTGGCAGGCCGGAAAATCGCTGGCCGAAGCGGCCGGCCTTCGGGACTTCGTGTTGGAAGTGGAAGTGACGCCCAACCGTGGAGATTGCCTCAGCGTCCTGGGGATCGCGCGGGAGGTCGCCTGCTATCAGAGGGCTCCGCTCCACCCCTCCAAACCGCGGGTCCTTGAGCACGGCGTCCCGATTCACGGCCTTGCGGCCGTCTCTGTGGAGTGCGCCGACCTGTGTCCTCGATACACCGCCCGCGTCGTTGAGGGCGTGAGGGTGGGACCCTCGCCCGTCTGGGTGCAGTGGCGGCTCCGAGCGGCAGGCATCCGCCCCATCAATAATGTGGTTGATGCCACCAATTACATCATGCTGGAAAGAGGCCAACCCCTTCATGCCTTCGACCTGGAAAAGTTGGGGGAAAGCCGGATCGTCGTCCGCAGGTGGAGGCCCGAGGACGGAACGTTCACCACCCTCGACGGGCTGGAGCGCACCCCGCCCGAGGGGGCCTGCATGATCTGCGACGGACAGGGCCCGGTGGCCATCGGGGGCGTGATGGGCGGGCTCGCCTCGGAAGTGAAGGCCGACACCAGGGCCATCCTTCTGGAGAGCGCCTTTTTCCAGCCGGGGGGCATCCGCCGGACCTCCCGCGCACTGGGGCTCTCCACAGAGGCGTCCTACCGGTTTGAGCGGGGCGTGGACCCGGCCGGCGCCCCGACGGCCCTGGACCGCGCGGCGGACCTCATCCGCCGGCTCGTGGGGGGAAAGGTCGCTCGCGGCGTCATCGACGTATGCCCCAGCCCCTTCGAGAGGAAATTGGTCTTTCTTCGAACCCCCCAGATTCAGCGCGTCCTGGGGATGCAGCTGCCCATTCGCGAGGTGTCGGACATTCTGCTCTCCCTGGGGATGGAGCTAACGGCGGCCGAGGGACAGGAAACACTTTCCGTTCGCATACCTACCCACCGGATGGATCTCTCCCGCGAGATGGACCTGATCGAGGAAGTGGCGCGCATCTACGGATATGACCGCTTCCCCGTCACCCTCCCGGCCGGTGGAGAGGTCCCTTTCGGTCCGCCTTCCGAATGGGAGTTTTTGGGCCGGGTGCGGGCCACGCTGGCCGGGGCCGGCCTTTTGGAGGCCGTCAATCTGAACTTTGTGTCCGAAGAGGAGTCACGCGGGGCGGGAGATTCCGAAGACGCGGCCGGTGCTCTGCAACTGAGAAACCCCCTCAGCCGGGAGGGGGAGTACCTTCGCACGGATTTGTGGCCCGGCCTGCTCAGGAACGCGGCCACCAACATGAACCGCGGCGTCCCTGACGTCCGCCTCTTCGAGGCGGGGCGGGTCTTTCGGCCCCCTTCGACGCCGGAAGGCCTCCCGGCCGAAGAACTTCACGTGGCGAGCGTCCTGAGCCAGGTCCCCGGGCGGGGTTTGTGGGACGAGCAGAAGCGGATGCGGGATTTCTACGACATCAAAGGGTTGTTGGAACTCCTGCTCTCCACCTTCGGCATCGACGGCCTCCGGTATGAGCCCGGTTGCGGTCTCCCTTTTCACCCGACCCGTTCGGCGAGCGTTTGGCTCCGCCGGGGCGCATCGGAGGTGGAGGAAAGGCTCGGGGAGCTGGGAGTCGTCCATCCGGAGGTCCAAAGGAAATTGGACATGCCTCAAGCGGTGGTGTTTTTCGAGGTTTCGGCAGACCTCCTTCGAAGCGCGGCGCCGGGCGCGCCCGTGTTTCGTCCGTTGCCCCGCTTTCCTGCGACCAGCCGCGACCTGGCGGTCGTCATTCCGACGGAAATCGGGACGGACTCCATAAAGTGCGCGATCCTGGAAGCCGGGGCCCCCTGGGTCCGAGAGGCGGCTCTCTTCGACGTACACTCGGGAGACCCCGTTCCCGAAGGGCAGAAGAGCGTCGCCTTCGCCCTGCTCTACCGGGCCGACGACCGGACCCTCACGGGAGAAGAGGTGAACGGAGTGCACGAGCAGATCGTCTCGCGACTCTGCCGGGAGTTTGGGGCCCAACTGAGGTAGATCGAGAATAGGACTTTTTTGGCTCGACACATTGGAGTAATATATCTTAAGTGTTAGAGTTTGCTCGGGAAGGCGAATCAGATGACGAGCCTGGACAACCTGCAGCGGTTAGAAGAGCAGATTCGGGCCCTGCTGGCCGAACGGGACGACTTGAAGTCCCGTGTGGAGCAGCTGGAAGCCGGCGGTCCGGGAAGATCGGGTGAAGAGGGTCCCGAGGAACGGGATCGGGCCGATGACTTGCTGATGCGGGAACGGCAAGGCGTGAGAGACCGGGTGGAATCCTTGCTGGCGACCCTTTCCCAGATGAGCCGGGCGGGTTAGGAATGGGAGAGACATCCGTGACGGAACGGAAAACCATCTCGATTGAGATCTTCGGCAAATCCTACGTGATCCGAGGGGGCGCTGACCCGGAATACACCCGCACGCTGGCCCGTTACGTCGAGGACCAGATGCGAAAATTGGCCGTGCAGTCCAACGCCGCGGACACCCAGAAGATCGCTGTCCTGGCGGCGCTCAACATCGCAAATGATCTCTTCCAGAGCGAGAGAAAGGAAAGCGAGAAGGAAGCGGAGTGGGGCCGGCGCACCCACGCGCTCCTTCAAATGGTGGAAAACGCAGGTTAACCAGGGAGACAGATTTCCCCTGCCATGCCCGTGATGGGAAGAGCAGTTTTTGAGCCAACAGAGCAGAAAAGGGAGCCTGGAGCAGGGCGTGGTGTGCACCTCCCGCGACGGAGCGAGCCTGAAACGCCCTCCGCGGCGCCCACCTGGTTCTTCCAGGTTCAAAAATTCTGACCACACGGCATTGCGGCAGGGGACCTAATCACGCAGGGGCCGCCGTCTGTTTGCCGCCCGGGGGGGTGGAAAACGGACGGCGGCGAATCCCGAAACGCGAAGGAGCGGAAGGATTCTCCAGGCGAATCTGCCGTTGGTTATCGGATGGTCAAGTTGTTGCTCATTGAGAAAGGCTCCTCGGGACCGGGGACGAATCGGAGTCCCTCCCGACGGTTTCTCCCGCCGATCAGAGTTTGTCCGTGCCTTCTGTTGGGACGAAGGACGGACTGCCCGGCGGGTCAGGAAGGACTGACGGAAACCGAGAGTTTTCACCCGCATCTCCGCAACCAACGCGAACCGTCCTTCTGAAATCCCCCCTCCGTCGCGCAGGTGGAGCTTCAGCGTGACGGTCCGACCCCAAGACATTCAAAACGAGAAGCTCTCGGGTTGGAGCAAGGCCGCAGAGAAAGCCCGATTGCGGCGGGAATTTCTGGCGGGCCGGAATGCGCTCCCCCAGGGGACCGTCGAGTCCTTGAGCCGGGCCGTCCTTCGCCGGATCTGGGCGCTACGGGCCGTTCGGGAGATGGAGGCGAGAAAACGGGTGGGGGAGACTGTCTGGCTCTCCTGTTATGTCGATTTCGACCGGGAGGTCCGGACACGGCCGCTGATGTGCAAGGCCCTTGAACGCGGATACCGGTTGGCGGTTCCCGTGGTCCCGCCGGGGCGCGAAGGAGGACTGATTCTCTCAGAAGTGAAGGATGTGCCGGGTTCCAGGGAGCCCGGTTCGGGCTGGGTCCGGAGTCGATGGGGGCTCTTCGAGCCCCGCGATCCCCGTCCGGTGGAACCGGGACGAATGGACTGCTTCGTGATTCCCGGGGTGGTTTTTGATCGGCGAGGATTCCGTCTTGGATTCGGGAAGGGATACTATGACGGTCTCCTGGCCTCCGCCCGCACCGACGCCTGGCGGATCGGCCTGGCTTTCTCAAGCCAGCTGGCAGGGCGGCTGCCCCGAGCGGAATGGGACGTTCCGATGCACCGGATCGTCACCGAGTCCGGCGTTGTTCGTTGCAACCCTATTGGAGGCGTCTTTCCCATTCGGCGGTGAACTCCGCTGAATCGCCAAGGAGGTGAATGGCTGTGTCGGAGTTAATGGTCTACTGGATGACTCCGGCGGGTTTGGGCCTGACGGCGGGACTCCTCGTCCTCGGGGGCCTGATCGGGTTCGCCCTGCGTCGTGTCTCTGTCCGCGCCAAGCTTCAACAGGCTCAGGAAGAAGCCGCGAGGATCCGGGCCGAGGCAAAGCGTGAGGCGGATGACGTCCGCCGCCAAGCCGCGCTGGAGGCGAAAGAAGAAACCCTGCGCGTCAGCAAAGAACTGGATCTGGAGATCAAGGAGCGAAGGGGGGAGCTTCAGTCCCAGGAACGCCTTATTCTGCAGCGGGAAGAGGGGCTGGAGAGGAAGCGGGAAGCCGCGGAAGCCCGGGAGCGGGGGATCGAAGAGAAATCCCGCCAGATTGCCCAGCAAGAGAAAGAGAGCGAATCCCGCCTGGCTGAGATCGAACAGATCCGCCAGGAACAGGCTCGGGCGCTGGAGCGCGTATCGGGCATGACCTCGACGGAAGCCAAGAAACTCCTGATGGACCAGCTCATCGAAGAGGCCCGCCACGAGTGCGCCAACCGGGTGCGGAGGATCGAGGAAGAGGCCCGGGAACACGCCGAACGGGAGGCGAACCGGATCATCAGCATCGCCATCCAGCGCTACGCCGCCGACCACGTGGCGGAGAGCACCCTCTCCGTCGTCAACCTGCCCAACGACGAGATGAAGGGGCGGATCATCGGCCGCGAGGGCCGAAACATCCGCGCCCTCGAGATGGCGACCGGCGTGGACCTCATCATCGACGACACCCCCGAAGCGGTGATCATTTCGGGCTTCGACCCCGTCAAGCGGGAAATCACCCGCAGGGCCCTGGAGCGCCTGGTCTCGGACGGCCGGATCCACCCCCGCCGCATCGAGGATGTCGTCCTGAAGGTGAAGGACGAAATGGAGAAGGCGGTCCGGGAGCTCGGTGAACAGGTGGCCATTGAGGTGGGCGTGGACGGGGTCCACCCCGAACTCCTGCGGCTCCTGGGCAGGTTGAACTATCGCAGCAGCTACAGCCAAAACGTGCTCATGCACTCCAAAGAGGTGGCCCATCTGGCCGGGCTCATGGCCGCGGAGCTGGGCGCCGACGTGAAGTTGGCCAAACGGGCTGGCCTGTTTCATGACATCGGCAAGGCCCTGGACCACGAAATGGAGGGTTCCCACATCCAGATCGGCATGGAGGTCTGCCGCCGCCACCAAGAGCATCCCATCGTCTTGAACGCCATCGCGGCGCATCACGAAGAGGAGGAACCCACCAGCCTGGAGTCTGTCCTGGTCTGCGCGGCGGACTCCCTGTCGGCCGCCCGCCCCGGAGCCCGGCGGGAGACCCTGGATTCCCACATCAAACGCCTACAGCAGCTCGAGAAAATCGGCGAGTCCTTCAAGGGGGTGGAGAAGACGTACGCCATTCAGTCCGGCCGGGAGATCCGGGTCATCGTCGAGCCCGGCGCCGTCAACGAGGCCGAGGCCATCTTCCTGGCCAAGGACATCGCCAAGCGGATCGAGGAGGATCTCACCTATCCGGGAGAGATCAAGGTGACGGTGATCCGCGAGACCCGCGCGGTGGAACTTGCCCAATGAGGGGCTCTGATTGACCGAAGCGTCAGGGATCGTCAGGATCCTGTTCATCTCAGATATTGTCGGGAAACCGGGCCGGCGGATCTTGCGGGAACGCCTTGCGGAGTCGATGGCCGAGCACAATGTGGATTTCTGCGTCGCCAACGGCGAGAACGCGGCCGGGGGGGTCGGCCTGACGGGCGAGGTGGCGGACGAATTGTTCCGGGTGGGCGTTCAGGTTCTGACGTCGGGAAACCACATCTGGGGCAAACGCGAAATCCTGGATCTCATTCCCGTTGAGCCTCGGATTCTCCGCCCCGCCAATTATCCGCCGGGAACGCCCGGCCGGGGCGCCCATGTCTATCAGGCCTCCCGTGGGGTCCGAGTCGGCGTCCTGAACCTGTTCGGGCGGGTTTTCAGCCCTTTCCCCCTGGACTGTCCCTTCCGGGCTGCGACCGAGCAGGTGGAAAGGCTGCGGGCGGAGACCCCCGTCATCCTCGTGGACATGCACGCCGAGGCCACCTCGGAGAAGATCGCCATGGGGTGGTTCCTGGACGGCCAGGTCTCGGCGGTCCTGGGAACGCATACCCACGTCCAGACCTGTGATGAAAGGATCCTGCCCGGAGGAACGGCCTACATTACGGACGTGGGCATGACCGGCCCCTGGGTCTCCGTCATCGGCGTGAAACGGGACCTCGCCATTCAGCGGTTTCTCACGGCGCTTCCCCAGCGCTTCGAGCCGGCCTCCGGCCCTGCGCAACTCAACGCCGTCTTCCTCACGGTCGATGGAGAGACGGGGCGGGCGCTCTCCATCGAACGAATCCGAATCGAAGAGCCGGCCCCCACCTGAGTCAAGTCGGGAGGGTACGGAGCCCCTCCCCCAACTCTCGAAAACCGACAGGCTTCCAGAAGAAGAATGGAGCAGCCTCGATCTGAGCGCAGGGCGTAGCCCGCAGCGGAGCTCGGGCTTAGAGCATGTGCCACGATTTCCGCTCAGGTCATTGACCCTTCGCTCAAATCGTGGCTACTCCTGCTTTGCAGTTGCTAGGTAGGGGCCGGGCGAGAGTCGGTGACTCCTGTACCGGCCCAATACCTTTGAAAGGCGGGATTCCCCGCTCCGCTTAGAAGACCCCTTTGGATTTTTTCAGGAAATGCAACATTTGAATAACTTGGAAATTGCGCAGGCCAACCCTCCCCGACCCGCCCGGCTTGGTCTGAGACAGCCAGCTCAGGCGAACACGGCGAAGTCGTGGCGGACGACCTTGACGTTCAGGTCCTCGGCGGCAACCTTCTCCAGCTTCTGGACGTCCAGGATCAGCGGGCGGTTGGGGATGACCACCTCAACGTCCGGGATGAACTTCTTCGCCTCCCCGATGAACCCGTAGACGCCCTCGAAGGTTTTTTCCCCCAATTCGGGCGCGCAAACCTTCATATACTTCTCGGCCGACTCGGCGTGAAGAGAGATGCGGATCTCATCGACCAGACCCCGAAGCTCCGGCAGGATGTTCCGCCCGTGAATGAGGTTGCCCTGCCCGTTGGTGAGGACCCGCACGGTTCCTCCGGCTTCCTTGACCCTGCGGGCGACCTCCTTCAGGACGTCCAGGCGCAGACAGGGCTCTCCGTACCCGCTGAAGGTGACCGGCCTCTTTAGGTCGCCGAAGGCCTTGATCGCCTCCCAGACCTCCTCCACGTTCGGCTCCCTTTCCAATTTCAGGTTGTGCCCGTAGTGGAAGTCCGAGGCGAAGCGCGGACAGTAGAAACAATTGTTCGTGCAGGTATAGGTGAGATTCACGTGGAGGTTGCCCCGGATCTTGTAGACCATCTGCGGCGCCGGGCTGACCGAGGGGATGTCGAACAGCTCGTAGGCGTTGTAGCTCGTGATCCGGGCGAGGTCCTCCAGCGGCATCTCCCGCAGCCCGGCGACCTTCTCCGCGACGCGCACCACCAGCGCCGGCTCGTTCGGCCTTCGGCCCCGAAAAGGCGCCGGAGTCAGATAGGGGGCGTCGGTCTCGATCAACAAGCGCTCCAGCGGGATCTCCCGCACGGCGTTCTGCAGGTCGGTTGAATTGGGAAACGTCACCGGCCCCGCCAGCGAAATGTAAAAATCCT
Organism: Nitrospinota bacterium; assembly: GCA_046758845.1. Classification (GTDB taxonomy): domain Bacteria; phylum UBA8248; class UBA8248; order JACPRG01; genus JBHIBA01. Next base: position 18,554 of record JBHIBA010000022.1, read on the forward strand.
GGTCCAGGTAGTTCGCGGCCTCCCGAAGACCTCCGGTGAAGCAATGGATCACCCCCCGGACCTCCCAGGCCCGCTCCTCCTGAAGGATTCGGATCATGTCCTCGTGGGCGTCGCGTTCGTGGAGCACCAGGGGCCGGCCGACCTTCTTCGCGACCCGGATTTGATTCCGAAAGACCTGCTGCTGAACCTCTCTCGGGGAGTGATCCCGGTAGTAATCCAGGCCGACTTCGCCGACGGCCATCACTTTCGGTTCCGCCGCCAGCTTGGTGAGGGTGGCGAAGGTGCGTTTGCCCGCCTTCTGGGCGTTGTGGGGATGCACCCCCACCCCGGCGTAGACCGCCTCCGACGTCCGGGTCAACTGGACCGCCCGCCGGCTGCTGACAATGTCCGAGCCGAAGGTCAGGATGTACTTGACCCCCGCCTTTTCGGCGCGCTCCACAACCCCCGGGCGGTCCTCGTCAAACTGGGAGTCCTCCAGATGACAATGGCTGTCCACCCATGCCAGGTTCAGTTTTTCTTCCACAAGCCGTCGTCCCTTACTTTTTGCCGGAGGGTCGAGACCGCAGCCGATGGCCGGCAAATTCGCGCGGGCGTCTCAGTGGATGGGGGTTCCCGGAGGAACGGCCTCGTCGAGCGTCACCAGAGTGTACCCCGCCCCCTTTTTGGCCGCCAACACCATGCCCTGGGACTCGACGCCCATGAGCTCGCGCGGTCTCAGGTTGGCGACCAAGACCACCGTCTTCCCGGCCAACTCCTCCGGCGGGTAGCTGCCCGCGATGCCGGCCACCACCGTTCGTTCCTCCTCGCCCAGGTCTACACGCAACTTCAGCAGGTTCTTCGACCTCTCGACCTTCTCGGCGGAGATCACGCGCGCGGCGCGCAGAGAGACTTGCGTAAAAGCCTCGTAGTCGATCAATGCGACGCCCTCATCCTCGGACACACGCCCGGCTGCCGCTTCGCCGGTTCTCGCTTTTTGCGGGGTTTGCCCTGCGGGTCCTTCGCCGACGTGGGCGACTTCCCGGCTTACAGCCTGTTCGATCTCGGCCGCGGCATCCGCCTCGATGCGCGGGAACAGGGGCGGCCCCGGACGCACGGCCCTGCCCGCCGGAAGGAGGCCCCAACTTTTGGCTTCCTCCAGCGAGCGGGGGCGCTCATCTTCGGCCAACCCCAAACGGAAACGGATCCTCAAAGAGGTCTCCGGCATGAAGGGCCACAGCCACACCGAGACAACCCGCAAGGCTTCGACGGCGGTGTAGAGCGTGGTGGCTACCCCGCTCTCATCCCCCGCCTTGGCCGATGACCACGGAGCCCGCTCGTCCAAGTACTTATTGACCCGGTTGACAAATTCCCAAATTCTTTTCAGCGCCGGCTGAAAACCGAGGGTTTCCAGGTCGTTCAAAAGGGCCTCCGTCGTTTGGCGCGCGGCCTGGCGAGTACCCTCTTCCCGATCTCCGCTCTCAGCCGACCTCGGCACCTCCCCCGCGCAGAACTGGCCGATCATGCTGACCGTGCGGTGCAGGAGGTTGCCCAAGTCGTTGGCCAGGTCGCTGTTGATCCGGTCGATCAGGGCCTTGTGGGAGAAATCGCCGTCCTGCCCGAAGGGGACCTCCCGCAACAAGAAGTAACGGACGGCGTCGGTCCCGTACCCGTCCAGGAGCCGGTTGGGCTCCACGACGTTCCGCAGGGACTTGGACATCTTTTTCCCTTCCACCGTCCACCACCCGTGGGCGAACACACATCGGGGCAGCGGCAGACCCGCGGACAGGAGGAAGGTCGGCCAATAGACGGCGTGAAAGCGCAGGATGTCCTTGCCGATGAGGTGAACGTCGGCCGGCCAGAACTTCTCGTAATTATTCTCGGCGCCCTGCCGCCCGAACCCCAGGGCGGAGATGTAGTTGGTGAGGGCGTCAAACCACACGTAGAGAACGTGCCCTTCCCCCCCGGGGACGGGAATGCCCCACCGAAAAGTCGTCCGGCTGATGCTCAGATCCCGCAGCCCCCCTTCGACGAAGCGGAGTATCTCGTTCCGGCGGCTCTCGGGAAGAATAAAACCGGGGTTCTCTTCCAGATGGCGCAGGAGCGGTTCTTGGTATTTGGACATCCGAAAAAAGTAACTTTCCTCCCGCAGGCGCTCCACCGGCCTCCCGCACTCGGGACATTTCCCCCCGACAAGCTGGGATTCCGTCCAGAAGGACTCGCAATGTGTGCAGTACCACCCTTCGTACTCGTCCAGATAGATGTCCCCTCTTTGCTGCACGCGGCGGAAGAGCGCCTCCACGCCTTGGCGGTGCCGGGTCTCGGTGGTGCGGATGAAGTCATTCGGCCTGATGTTCAGCCGGTCCCAGAGATGACGGTAGCGCCCCACCACCCGATCAGCCAGGGCCATGGGGTTCAGTCCCTGTTCCTGGGCCGCCCGCTCCACCTTCTGCCCGTGCTCGTCCGTTCCCGTCAGGAAAAAGACCTCATCTCCGGCGAGGCGTCGGAACCGGGCGATGCAGTCGGCCGCAATCGTGGTGTAGGCGTGTCCGATGTGAGGGACATCGTTCACGTAATAGATCGGTGTCGTGACGTAGTGAGTTCTGGGCATGAAACTTCAGATTCGCTCGATGGGGTTTGGGAAGGAATCGGCGATGACCGTCCAAGGGCCGCGCGCGCCGTCGAGGGAATTTCCCTTGCAGACGATAGACGGACTTCCCGGGGGTTGTCCGGCCCTCTCTCTGTCCCTCTTGAATTCAATCGCCCTCTTCGGAGAGATCCATCAGTTCCCCCGGTGTAAGCTCCTCTCGTAATCTTCCAGCGTGGCGGTCACCTTCTGGCCGTCATCGCTTTGGATGGTAAAGGTCTGCTCCAGCAAGTTGCGGTTCGTGACGCAGCCGCTGCAACCGGCGCAACCCTGGAGCCGCTTGCCCACCTTCGGCATCCGCTTGGCCACTCCCTCATAATCCTTGAACTCGTAGGACAGAGAGCACTTCAGCTTCCCGCAGATCCCGGAGAGCTTCGAGGGGTTCAGGGCCAGGTCCTGCACCTTGGCCATTCGGATGGAGATCAGCCGGAACTCGGGCAACCAGTTCGAGATGCACAGGTCCCGGCCGCACGAGCCGCAGCCGTTCATCATCCTGGACTCGTCCCGGGCGCCGATCTGCCTCATCTCCACCCGCATGCCCAACTCGTCCGAGAGCCTGCGCACCAACTGACGGAAGTCCATCCGCTCCCTCGCCGTGAAATAGAAGGTGGCGCGATCCTCCTCGAAGTGATACTCCACCTGGGAGATTTTCATCGGCAGCCCCAGGGCCCGGATGTGCTGCAGGGCCAACCGGCGCGCCCGCATTTCCTCGGCTTCCAGCTCCTTGTAACGGGCGATCTCCTCCTCCGTGGCTCGCCGCAGGAGGGCGGGAAGCTTTCCCTTGACCTGCTCATCGGGGAGGATCATGGGATTGGTGGCCACCCGGGCGACTTCCGTGCCGCGCTCGGTATCCACCACGCAATAATCCCCCAGACGAAGGGGCGACGACCCCGCATTGTAACGGGTCGCCCGTTTGCTCCTTCGAAAATTGAGTCCTACGATTCGCACCTTCAAAGGTCTATCCTCGAATCCCCATCGCTGACCCGGAGCCGAGCAACAGGGACTCCCAGGCGAGCTGCGGGTTGGCGTTTCTGACGCGCACGTGGGTCCGGGCACTCCGCGCCCGTTCGAACAAAGCCTCCAGGGTCCTCCGCGGGTAGGCGCCCGCCCGGCGCTTGAATTCCCCCGCCAGATCCTCGTGCACCAGAAAGTCCACCGGGGCCCCTCGCTGCACCGCGCAAAGATCTCGCACCAGCGTTAAGAAAACATCAAAAAGCGCTTCCGCCCCCTCGCGGGGCCGGCCCACGCCAGCTACGCACTTCAAGACCTCAGCGGTACGCCCCTCGAGTCCGGCGTCCAACAGTTCCAGGGCCTTCCCTCTCCTCGCGGCAACCTCCTCCGGGTCGGCCTCCAGCGCCCGGTCCATCCTCCCCTCGGCGAAACTCGCCAGCAGGCGCGCCGCTTCGGGCGAAAGACCCCGCACCCGCTCGATCTCCGAGGCCAGCCACGAACGGTCCAGGGCGCGAAAGCGGATCACCCGGCAGCGCGAGACAACTGTTTGCGGCAAAGCGCCGAGCGTCGTCGCCGTAAGGATGATCACCGTGTCGGCCGGAGGCTCCTCCAGCGTTTTCAGGAGTGCGTTGGCTGCGGAGACGTTCATCCGATGGGCCTCGTCTACCATGAGGACCTTCCTGTTCCCCTCAAAGGGCCTACGCTGGGCGGCCGCGATGAGCTGTCGGATTTGGGGCGGTTCCTCCCTCTTCCTCTCGAATTCACCGATTTTGATCTGTTGCCCGTCCCTGCGAACGACCATCAGGTCGGGGTGCGCTTCCCCCCGCACCCTCCGGCAAGTCAGGCACGTTCCGCAAGCGTCGGGACCACCCTGGGCTTCGCGTCTATCCGCGCAGAGGAGAACTCCCGCAAAAGCAACGGCCGTGGTGAATTTTCCCACACTCTCGGGGCCGACAAAAAGGTACGCGGGCGCCAGCCGGTCACTGGAAATGTCCCGGCGCAAGGCGGACACGGCCCGGTCTTGTCCGTGGATTTCGGCTAACCGCACGGCGCCACCGATTTCAGGGTTCCCTCCAAAGCTCGCCACACCCCTTCGTGCACTTCCTCTGGGGACCCGGTGGCGCTGACGGCCTTGATCCGCCCAGGGTCCTCCTCGGCCAAGCGAAGGAAACCCGCCCGAACCCGTTCGTGAAACGCGGCGTCTTCCATCTCAAACCGGACCTGGCTCGCGTCGTATCCCGGAACCCGGCCCGCTCTCTGAAGGCCGACCGACACGTCCAGATCGAAAAGGATGGTCGCGTCGGGGCGGAGGCCGCACGTGACCCATTGATTGAGCTGTTCGATCATCTGCCGATCGAGGCCCCGGCCGAAGACCTGATATGCCAGCGTCGAGTCGGTGAAGCGGTCACAGAGGACGATCCTCCCTTCGGCCAGGAGCGGCTGAATGCGCCCGGCCACGTGCTCGGCGCGAGCCGCCTCCATCAGGAGGAGCTCGGTCAGAGGCTCCATCCCTTGGTGGGCTGGGTCAAGAACAATCCGGCGGATGGCGTCTCCCAGGACCGTCCCGCCCGGCTCACGGGTCAGTTCGACAGAAATCCCGCACCTTTCTAGGCGCTCTGCAAGGAGGGCCGCCTGCGTGGTTTTTCCCGAATTTTCGATCCCTTCAAATGTAATGAATCTGCCGGCCATGTGCCAACCCGGACTCACCGCAACCTAAGCCTCAGAGCTCCGGAAATCGGGAGCTCCGCCCGTTGCTCAATGTCTCTATGTTTCAGTTTAGCAAAGGCTCGCCGAGCGTTCCAGAGATAGATAGCCTTGCGGCGTGAGGTGGGAAAATGGAGTGGGGAGAGTGACAGCGATCAGGTGGGATTCGCCCCGATGGGGAACCCCCCTAGGGCGGAGCCGATCGGCGAGCTTTTGGGAATCGTCGGCGATCAGGAAAGACTTGAGACGACGGCAGCCTTCCGGATCTGATCCAAGGTTGAGACGATGAGTTCGGGCCTAACCGATGCCAGAAGGTTTAATAGCGCGGTAGTCGCCAGGATTTCAGCCTCTTCGGACGACAAGGAAACCTCCTCCGCCTCATCCATGAATGCGTTCGCCACTTCCCCCAGCGTGTAGGTGATAGATTCAATCTTCGTTTTCGTCGCCAGCATGGGCTTTCCCCCGGTGAGAAAAGAATGTAGTGCTGCATCATCCCTGCAATTATTTAGAGCAATTCGCGTACCAAAAGGTTCAAAGAATTTTTGGGAGAATCTCTATTTTCTAAAACCGACTGATTCTCAAGGGATTGCTTCGAGGAGGCAAAGGCGAAAAAGGGATGTCGGCAGGATTCGGTCCGTCACCGAGGTTTACGTTTTTGTCTCAGCGTGACACGCATTTGTCTCAAAGTATCCACAAAACCCAGTCCCCTGCCTCAAAACCTGATCCGAGACCAGGGGGATTTGGATTCAAGGATAACCGGGGAGATGCCTCCCCGGAATCGCCCCTGGTTCGGGCCAGGAATGGAACTGGACGGCACTGGAAAGGCATCATCCCGCTCAAGTCCGTTCGGCTTCCGAGCCGAGCAGCGCCTTGAGAGCCGCGACGATCCTCTCGCAGTGCGTCCCGCCCCAGTAGACCCGGCGGCAGACCGGGCACCTGTGGAACCGCCCTTGCGTCGCCCAGGTGAAATCCGGAACCTCCAGGATGACCTCCGCCCGGGACACCTCGGCCAAAGGCTCGTTGCAGCGAAGGCACCGGGATAAGGGTCTTGGCCAGCCGGCGTCCGGGCCGGCGCCCTCCGCCTCCATTCGTCGCACGGCCTCGGACACCACTCCGACGAGCCGCAGGCGGCGCAATAGATCCACCACCTGTTCGGCGGGGTCGTTGGCCGTCAGGACCAGCGCATTGGTCATCCCCCGCTTGACGGCCAGGCGCCCGTCGCGGGTGATGAGGATGCGGCCCTCCGCGAGACAGGCGGCCAGAAAACCCTCATCCAACCGGGGCATGAACAGGGTGTCAAATCCCAAGATCCGGACCCACTTGGCGGCCTTCCCCACAGTGATGTCCGCGACGAACCGGACTTCCCCGCCGGGAAACCTCAAGGGCCGTTCATCTTCCTCTTCCTTGCGATTTTTTCGCGTCGCCTTTGACATTCGATTTCTTCGGCTCGGATTCAGGATACGGGCAGATGTCCCTCAGGGGACAAGGCGCGCAGATCGGCCGGGGACGACAGTACTCCTTCCCCAGCTCGACCAACACGGCGTGGTACTCATTGTAAAGGGCGACATCCCGAGGCAGAACTCGATGAAAAAGATCCTGGAGGGTCTCGTAGCCACCGCGTCCCGTCCTCGGTCCGTCGTAGAGGCCGAGCCGGGAGAGGATCCTATGCGTATACGCGTCCACGACGAAGACGGGGCGGTCCGCCGCGTAAAGCAAGACGGAATCGGCTGTCTCGGGGCCGACGCCCTTCAGCTTCAGCAGGGCCTCCCGGAGGACGTCGGTTGAGAGGCTGAACAGGTGTTTCAGCCGCCCTTCATGTTCACTCCAAAGGAGGTGGATGAACGACTTCAGTCGGGCGGCCTTGACGTTGAAGAACCGAGCGGGACGGATGAGTCTTGCCAGCCGCGGCCTGGAAACGTCGCGCAATCCTTCGGTGGAGAGCAGGCCCCGGCCTTTCAAATTATCGATGGCCCGGGCCGCGTTCGCCCAAGAGGTGTTCTGCACCAAGATGGCCCCGACGCAAACCTCAATGGCCGTGTCCCCCGGCCACCAGCCCCGAGGCCCAAAGTGGCGGAACAGGCGACCGTAGATCTCCATCAAGACTTGACGCGTCATCCTGCGTTTTCGCCGAACCCTTTGGGTCGGGGGTGCCGCGGCCCTGCCTGCCATAAGAGATTATCCCCGGAACTATCAGAAAAATAAAGAATAACTCCACTGGCGGAAGTCTCTCAACTCGGCGGGGGTCTGTCAATACACAGTTAAGGAACGTCCGGCGTTGCGGGGGGCCTCTCCGGAGGGGGGAAGCGGTTTCTTAGAGCCTGACGGCCGAACTCAGAGGGCGCAGCCGCTGAGCCTCGGGGATGAGCCCACGGTTGGTAGACACAGAGTCTCGGCTCCGTCGCCTACAACAGGAATTCGAAAGTCAATATATTGAGCCTTTATAGAAGAATACACGTACATATTGTAGATTTTACTTGACATTTTTCTACTCGAAGGGTTACCATCTTGTCCGAAGGTCGGGCGCTTTCTGGGCCTGCCGGTTGTCGTTTGTCTGGAGATTGTCGATCGCAGAGTCAAGAAGACAACACGAGTTGCCGTTTTGCAAGACGCCAGGAAGGAGGTCACCTCTAGGGAATCGCGGGTGGCGAGTCGCATGGGGTTTCGTTCATGCCTCGACCCCAGAGCGTAGCGGGGGGTCAAACCAGGGCGCGAGCTAGACGAAGTGTCTGGGAATCTGTCTTCCCGGCAGGGTGAAAATGCCGCTTTGAGACTCTGCTGGAGGCTATGGAGACCAACACGAAAATGAGCCAAAGAGGGAAGAGAGGAAGAATGAGGAGGCAACCGCTCTTGATCGCGCATGCGGTGACGCTTGCGATTGTCTTACTTCTGCCCGGACTCTCGCGGGCCCAGGGGCCAAGATGGGCCCGGGTGCTCCGTGTCTCCCTTACGCCCCAGGCTCCGCTATGGGACTTTTCCATTTCGGGTTTTGGGGGCCTGGCCATCCCCTTCGATCCCCACTTCGACGTGACCGATCCAGCGACCTCAACGGATTTCACGGCGAAGGACCTCGGGCTGGACAATTCGCTTTCGTTCGGCGGGAAGATCGGGGCCTGGAATACGGCCACGCGCAGGACAATCGGCCTTGACTTCGGTGCCGAGATAGACGTCACACGTTTCACCCCGGACTTCGACCCTCAAAGGGTAAACGCCAGCGGCACGCTGGCGGGTGCGGCTATCACGACGTTTCAACTCCCAACCAAACTTGACGTAAACGCTACCATCGTCGCCGTCAACCTGCTGGTCCGCGAGGTCCGCGGACTGGCCCCCGACCTCCCCCACGGACGATGGCAGGCCTATATCGGGATCGGCGGCGGCTTCGAGATCGTCCACGCTGACCTCCTGGGCGGGGGAGACGACACCGATACTTCGCCGGCATTGCAAGTGCTCGCCGGCCTGAAAATCTTTTTCAACCGTTACGTCGCCATCTTCGCCGAATACAAGTTCTCACACGCAGACCACACCTTTCAGGTCGGCACGAGAAAGAATCAATTTAGCCTCAGCGCCAACCACGTGGCCGGCGGCCTGGCCATCCACTTCACGACTCCATAGCTTTGAGTCAGAAAGGAGAGACGGAGAACCGAGGGGTTTAGGATAACGTTCCTTGCTCGCCTTTCCGTCTCGCCCCCTGGGAATCCGGGCTCTCATCCCCATCTAACTTGAGCGCCTAGTACTCCCGGCCGGAATTACGGTGACGTATTGCGATGTCCTCCGGCTCAGGCAACGCGTTGATCCACAGGGCACTCTTGCACAAAAGGCGTAGCCGCGATTTGAGCGCAGCGGAAATCGCGGCGTGTGAATCCACCCCGATCTCCGCTACGGGCTGTGCCCGCGGGGTCTGCGACCCCTCGCTCAGATCGGGGCTACGACCTCAAAATTTCTATGCGAATTTCTGAACAGGAGCACTAGGCGGCGCGTCTGCGCTGTCACCTCGCGGCCCTGTGGCCCGGGCGCTCACGGCTTTTCAAAGAGATTCTCCTACAAGAAGGGCCGTCTTATCCCCGACAAGGCTAGGTACGAGATCGGCCTTCGCGTTCCCATTGGACTTGCGCGGCCCAGGGCGTAGATCTAAATTGTGGTTTTTGTGTTCGCGCCGTCCGCAACGGGCGTGGACGGCGAATATCGGCTCGCATCAGCGCAGGAGAAGAGTAACGTGGCAGCAGGAAGTGTGAAGTGGTTCAACGACGCAAAGGGTTTTGGCTTCATCTCCCAGCCGGAAGGGGACGACGTTTTCGTCCACTTTTCGGCCATCCAGTCGGACGGTTTTAAATCCCTCCAGGAGGGCGAGGACGTCACATTCGACATTGTCCAGGGTCCAAAAGGGCTCCAGGCGGCGAATGTCAAAAGGGTGACGGACAATTAGGGCAATCTCCAAAGACGAATGAAGAGCGGCGGCCGGGATCGGCCGCCGCTCTTTTTCCTTTTGAGGGCAACATTCCCTTGCCCGCTCCACCTCCAATTCCCACGATTGGGGCGACCCAATCCCCAATCCCGTTCCCAATTCGGGTTTGCAACACGCCAGCGCTTTGTGGCATTTTGGTACCCTGATTGTTCAGCGGATGTACAGTTGACGCGTATCCGGTAGACGCTGGGGTCCTGCGTTGAGTAGGGCATGCGTAGCCGTGCCGGGAGAGCGGTTCTTCTCCGCACCTTCACGAAGGCTGCTTGCCGCCCTGTCTCGTCCAGGATGAAATTCTGATCCCCCCAAGCTGGAGGATGTTCCGATGAGGTCATGGCGGCTTGCAGGTTTTCTTTTGTTGGCAGTGGTCCCTTTCCT
>JBHIBA010000023.1:0-28587 GCA_046758845.1 Nitrospinota bacterium
CCGGGGGGGCAAATCGTCAATACCGGAATGGTGGAAGATTATCCCGGCTTCGAAGAGATCATGGGGCCCGAGCTGGCCCTGAAGATGGAAGAACACTGCAAGAAATTCGGCGCCGAGATCCGCCAGGAGGAGACCCTGGAGGTCTACTGCGACGGGGAGGACCGCATCACCCGGACGGATGAGAATGAGTACCGCTCCAAGGTCGTGATACTGGCGGCGGGCGGAAGCCCGAACTATCTAAAGATTCCCGGAGAAGAGAACTACTGGGGCAAAGGGGTATCCTACTGCGCCATCTGCGACGGGGCCTTCTTCCAGGACGAGGTGATCGCGGTCGTCGGGGGGGGGGATGCCGCCGTTGAGGAGGGCCTGTTCCTGACCAAGTACGGGAGCAAGGTGCATGTCATCCACCGGCGCGACCAGCTTCGAGCCCAGAAGATCATCCAGGAACGGGCCTTCAAAGAAGAAAAGATCGATTTCCTCTGGAACACCGTCGTGGAAGAGATCGTGGGCGACACCGAGGTGAAGTCCATCAAGCTCCGAAATGTCAAGACCGGCGAAACCAGCGGGCTGGACGTAGGGGGAGTGTTCATCTTCATCGGCTTCACGCCCAACAGCGGTCTGGTCCGCGAGCCTCTGGACCGGGACGAAAACGGCTACCTCAAGACGGACCACGCGATGCAGACGAACATCAAGGGGATCTACGCGGTCGGAGACCTTCGAACCCAGGTGACCCGGCAGCTCACCACCGCCGTGGGAGACGCGACCACGGCGGCGGTGGCCGCAGAGAAATACATCGAGACGCTCAGGGAAAGACAGGAGGCGGCCTCCGCCAGCCGGACGTAAAATGGGTTTCTCTCCGCCCTCGTGGAGGGGCGGGGAATATGAGGGAAGGCCCGGCGGGGCGCGCCGCATCGACGGGGGAAGACGGGGATGCTCGGCAAGGTCATGAACACCCTGTTCCTGGGGGACATCCGCAAGGGGATGGCGACAACCTTCAAGCATCTTTTGAAAAGACCCATCACCCTCCAGTACCCCGTCGAGCGGGCCAGGCTTCCCGAGAGGTCCCGAGGCGTCCTCGCCCTGACGAAAGACGAGAAGGGCGAGGTCAACTGCATTGGATGCCTGCTGTGTGAGATCGCCTGCCCCACCGACTGCATCACCATCCAGCCCATCGGCAAGGGAAAGCAAAGGCGGGCCAAGGAATTCCTGATTGACTTCACCCGCTGCATGTGGTGCGGCCTTTGCGTGGAGGCCTGCCCGACCGACCCGAAATCCATCATCCACTCGCCCCACTATGAGATGGCGACCCGAAACCGAAGGGAACAAACGCTCAACATGGAACAGCTCCTCGGGGTTCTCGATTGGGAACCGGTGGAGTACAAAAACTGACGGTCCTTCCGCGCACCTGACCCTTCCGAGTCCCCACCCATGTCTCCCGTTCGTCCCGACAAGCTGATCCGCCAAACGGCCACCCTGGAAGAGATCAAAGAGGGGCGCGTCTCCGACATTTATTTTCAGCGATGCTTACAGATCCTCGAGGCCGAAGGGGTCCGAAAGCGCGTCCGGGCCGAATTGTGCGCCAAGTCCCTGCCTCGGAGATGGCCCTGGGCGATCCTGACCGGGGTGGAAGAGTGCGTAGAGATCCTGCGGGACCTCCCGATCAACGTGCGCTGCATGGAAGAAGGCACCGTCTTTCATCCCTTCCAGCCGGTGATGGAGATCGAAGGAGATTACACGGAGTTCGGCATTTACGAGACGGCCCTTCTCGGGTACCTCTGTCAGGCTTCGGGCGTCGCCACCAAGGCGGCCCGATGCCGGAAGCTGGCGAAAGACCGGTCGCTCGTCATGTTCGGCGCCCGGCGGATCCACCCAACGGTCGTCCCCATGGTAGAGCGCAACGCCTACGTCGGCGGTTGCGACGGAGTGGCGGCGATCAAGAGCGGAGAAGTCATCGGAAAGGAGGCGTCGGGGACGACCCCGCACGCGTTGATGCTCATCCTCGGCGACACCGTCACGGCCATGAAGGCCTTCGATGAGGTGATCGACCCCAGCGTCCGGCGGGTCGCGCTCATCGATACCTTCGCCGACGAAAAGTTCGAAGCCGTCCGGGTGGCCCAGGCGTTGGGGGACCGCCTGGCGGCGGTCCGTCTGGACACCCCGTCTTCCCGCCGGGGCGATTTCATCCAGATCCTTCAGGAAGTCCGCTGGGAGCTGGACCTGCGCGGGTTTCAACACATCCAGATCTTCGTCAGCGGGGGCCTCGACGAGGAGGCCATCGCGGACCTCTACCCGCACGTCAACGGCTACGGCGTCGGGACCTGCATCAGCAACGCGCCGGTGGTGGATTTCTCGATGGACATCGTGGAGATCGGGGGCGAACCCATCGCCAAGCGCGGGAAGGCCTCGGGAGCCAAAACCGTCCTTCGGTCTTCGAAGACACTGGAGGATGAGATCGTCCCGTTATCGGCCGCCGTCGAGCACATGGCCGCAAACCCCGAACTGGTGGACCTGCTTCCTCCGCTGATCGAAGACGGCCGCGTCGTCCGCCCCTCCCATACACCGAAGGAGATCCGCGAGCGGGTGTTGGAGCAACTTCAACTTCTCCCTGATCCGAATGCGGGAAATTGATGGATCCGGGAACCCCCAAAGACGAATTGGCGCGCGCCCGGGAGGCGCTTGACAGGGCCGGGCATCCTTTGCTCACCACTCACGTCAACTCGGACGGAGACGGTCTGGGGTCCGAACTGTCCCTTTACCGTTTTCTGACGGAGCGGGGGAAAACGGTCACAATCCTAAATCCATCCCCCACGCCGTCTTTCTTTCGGTTTCTGGACCCCGAAGGCGTCATTCGCCAGTACCAGCCAGGGGAGATGCTCCCGGCGGGGGTGGACCTGCTGGTCGCCCTGGATTTCGGGAAGTGGGAGCGCCTGGGAAAGATGGCGGATGCGGCGGAGTCTTCCGGTCTGCCGGTCCTCTGCATGGATCACCACCCCAGCGAAGAAAAATTCGGCGATCGGGAGGTGATCTTCGACCGGGCCTGCGCCACGGCGGAAATCGTTTACGACCTCTTGAAGAGTTACGGCGGTCCCCTCTCGCTGCGCACCGCCGAAGCACTGTATGCGGGCATCATGACCGACACCGGCTCCTTTCGTTTCACCAACACGAACGCCCGGACTCACCACATCGCCGCAGAGCTTTTGGCCCTGGGGGTGGACCCGGCAGCGATGTACTCCAGCATCTACGAATCCACCCATCCGGAGCGGCTTCGCCTGCTGGGGCTGGCCCTGAGCGGCCTTCAAATTTCCGGCAACGGCCGCATCGGCTGGATAGCCGTGACGCAAGAGATGCTCCAGGAGGCGGGCGCGAGACCCGAGGACACGGAAGACTTCGTCGACGTTCCCCGGACGCTGAGCGGGGTTGAGGTGAGCATCCTTTTCATCGAGCTGCCGACGGGGATTATCCGAACGAGCCTCCGATCCAAGGGAATCGTCCGCGTGAGCGAGGTCGCCATGTCATTGGGCGGCGGCGGGCACCCCTTCGCGGCAGGCATCCGGGTGAAAGGCCCGCTGAAAGAAGCGATCCAACGCGTTGTCACCAGGACCGAGGAGGCGATTCGAGCGACGATGGACGGCGGGCAGCTTTCCGACCGCCAGCCGGCGTCTGGCAACCGGGAAACGATGGCCCGGTGAACGAAGGATGGATGGGCAGGGGCCTCTCCCTTGACTTTGATGCCGCGAGAGGCCATATTTCCGGCAGGCCGCGGAAGACGCAAGAAGGCGTGGCGGTTTGCCTTTTCATTCCCCGGTAGCTCAGTTGGCAGAGCGGGTGGCTGTTAACCACCTTGTCGCTGGTTCGAGTCCGGCCCGGGGAGCCAAGAAAATCAATGGGCTGGCTCCTGTGAGGGGCCGGCCCTTTTTGTTTTTGTGATCGATTTTGTGATCGTTTTGGGAAAAGCGGTGGGGCTGAGGCAGAGTCCGCGTTGGCCTGTCAGCATCCGCGAGGGACGCCAGGGTTGGCACAGGTCGGCACAAATGTCGGCACACCCCCAAAGCTGGAACTGCTCTCACACGGACAAAAGGCGGATAACTCACCTCTGAGACATTACCGTATCAGAGGGTCCACGTCTCCCAACTTTTGGGTAGTGGTCTATTTTGCCGCTGCGATCCAAGCCGCTACTGCGCTCGCGATTGAGAATGCGGGTGAAATATGGAAATCGCCCTGGACACCGCCCGAGGGGACGCGAAAAAGCTGGATGCGTTGAGGTGGGGGGTGAAACCCTGGTTGCTGACGACGCTTCGGGGTAAGATGGAGAAGAATGCCCGCGGGGAGACACAGAACCATGGCGGAAAGCAAACTGTTCGTTGGTAGTGTAGAGGTCTTGGCCCTCACCGATAGTGAAGTCGATTTCCCCTTCCCCTTAAGTGTACTGTTTCCCAACGTCCCGGCGGGGGCCTGGGTCCCGTTCCGGCAGCGCTACCCGGAGGTGTTCAGTGGCCCCGATACTTGGCGCAACCATTTCGGGTGTTACCTGTTGCGCTTGCAAGGGAGCACGATTCTGGTGGATACCGGTATCGGGAGCAAGGCCACTAACCCAGGGATGGTCACCACGCTCGCGGGTGGGGTAGATGGGCGGCTCATGGCAGAGTTACAAGCTACTGGTGTGCGCCCCGACGAGGTGGACACCGTGTTTTTCACCCATTTACACCCGGATCACGTCGGCTGGAACCTGAGTCAGGGAGGGGCCGACCCAAGGCCGACATTTCCCCAGGCCCGCTACGTCGTCCATCAGGCTGACTGGGAAGCCTTTAAGCGGCCCGAGGTGCAGGCCACGTTTCCCTTCCAGTACTGGAAGGACACCCTCGGTCCGCTGGAAGCCCTGGGGGTGCTCGATCTCATCGCAGACGAACATGCCCTGACCCGCGAGATCACGGCGATTCCCACCCCAGGCCATACGGTAGGCCACATGAGCCTGGCCATCGAATCTGGAGGGCAGCGGGCTCTGATTATGGGCGACGTGGCCATCCATCCGGCCCAGGTGACCGAGACCGACTGGTCGTTCCACCACGATATGGACCAGCCGCTCGCCGCACAGGTCAGGCGCCAAGTGTTCGACCGAGTAGAGGCGGAGCAAGCCACCCTGGTCGCCGGCCACTTTCCCGAGCCAGGCTTCGGTCACTTGGTGCGCGTGGAAGGGCGTCGCTACTGGCAGGGCTTCTAGTGGACAATATCAACTGAATGGGTAGTGCGCCGTGGCCGAACCCCTGGACCCGAAGAAACTGACCGACCTCCGTGAGCTTGTGATGTCTCTTGTGTGGTCGGAAGAGGCACTTGTCACCCTGCTGGAAGAGAAGGGCGTGCTGACTCGGGCGGAGTCATTGACCCTTCCGATTGCGGCTTCACATCGACCAAGAACGATGTGCGGACGCGCCGACTTGAATGGGAACACGTCGTTCCGGCCTCCGTCCTGGCCGGGAACCGCACCTGTTGGAAGAGCGGACATGCCTTGTGCGTCAAGCCCGACGGGAGTTCATTCAAGGGGCGGAAATGCTGTGAGAAAGCGGGGGTTGATGATGATGCCCGGCACATGATCAACGACCTGCACAATCTTGCACCGAGCATCGGGGAGGTCAACGCCGACCGCTCAAACCACCCCTACGACATTGTCGAAAAGGAACCTCGCGCGTACGGGGCCTGTGATTTTGAAGTAGGGGGCACGCCTACACGCGCCGAACCTCGGCCTTCTATTCGAGGGAACGTTGCCCGAATTTGGCTCTATATGACAGAGACCTACAACCTCCCCCTGTCTCCCGAACAACGGCAAATGTTCCAGGGGTGGGGCGAGAGTGATCCCGCGGGGCAATGGGAAATCGAACGAGACAAACGGATCGAAAAGATCCAGGGAAACAAGAATCCACATGTCAGAAATTAGGGGGTCCTACGGATGCTATCGAGGGGTCGGTTCCGCTGGAGGAAATTGGAGAGGTGGCTTCTGTCGTCACTGATCGCCCTGGCCTTACTTTCCTGCACACCCTGGCGGGAAGCCTATTTGAGGGAGGCTGTCAATCGAGCCACACAAGATGACGTGACCAAAAGACTCGGACCCCCGCATTCAACGCGAGAGTTGACCACGGGCGCCACGGTATGGACGTACCAGTACCGCTATGCCACCTTATCTCGTGGAGGACACATCTCCGGTCACTCTTACTGCAAAGAATACATCTTGACGTTCGAGCGGGAGGGGAGTTTGCGTGAATGGCGGGTGCAGGATTGCTAGAGGAGTTCCATTTATCCCCGCAGAACCATCATTCAAAATTGGGTGGCCCCTCGGGATGGTTAGAACCCAGTGGCGCACCCCGGAAAATCGCCTAAAACCTGTGGAAAACCTCCAAGAGGTATCAGGACCAGGGGTAGGCCAAAAAGTCCCGAATTTGAGCGCGAACGGGCCTCTGGGCGAGGGCTTCCAGCCGTAGAATTTCAGGAAGGGGAGAGCTTGGGACTATGGGCAGGCCGAAAAATCGTGTCCACGGGTTCTCAGGGTGTTTTGTGGCTTTGGTCTGGCCGCCGCTGCCTCATTAGCTATGAGTTCCGGCTGAGTTTCGAAAGAAGGGACACCTGCTTTTTTACTTGACATTTTGTCAAGATGGAGTTAAATGTTTGGTGTGGGAGAAGGGATATATCGAAAGAGGCCCCGTTGTCTCCAGAAGAAGCACAAAACAAAGCACTCGAATTGTGGGAACGAGGTCTCACGGTCGCTTTAACTCACTTTCAAGAACGAATTAAAGAGCGAAATGTAAGCATGCCCGATATCCAGTATCTACTGGAAAATGGGGAGATCCGTAAAGCTCCTGTGTTTGACGAGAAACATGGGAACTGGAGGTACGTCATCGAAGGTGAGGACTGTGATGCAGCCCCACTCGCTTTGGTTTTCGCCATTGATGAGGTTTCTGGAGAGCTTGTCCTGATCACCGTGAGAGACACTTAGGAAGGGGGATGCGCCTATGAAGTGTCAAGAATGCGGGAAGGTGATGAGGAAGGTTCAAGAAGAGTACCGTTTCACTGAATCCGGGCTGGAGAACGTCTACTTGGTTGGAATCCAGGTCTTTAGGTGTGATGATGGCCATGTAACAGCCAAGATTCCGAAAATGAAGGATCTCCTTGACGCAATCGGGGAGGCGATTGTCAACAAGCCAGAGTCATTGACCGGCCAAGAGGTTCGTTATTTGAGGAAGCATATGGGTCTCTCAGCAGTCAACTTTGCAAAAAGATTGGGGGTTGATCCCGCCACATTTTCCCGATGGGAAAACGGGGCTCGTATCGGACCGACGAGTGACCGTCTCATCCGGCTCTGCTACGCGGGCCTCATGGGGTACCAAAACGCCCAGCGAATCATCAACGAATTTGAATCGCTGCGTGACGAGATTACGATGAACCGAATAGAGGTGAGACGTTCTTCTCGTGAAGGGTATCAAGCGTCCTACGCCGCATAGGAAAAGGGATTTACAGAAATTTGCCTCTTGCAACGGACCCCATATCGAAACACGCTCGGGCTGATTCAGGCGCTGTTGTCAACTGACCCTACGTTGCCCGCCACGAGCCGGGCCACCTTTCCGGCCAGATCAGTCCGGTTGTCATCGTAGACGTTCAGGACCCGCATATCCCGATGACGGGAGAACCGCTGAACGTCCCGGACGTTCCCGCCGGTCAGGTCCGGGGCTTCGGTGATGGCTGCGTGACGGAGGCCGTGAGGGCGGAATTCCTATTGTGACCAAGTTGCTCCGTTTTCCGGTCCCCTAGAAGCGCTTCTTGAAGATTCATTGAGGCTGCCGGGCCCGTTTCCTCCATCAAATGTCCATAAAAAGGTCAGGCTGTTCCTATCCCATAAGCGAGCGAATACTCGTTGTTGTGAGGTCCCCGTTCTCCAAGATCACCTCGCCATCCAGAGATAAGGTCGCGTCGCGCATGACGAGGTCGAAATGGCCCTTCGAGGCATTGACTCCGCCATACCCGCGGTTGTCGCCTACCCCGATATGGGCCGATCCCAGGACGGCCTCACACTCCAAGGCTGCACTGCAATAGGTGGCAAACGGGTTGAGACCAACGGCGATCTCGGCAATCTCGTACACGTTTGAATCATTGAGAGAATCCAGCGTACGCTGAAAGGCGCTGGCGTGCCGTTGGCCATCGCCCTTTCCTTCGATTCGCACGCACCGTCCTTTGCGCACTTCCACCTCGAAGGGCTCGACGATAAGGCCCAGGCCCAGAAGCTCGATGAGAGCGTCGATCACCAGGATTCCGTTGGTGGTCCCTTCGGGGGGGCCAATCCCGGCCTCTACGTCGGGCGGCGCCGCCAGCACCCCCCGCTCGCGGGCGACGCCAGCGTGATGACGCCCGGTCCTGCCCTCCAGGCTGGCCGTGATATCGGTGCCCGCTCTGGTCGTCAGTCGAAGGCCCTTCGCCTCTGAGAATCTATCTTGAAGTTCTTCCGCGATGGGCTTGAGCTTGTCGAAGTCCGCCTCGAAGGGCCCCCCCCGCCGGAGCAGATAGGGGCTCATCTCCACGAGGATGAGGTAGCGAGCCCCGTTCTTGCACGCCTGGACGCGGGCATCCGAGCTTCCGATGAATTGGGTCGTTAGTTCCAGAATGACGTCCGCTTCCCTCATCGCCGCGGCCACCGTCCGGGGCGGCTGTTCGCCGGGGATCTTCACCGGAGACATGCTGGTCATGGCGACCTCAGCGCCGACCTCCGCGGCGACGGTCGCGAACACCTCGACCACCTGCGGGTCAAACCCTGAATCCGTGACGATCAAGACCTGTTCGGCGGGCTTGACCCCGGCGCAGTCAACGACAGCGCGCCGGACGCCCCACGCCATGTCCGCTGATCTCAACATCGCGACGTCCTCCCGACGGGTCCCTACGTTGCCGGACTTTTCAGCTCAGTTTGGGGATGACTTCGTTGGCGAACCGCCTCGCCGTCAGGTGGCGGTCTCCGCCGACGGGGAAAACTTCGAAATGGGTGAAGCCCAGGCTCCTCAGCTCATTTACCCTCTCAACACAGTATTCGGGAGGGCCGGAGAGCGTAAACTTGTCCACAAACTCCTCCGGCAGGACCTTGGCCGCTTCAAGCGCCTCATGGAAGTGCCCTCCCGAGTAAGCCGCCTTGACCCTTTCGGCCAGACCGGGGTCAAAACCCGCGATCTCGACGTACTTCGGGGCCGTCTGCGGGAACCACGCTGCGATGATGCGGGTGTCTTCCCGGGCATCCTTCCGGCTGTCTCGAACCGAGGTGTACAACAGGCACGCAACATCGATGTCCTCCATGGACCGGCCCGCCCGCTCCGCCCCTTTCTTGACGCAAGAGAGGGCGAACTCCAGATTCTCCGGGGCGCTGCCGCAGGCCAGGAGGACGCCGTCGGCGAGCTCGCCCGCGAGCTCGCACATGCGCTGGTTGGTCACGGTCAGATAGATGGGGAGGCTCGCCCTGGCGGCGTAGCAGATCTTGGCCTCATGAAAGTTGCTCGACTGTCCCTCAAAATTGAGGACTTCGCCTTCGAGGAGCTTCCGGCCGACCTCGACCATCTCGCGGACAGTCTGAAGCTTCGCCATCCTGAATCCCAGCTCCATCACGGGTCGATCCCCCGCGCCGAGATTCATGATGGCCCGGCCGCCGGATAGCTCGTCCAGGGTGCACAAGGCGTTGTAGTTGATGGCGGGATGGCGGGTGTGCGGGTGAGTGCAATTTGGGCCGAGCAGGAGTTTCTCGGAGTTCGTGGCCAGGAGCGTCAGGTAGCAATAGACGTAACGCGCGTGAAGGGACGAATCACAAACCCACATGAAGTCGTAGCCGCTGGCGTCTGCGAATCGGACCATATCGGTGAACTGATCGGGTGGGTCTACGGCCATGAATGTCAGCCCGTATTTCATCGCCTGCATCCTCACTCTGGGAGTTCTGATCCGCCGGAAGGGGCGCCTTTTCAGACCTCGCCCTTGTGGATCCGCTCGGCCAGCCTCTTCAGCAGCTTCCCGGCGAGCCCCTCCTTGTACGCGTTGTCCCGGAGGGGGTAGGAATCTCTTAAGAGGATGCGCACGGCCCGGTCCACAGCCTCATCTTCCAGCCGCGCGCCCACAACGGCCCTGTCGGCCCGAGAATCTTGCCAGGGCTTGTAGCCCACGCCCCCCAGGACGAGCCGCGCAGAGGTCACGCGCCGGGCGTCATCGAGCGTGACGTTCACGGCCGCGGACACAGTGACGAAATCGCTCTCGCGCAGACAAATTTTCTCATACAAGGAAACCGGCTTGCGTTGGGGAACCGGGAGGAGAACGGCCGTCACGATCTCCTTCTTCCCGATGGCCGGCTCGCCGGGCCCTTTGTAGAACCGGCGGAAGGGGATGCGGCGCAGGCGGGCGCCGCCGCCCAGGACCTCGACGAGCGCGTCGCTGGCGGCGAAAACCGTTGCCATGTCCGAGGGGGCGACGGCCTGACAGCGATGCGCGCCCAGAATGGCGTGGTTGCGGTTGTCCCCCAGGACGGCGTAGCAAGGGCACGACCAGCCGCCCCGTTTATAGCACTGGAAGTCGTTGCGGAAGAACCAACAACGCTTTTCCTGACAGATGTTGCCTCCAACGGTGGCCATATTGCGGATCTGGGGAGTCGCCACCTGCCGAACCGCGTCGATGATGAAGGAGTAGTGAACAAAGAGTTCCTCGACGCCTTCCAGCTCGCTCAGTCGCAATCCCGCCCCCAAGCGGATGAACTCCCCGTTTACCTCCTGCCGCCTCAGTTCTGGCACTTCCGAAACGTCCACGACCACCTTGGGCCGATAGATCCCCTGGTCGATTCCCGCCATCAGGTCTGTGCCCCCCGCCATGACCTTGCTTTCCGCGGGCCTGCGCGCGAGAAGACGGACGGCCTCTTCGAGGGTATCCACCCGCTCGTAGTCGACGCGACTGACCCTCTGGGTGTTCGGGGCGATAACTCCCTTGAGCCTTTCAAGCATCGGCTTGACCGCGGGATACGCCGCGCGCATTCCACCCACCCACCAGTGCTTGGGGCGGATTCCGGGGGACTTCTTCGGCCTCGCTCGGCCTTCTTTGCCTGCGAGACCTTCCAAGATCTTCTGGCGGGTGATGGGAAGGGATTTGATCCGCACGCCCGTCGCGTGGTAGATGGCGTTGGCAACCGCCGGGGATGTGGGGACCAGCCCCGGCTCACCCACCCCCTTTGCACCAAACGGCCCTTCGGGATCGTCGGTTTCCACCACATGGACTTGGATATCCGGCGCGTCGGTTGCGCGTGGAACCCCGTAATCGAGGAAGGAGGGATTGACCATCTTCCCGTCTTCGAAGATCAACTCCTCAGAGAGCGCCGCACCGATCCCCTGGACGATCCCCCCTTCAATCTGACCCTCGACTGCGAGGGGATTGATGGTCTGTCCCACGTCATTGGAGGCGACGAAATCCAGGATGTGGACGGCGCCTGTTTCCGGATCGACTCTGAGATAAACGGCTTGAGCCCCGAAGGTGTAGGCGGCGGAAATGTTCGCCACCCCGGTCTTGCGGTCAATCAGCTCCGTGGGCGTCTGATACCGTTTTTGGACCTGGAATCCACCCAGCTCCCGCGAAACCTCGGCGATGGACAACCTGCGGGCGGGCGCTCCCACGACGGATACCCAGCCGTCCTCGACGGCCAGTTCGTTCCGGGGCGCCTCGATCATTCCCGCCGCCTGTTCAAGGATTCTCTCCCTCAATTCCAAGGCGGCGAGACGGGCGGCGTTGCCCGTGACGAAGCAGGTCCGGGAAGCCCAGGACCCGAGGTCTCGGGGGGTCTCATCCGTGTCCATGCTCTTCACATGGACATCCCGCAGGTTGACGCCCAGCGCCTCGGCCGCAATCTGGGCCAGGGTCGTGTTCTGCCAGGTTCCCGAGTCGGCCGAGCCCGTACGGAGGAGCACCTTCCCCCCATCATCGATCTCGACGCCCACGGTGGCGTAGTCGCCGTCCGTATACACGTACGTGCCTGAACAATGAATGAGCGTTGCAACCCCCACCCCGTGATAGGGTTTCGGGTCTCTCCGCTTCTCCTCCCACCCGATGGCCTCCGCAACCTCGCGCACGCATTCCTCGAAGCCGCAGGTCGTGATTTCCCAGCCACAGAGGGTGGTGTCGCCCGATCGGTTGAGATTCTTCACGCGGAACTCAACCGGGTCCATGCCCAGCTTTTCCGCCAGGATGTCCATTTGCGACTCCATCGCAAACGTTACCTGGGGACTGCCGTAGCCACGGAACTGGCCACCGGGGACCCGGTTGGTGTAGACCAGCCTGCCGTCGAGACGGAAGCTCTGGATGCGATAGTGAGAGGCGGCAATCATGCCCCCGTAACCCATAATGGAAGGTCCCGTGGCGTTATAGGCCCCGTTTTCCATGACGACCCGCATGTCCCGAGCCGTCAATCGTCCATCCCGCGTCGCGCCTTGACGGATATGGACATGCGCGGGATGGCGGGTCTTTGTGGTCCGGAATTCGTCGTCCCGAGACAACACGAGCTTCACCGGTTGGCCGCTCTTGATGGAGAGCAAGGCACAAAGCGCCTCGTGCTCGCAGACCTTGGATTTTCCCCCGTAGCCGCCCCCGACGGCGACTTCCATGATCCTCACCTTCTCTTCCGGCAAATCCAGGACCGTGGAGAGTTCCTTCTGGATGAAGTAGGGGGACTGAGTCGAAGTCCAAACCGTGACCCTATCGCCGTCCCAGTTGGCGACGCAGGAATTCGTTTCCATACAGCAGTGCGTCTGGGAAGCAAAGTAGAACTCATCCTCTGCGATGACGTCGGCCTCGGCGAGACCTGCGTCCACGTCGCCGAAGTGCCGGCGCTGCCAGGAGGCGATGTTCCGCACCCCGGCGAGGGTATCGGCCTCCTCC
Source organism: Nitrospinota bacterium (assembly GCA_046758845.1). Taxonomy (GTDB): domain Bacteria; phylum UBA8248; class UBA8248; order JACPRG01; genus JBHIBA01. The sequence goes on from JBHIBA010000023.1 coordinate 12,916, forward strand.
TCCGAGACGCCATCGGGAAGTGCAGTCTCACCGTGCACGTCAGGTTCACCGGGCTTCATCGCATCGAAGGGGTCGTGGACCGAATCGAGGACCTTGTAGTCCACCCGGATGAGGCCCAGGGCTTCCTCGGCTGCGGCTTCATCATCGGCTGCGACCGCCGCCACTTCTTCGCCGACGAAACGCACTTTGTCGATGGCCAGGGGGTAGCGGTCGGACGCAGATCCTCCGAGATGGACGTAGAGCTTCTTGGGGGTGTCGGCCGCCGTCACGACGGCGCGGACCCCGGGCAGCCGCTCGGCCGCTTCGATGTAGATGCTCCGAATGAGGGCGTGGGGGTGAGGGCTCCTCAGGACCTTGGCGTACAGCATTCCGCGGAGACGGACATCATGGGTGTAGATGGCCCTGCCGCTGACCTTATCCGGACCTTCCAGCATCGGAAGCCGTTTTCCCACCACCGAAAAGGTCTTGTTACTCATGCAAGACCTCCCTCCCGGCCGCGACGCGGACCGCCTGCAAAATCTTGGTGTACCCTGTGCAACGGCAGATGTTTCCGACCAGACCGCGGCGTATCTCGTCGTCGGTGGGGTTGGGGTTCTGACTGAGCAGGGCCTTTGCGGACATCACGAATCCCGGCGTGCAGAATCCACACTGGAAGGCCCCGCACCGGACGAAGGCCTCCTGAACGGTATCTAGCGCTCCGTCAGAACCAAGGCCTTCGACGGTGATCACGGACCGCCCGTGGACCTTGCCCACCGGCGTCAGGCAGGAGCACACGGCTCTTCCATCGAAGAGGACGGTACACGCTCCACATTCTCCTCTCCCGCAACCGTACTTGGCCCCAGTCAGGCCGAGATCATCGCGAAGAAATTTCAGGAGAGAGAGGTCCGCAGGGACCTTTCTCACTTCCTCTCGCCCGTTGACCTCGACCCGGATCTCCATTCCCCAGCCCCCTTTGGCCGCAGGCTTAGCGGGATACGCAGACAGGGAGAATCAAACGACCAGCTTGCCGTCTTGGATGACCGCCTTCCCGTCGAGCTCGAGGCTGGCGTCAATGGTGACGGCATCCAGGTGGATATTGCTGACGACGATTCCGCCGATGCTGTGATTGTCACCCACGGCGACGTGGGCGGTTCCAAGAAGCTTCTTATCATCCACGGCGCCGGTGATATTCCCCCGGCTGACCGTACCAATACCCAGTTCGGCGATGTTGTAAGCGTTGTCATCGGCCTTCTCGAGCACCTTGCGGAGCCGTTCCCTTTCTTCACCTCCTTCAATTTCCACCAGACGGCCTTCCTTGATGCGCAACGTCATGGGCTCTTTCATCAGGCCAACCCCCAGCATGCTGGCATCCACCTTGAAGAAGCCTTCCGCCGTTCCTTCCATGGGAGCAATAGCGGCCTCTGCGTAGTCAGGGATGGCTCCCGACTCTCCGGGCTGGGTCAGTAGGCCGGAGAGCATGATGGCTTCACGGCCCTCGAGCCCCAGCTTCAGATCGGTTCCGCTGGCCGAGCGAAGGCGCGCCTCTTTCGCCTTCGTCAAAAGCCCTTGAACCTTGACCGAAAGGTCCCGGGTCGCGATGATCTCTTCGGCCGTCAGCCCCCAGTTCTCCGGCGTGAGCCACACGTTGGCGAGCCGGACCCCCGCGTCGGTGGCCTCCTTGCGGGCGGTGGTGTGGTACAGGAAGTGGGAGAACAACTGGGGCATCGTGAGAAGGACGACGTCGGCCTCCTTCATGGCCTTGGCCACAAGGGGCGGGGGTTCCTTCTCATAGTACCGGCGGGCGGGAATCGTCATGACGATCGGCTCCGCTCCGGCAAGGTGGGTCGCCACGGCCACCGCCTGCGCCTGTTCCTCGTACTCCCGATCGGTGATCACGAGGACCGTCTCGTCCGGCTGAACACCCATGCACGTCTCGACACACAGCCGAGCTCCGCTCATCATCTCCAAAGGCAGGGTCATCTCGACTCTCCGCTCCCTTCTTAGATTTTTCCCACCTTGAGTTCCCCGTTCTCGATGACGACTTCGTCGTCCAACCAGAGGGAAACCTCTCGGATGACGCAGTCGATATGGCACTTGGCGGCGTTCGTGCCCCCGTATCCGCGGTTGTCGCCGAAGGCCACATGCGCGGTGCCCAGCTTGGCCTCGGCGTCAACGGCGTTGTCTCCCATCTTGGATCGCGGGTTCAGTCCCAGGGAAATCTCCGCCACCTCATAGACCTTTGGGTCCTGGTAACTGGCCAGAAGCTCCTCAAGCCGCCGGGCGAAGGAGTCATCATCGCCCGCGGCGGAAAAAGATCTGGCCTTCCCCTCTCGAATCTCTACACGGATAGGAGAGCGGATCTGGCCAATGCCCACCAGGGGAATGACGCCGTCAATGATCAGGATGCCCTCTGTCGTCCCCTCGACGGGCCCGGCCCCAGCCTCGATGATCGGCGGCGCCGAGAAGGTTCCCGGCGTCCGGGCGATCCCGCTGAGGCACCGGCCCTTCCGCCCTTCCAGGCCGCCTCTCAGCTCCGTCCCCCCGCGCGCGCGGAGAACCACCGATTTCGCCTGGGTGAACCGGTCCCGGATTTCCTCGGCCACCGGGGCGATGCGCTCAAAATCAACGTCCACCGGTCCCCCTTGCACCAGAAGGGAGGAATAAAGCTCCGGCATCATCAGGTACCTGGCGCCCGCCTCGCAGGCCTTGACGCGGGCCTGAGAGCTGCCGATCCACTGCGAGGTAAGTTCCAAGATAAGGTTCGCCCCTCGCATGGCGGAGGCGACGGGGGGCGGGGGTTCCTCACCCGGAATATTCCGCGGAACCATGTGGGAGATTGTCACTTCCGCCCCTCTCTCAGAGGCGAGCATGGCGAATGTTTCCACGACCTCCGTTTCGAATCCCGTATCCGTGACGATCAGCACCTGTTCTCCCTTCCGTACAGCCACACATTGGTCCAATATGCGGGCCACTTGCGGCGCCCAGTCGGACCTGGCATAGGATGGGTGCTGTGAGCGCGGAAACATCGGGCTCTGCATTTATAGAAAATCCTCGCGGATAGGAGAGTAGACCTCCAGCAGGAGGTTGTCCTCCAGCATCTCCACCTCATGCTCCACGCCCGGGGGGACGTAAGCGATCTCCCCTCTTTTGAGGATTCGCTCCTCCCCGCCGACGCGCATACGGTGAGAACCCTCCAGAACGTAGGTCAGTTGCTCGTGGGGATGAGAGTGCGGCGCGAACTGTACACCCTTTTGGTGCCGAAAGATGCAACCGAGAAGGTTCTTTCCCACAAGCAATCGCTTGGACGAATGGTCGGAGATGGGAACTTCAGGCAATTCCTCAATCGAACCGGCGAAGGCCGCGGGGTCGCTCATGGGTCCGTCCTCCAGTACGAAGATGGCCGCTGAGGGCTCATTTCCCGTAAAAGGGAACCACCAGCTTGCCCGCTTCCAGAATGGGTTCATCATCCAGGTAGAAGGACACGTCACGGAAAATACAGTCGAAGTGGCCGTTGGCCTTGACAGTCCCACCGTAGCTGGTGCTGTCGCCCATCCCGAAGTGCGCCGTTCCGATGGTGGACTCCGTTTCGATGGAGATGTCGCCAAAACGCGAATTGGGGTTCAATCCGATGGAGAGCTCGGCGAAGTTGTAGACGTTCGGATCGCCCCTGACCTCCAGGGCGCCCCGCAGCCCGCTGGCGAACACCTCCGATTCCCCTTCACCGCGAATTTCCGTCAGGCGGCCCTGTCGGACAACGACCTCGAAGGGCGCGGTGACGCGGCCGAGTCCGATGAGGTTGATCAGGCCGTCTACGATAATCCTGCCCTCCGCGGAACCCTCGACCGGGCTGATTCCGGCCTCGATGTCAGGGTTGGGCTGATAATCACCGGGTTGGGTCGCGATCCCCGTCACCCCGCGGCCCTTGCGCCCCGTAATGTCGGCGATCAGGTCGGTCCCCGCCTTGGAAGTCACCCGCACCTTCCTCGCCTTGGTGAATTTTTCGACGACCTCGTCCACATAGGGCTTCACGGCGAGGAAATCCACGGCTGCGGGACCCCCATCGAGGAACATCTCCAGGCTGACTTCCGCCATCGTGAGGTAACGGGCGCCTCTGGCGCAGGCCTCGCGTCTCGCCGTGGTCATCCCGATCCATTGAGAAGTCAACTCGAAGATCACGTTGGAGGTCACCATGGCGCTGCCCACCATGGGGGGCGGTTCGTCGTTGGGCAACCGATTCGGCTGGAAGATAACGATGGCGACTTGGGCGCCCCGTTCTCTGAGCAACGTGGCAAAGGTCTCGACGATGCGCTGGTCGAACGCTGTGTCGGTCACGAGGAGGACGTTTTCCCCCGGCTTGACGGCAACACAATTTTCGATGATGTATTTGACGCTTCTGACAATTTCCATGCCTCGCATAGGGCGCTCCCTCGGGATTTCCGGCTACGGCCCTTCTTCTCTCAGAGCGACGGGCCTCTACATGGCCAGATAAGCCTTCTTGATATGCTCATTTTCGAGCAACTCCTGCCCGGGACCCTGCAAAACCACGCGGCCATTTTCCAAAACGTAGGCGCGGTGGCAGATCTCCAGCGAAAAGTGGACCTTTTGCTCGACCAGGAGGACCGTGGTCCCCCGTTCGTTGACCGTCTTGATCGTGTCGAACGTCTGGGCCACGATGGAGGGCTGTAGCCCCAGCGAAGGCTCGTCCAAAAGCAGGAGCCGCGGACGGGACATCAGAGACCGTCCGATGGCGAGCATCTGCCTCTCCCCGCCGCTCAGCGTTTTGGCGATTTGGCTCTTCCGGTCCTCCAGCCGGGGAAAAAGCCCGAATACCTGACGGAGGGTTTCCTCCCGACGAACTCTCGCCTCTGGCAAATAGGAACCCAGGCGAAGGTTGTCCAGGACCGTCATATCGGGGAAAACCCGGGCGCCTTCCGGGACGATGGCGATACCGTGTCTAATAACTTCTTCCGCCGGCAGGCCCACCAGGGACTGCCCTTCCAAAACGATCCGGCCCCTCCCATTCTCAGTCCTCTGGGGTTTCACCAAGCCCACGATAGACTTCAGAAGGGTCGATTTGCCCGCCCCGTTCGGACCGATCACGGTGACCAGTTCCCCTTTGTCCAGCCGAAGCGAGACGTCCCAAAGGACCTGGACATCCCCGTAGGCCACGTCGAGTCCGACAACCTCAAACATAGCGCTTCCCCAGGTAGGCTTCGATGACGATGGGGTCCGAAGCGATGTCCTCCGCCGTTCCCTCCGCGATCTTCTCTCCGTGGTCAAGGACGACGATTCGGTCCGAGACCCCCATTACGGCTTGCATCACGTGCTCGACAAGGATCATCGTGACGCCTCGGTCGCGGATCCGCTGGATGGTCTCTAGCGCCTGCCGGATCTCAGTAGGGGTCAGGCCCGCCAGATTCTCGTCGAGAAGGAGCAGATCCACCTGGGTGGCCAGTGTCCGCGCGAGCTCGAGCCGCCTTCTCAACGCGAGAGGAAGCTTGGCCGAAACCCGGTCGCGGTGTGGACTGAGGCCCACAAAGTCAAGGACCTCATCGACCCGTGGTTCCGCCGCCGAGATGGAGATCCCCTGTCCATAGGCCGCCCCTACGAGGACATTCTCTCTGACGGTCATTTCCAGGAACGGCTGGACGAGTTGGAAGGTTCGGGTTAGACCTTTGCGACAAAGGGTGTGAGGCGCCAAGCCCGTAACGTCCTCACCTTGGAAGAAGACCCTCCCCTCATCGGGCTTGAAAGAGCCAGCTACCACATTGAAGTAGGTTGTCTTACCCGCCCCGTTGGGGCCGATAAGTCCCAGGATTTCACCGCGTCTCACTTGCATGTCGATCCCCTTCAATGCCCAAAGGCCACCGAAGTGCTTCTTGACGCCCCGGGTCTCGAGGATGAGGTTGTCCTCCTTATGCGCCATGGACGGCCCCAGCCCCCTCTCCCGCTCCAGGGACCGGCTTCGCATCCCCGCGCTCTCTCCGGAAGAGTCCTACGATCCCCTGGGGCATGAAGATGATCAGCACGACGATGATGACGCCGATGATGATGAGGTACGTGTAGACAAACCGGGCCCAGAGGATCTCGGAGACGATGGTCAAAAACGTCGCGCCGACGATGGGCCCGAGGAAAGTCCCCAGACCCCCCAGGAGCGCCATCACGACCATCTGGATTGTGATGTTGATGTCAAACACATCCTCGGGGGAGATGTAGCTGAGCCAGTTTCCCGTGATCCCGCCCAGGAGTCCCAGGAAGAAGGCGCTGATCCCGTAAGCGAATGTCTTGAGCTTGAGTGCATCGACGCCCGAGGCCCTAGCGGCGTCCTCCGCCTCCCGAATGGCCCGCAGTCCGTAACCCGTCTTAGACCGTCGGAGCCAATAGGCGACGCCCATGACGCAAAAGCTGGCGGCTCCCATCAGGTAATAAAAAAGGGTGTTCCCGGAGCCGAGGGGCAGAGTGAGCCCGTGGGAGCCTCCCGTCAGCTCAATACCCGTAACCTTGTCCCACTCCAGGACGATCTGCTTCGTGGCTTCTGCCAAGGCCAGAGTCGCGATGGCGAAATAGGCCCCCCTCAAACGCAGGGTGGGGATCGCGATGGGAACAGCGATCAGCATAGAGAAGCATCCTCCCAGCAATACGGCCGGGATGAGATGAAGTCCCGCTTTTAACATCAAGATTGCCGTGGCGTAAGCCCCGAGCCCATAGTAGGCGACCGGTCCGAAATCAATGTAGCCCGTTGACCCCGTCATGAGATTCCAGCAGCCTGCGAGGCCGATCCACATGAAGAGAAGCGTGATGAAGCGGATCTGATAGCCGGTTCCCAAAAGAGGGAGAAAGGCGAGTCCGGCCAGGAGGAGAAGCACGAGCCCCCATCCCCAGGCGGGAAGGCCGCCCCGCCGCGCCTCCGCCCTCATTCGACGATTCCTCGTCCCACGAGGCCCGCCGGCCGTAAAACCAGCATCAGGTAAAGGAGCACGAAGGTAATCACAAAGGACATCCCCGCGCTCATGTAGGCGCCGGAAATGGACTGGATGATTCCCAGGGCGAGCCCACCCCACAGGGCTCCCGGGATGTAGCCCATTCCCCCCAGGACGACCACGACAAAAGCGTACAGTGTATAGGTCCCCCCCATGTAAGGGTAGATGGCGAAAAACGATGTGATGAGGGAGCCCGCAAGGCCGGTGAGGGCGGCCCCGATGCCGAATGTGATCGCGTAGACCCTGCGGATGTCTATCCCCATGAGCCGCGCCACCTGGGCGTCCTGGGCCGTTGCACGGATGGCCCGTCCCAACTCGGTCTTTGCCAGGAACAGAGACAACACGCCCACCACTGCGAGGGAGAGGAAAAACGTGATGAGCCGGGCGATGGGAACCACCACGCTGCCTACTGAGAAGTTGTTGCCCGAGTAGCTTGTCGTTACCATCCGGAAGTCCGCCGTCCAGGCCACCAAAGCAGAGTTCATCAGGATGAGCGAGATGCCGAAAGTGAGGATCAGGGACATCAAGGGAGGCGCGTCCACTACCCGGTTGATGACGTGCTTTTGAAGCAGGAAACCCAAGGCGAAGAGAGCGATGATGCAGATGGGAATGCTCAAGAAGGGATCGATTCCCAAGAGGGTGAAGACCCAGTAGGTGATAAAGGCCCCCAGCATGACCAGCTCGCCGTGGGCGACGTTAATGACTCCCATGACGCCGAAAATAAGAGAGAAGCCAACGCTGTAAGCGGCGTAGATACCGCCGAGGAGAAGTCCGTTGACAACCGCCTGCGCAAAAAGCATTTCAACCTCGTGCGCGTTCGGACCTGATGGCGTGGTCGTCTTGCACGAGCCAGCGGGAGCCGTACAGGAAAACGGATCAGAGGGTTTCCTGCGCCAATCGAAAAGGACAGGCCCCGGCCTTCCCCCTGAGGCGTGCGGAGAGGGAACCTCACTCCCACACGCCCCCTCCCAACTCACACGAACTCACAAGATTCTTCCCTCATTCCCCTGGGAAGAGGACAAGGAGGTGCGTTTCTTGGGGATTAGGCAGGTTTGCTTAAGTTAGATCCCCCCGCTTACGCTCTCTGCTTCCACGGCTTCATGGGGTACCAGAGCTTCCCGTTGGTGATTTCCCTTGGGAAGACTCCAACCCGCTTGCCGTTTTGGATCTGGACGGCGAGCGGCGGATGAGCCTCATTGGCCCCGTCGGGGGCAAAGCGGATCCGTCCATAGAAGGTCTCTTCGTCGATGCGGTGCATCGCTTCCATCAATGCCTTCCGCTCTGCATCCTCCACTGGGGGCGTAACGCCAGTCTTCAGAATGGCGAGGTGTTGGATGACCGCTGCGGCAGTGCTCGCCGCCTCCAGGTAGTCGGGCGTCCGCTTGTACGCCTTCCGGAACATCTTCGTGTAGTCCTGCGCCGACCCGAAGATTGGCCCCTTATAGGGCATCTCCGGCAGCCACTCGGAGGCGCTGATGATGTACTCGGCGTCCCGCCCCAGGCTTTTGACGAAGTCCGGATTCGTCGGTCCGTAACCGAAGGCCACTCCCTTGGGTGTGAAATCGAGCTCCTTCAACGCGCGCGCCGTGCGGAGCGCGACCAAGAGGTGAGAGCCCACGAGCAGGACATCAGGGTTTTTCTGTTTGATGCGGCTCAGCATCGAGTTGTAGTCGCCGAGGCGAACCGGGAAGAGTTCTTTGTGGGCGACTTCGATGCCGTTGGCCTTGCAGCGTTCCTCAAACCCTTGTACGGAAAGAGAGGTGAAAAGGATGTCGGCCCCGATAATGGCGGCCGTCTTGGGCTTCGGCTGCGCGATGGTGAAGCAGTCGGCGGCGCCCCTGACTTCCTCGGTGGCCCGGCCCAGCGTTGAAAAGTAATGCTTGAAACCCCGCTGGAAAAGCTTGTTCGAGCTTGCGCCGCCGCTCACCATCGGATAGCCGTACTTTTCGGAGATGGCGCTGGCGGCGAAGACCTGGCTGCTACCGTAGGTTCCCAGAAGGAGGTCCACTTTGTCCTGGGAGACCAATCTCTCCACCAGCTTGGCGCTGGTCGCCGGCGTGCTCTTATCGTCGTAAAAGAGGGTTTCGACCTTGTAGCGCTTGCCTTTGATCAGAATTCCCCCTTGGGAATTGACCAAGTCTCTCCACAGGTGGTAGGAGTCCCGCACCAGAGGACCCTCTTTGCCGAACAGGCCGCTCATAGCGACGGCAAATCCAATTCGAAAGGGTTTGGTTTGAGCGTGAACCGCCCGGGCGCCCCAACCCACCGACGTTGCCGCCAGCGCAAGTCCCGCTTTCCCGCTCTGTTTCAGGAATCTCCTTCGGGTAATATTACGTCTGCCCATCGATCCTCCTCCCCTTTTTGATGGTGTTTAGAGTATTCGGTGGCCGAGCATGCGGTTGCCGTAAGGCTGAAGAGATCGCTACCCAAGAACCAAGGATGGTTGACCTCAATATGCCCACGTCTGCAGGGGTGGACTATGATCTAGATCAGAACATCAAGAAAATCAGAACTTATATTCTTATTTTTGGACGCGTCATCCTGCCTTTCACGAGGGAAAAAAGCGGCGGCGAACCTATCCGGGGTTATGTACCCTGTCGCCTACAACGTTCAAGCCCGGATTTCCCTCTCTGAAAGCGCTTTTTTTCAGGAAACCAATGCGCTTTCCACAGTGACATCCGTCCGTTATTGAGGACATTCTTTATGCAGCCCTCAATAGGAGGGCGCGGAAAAACGATTTTGAGGCCCTCGGATTGGCCGTTGGTGTCATTCTGAGCGTGGGTCATCGACCCGCGCGAAGGATCTCGTTCGGATTAAAGGGTCTCTTTCCAACTCCCTCAAAAACAACGGGTTTCGGGCTTGAGGAGATTCCTCACTTGGTTCGGGATGAAAATCCCGCTGGATCGAGCCACCCCTGAGCGGGGACTGAACCGGAGTTTTTCGGCAGCCTGCTAGGCGCGCCGAGTCCGCCGCCGGCGCCGGCGCCCAAACAAAAAGGATTTCCACTTAGGAGTTGACCAGGCGCGTGCTTTCAGATATGGGAAATCCAGGACAAGTGCTTCACGGATAAGAAAAGGAGGAAATAATAGATGGCTTTTAAAGGAGAATACCCAATCACTGAGGAAGAGCTCTGCCACTACCGTAAGCCTGGGGATTTCTACCCGCGCGAAGAGCAGATCATAAAGATGGTTCGGGATATCTTTTATGATGAGGGTTCCGGTGTTGATCGTTCCTTGTTTCTTCCAATCAAACCGGAGAAGACGGCCTTTTTATTAGTTGACATTCAGAACGATGTGGTCAGGCCGGATGCTCCCCTCTTTTGCCCGGATGCGCACAGGATGATTCCGAGAGTCAAGAGGGTCTTGGAGCGATGTCGGGAAGTGGGGGTCAGGCCGATATTCCTCGAGCACTGCCACGATCCCCGGGTTGGGGGGCAATACTGGGATCTCGGCCACAGAAGATATTTTCCCCGGCTCGTGGAACGTTTCATCAACAAGAGACAGGCCGTGTACGGAACCGAGGAAGTAAAGACTTTTCCTGCGATAGCTCCACGGCCGGATGAGAAGGTTGTTTATAAGCATCGATGGGATGGGTTCATCGGAACCGATCTCGAAGTGACGCTGAGAGGCATGGGCGTGGACACCCTGATTTTCAGTGGGGTTTTCGCCGAGCAGTGTGTCGAGTCAACGGCCCGACATGCGGCTGAGCTCGAATACAAGGTCATCTATGTCAGCGACTTGGTCGCGAGCCACCTGCCTGAGCAGCATCAGGCTGTGCTTGGGAGAATCAGGGTTATCTTTGGCCTTGTCATGAACTCCGAAGAGCTCCTTGCCGATCTGGCCAAACCATCCAAGGTGAAAAGAGAGTAACGTCATAAGACCCTGGGCGTCTGCGCTTTCAACTCTGTTCTTTCATTCCCGGTTCAAGAGTGGTTGTGAATTGCGGTCGGGCATCGGCCAGCTACAATACGTTTCCCGCCTAAAAGGATTTCGGCAGGACTCCCGTGTAATTGCTCGTTTCACGGGGGAGTCGCTGCGTGCCCGGAATCGGCCGCAGCCTTGGCGTTGCCCTGGGTTGGATTGGGCGCATCCGTAAGTTCCGCTTCTTCCTGAACCTCAACGAGGCTTACGCCCCGGCGTTCAGCGGTGACCGCCAACCCGTCATTTTGGCGACTTGGGACCCTTTCCCCCCAATGCCCAGGGTTTGGGAAAGCCTGAAGGTCCCGTTCATCATTCCGACGAAGAGACCGAGCTCAATAAGCTCCGGGTCGGTGAAATGACGCCGGAGCTCCTCGAAGAGTTCGTCGTCAACAGCCAGATAATCCGTTGTGATGCACTCGCCGTAGCGAAGGGCGGCGCTCTCTCGGGGGCTGCCTATTTCGTCCAGACCCTCACGCCCGGCTCTCTCCCGGAAGGACTCAAACCAGACCTCGCTTCCCAGGAGGCGAGCCATCTGAGCCCCCACGGCGGCCTTGAGCCGGACATCGAGGATCCCCTCTGCAAAAACCAGGCGGAAGAACTCGCTCCACCCTTCCAGGGCCTCCGGCGAATGGGAAAGGAAGGAAATCCATTCGGGTGGCGTCCCCCGATCCGTCGCTTGGGCCGGGAGACCTCGGGGCTGACGATTCCTTTTCTGCTCGGCGTCCCCCGCGACGAGGGAGGGCGCCGCCCGGCCCATTTGCCGCTTTGGATCACGCGGATCGAAGGGTTCCTTTGCCGCTTGAGGATTTCCGAAGATTGAGGATTCGTCCGTGAAAGGCAAGGGCACCCGGTTTTCTGTCCAGAGGGTCTCCGCTTTCCAGGAATGGATCACCCGAAGACCGTTTCCTTGCCAAGCGCTGAAAACGGCGATCTCAGCGATCTCTCGAAGGTCGAAATGGCGCCCGAGGTTCTCGTAGATTTCCCCGTTCAGCTTTCGGTAGTCGACCGTGAGCTGCTCAGCAAAGCGAAGGGCGGCTTTTTCTCGGTCAGCGAAGTCCTGGTTTTCAAAGTCCTCGGAGGCAGCGATTCGTTCTTCTGTCAGGCCGTGCTGTCTTGCCAAGACAGACCGGGACTTCTCTCAGTGCTCACAGCGAAGGAGGCGAGCGATGTGGACCCGAAGGAGCTCCTTGAGGGCGTGATCGACAACCCCTCCCCGGAAGGTCGCCCACCAGAACCTCGCCCACGCCTTGAGCCCGCCCGGCTGTAGGGCAAGGAGGGACAACCAGTGAGGAGGAGGCGTGTCCGTGCGGTGGGCCTCTCGGAAGTAGCCCTCGATCTCTCTATCGTCCATGGTCTCTATCGTGCTGGCGTCCAGAGGCATGATCCGGCTCATGCGTAACCCCCCCCTTTCTTTGGGCAGCATCTCGATGGAAGATATCCGCCTCATTTTTTTACACTGCACCCCCGTCGAGGGTCAACGTCCTCCTGCTCTGTCAAGACGTTCTTCCGCATCCGCAGGGAAATCTCCGGGCGGTCGAGGCATTTTTTCACGGCGGGGAAATTCGCCGTCTCTGAGTTCTCCCACCCCTTCTTTCTGGAACGTATTTATGTTAGCATCACACAGCCTTTAGGAGGACGATGGAAAGAAAAGAGGCGGTAAATACATCAAGGAGTGCAGAATAAGCCGTGATGAAATGCGGCTTATCAGCATTTGTCGTCTTTTTCCTGGCTTTCCTTTCCGGTGGCTGTGTTCCCCCCAATCCACCCGCCGAACCGCCCGCATATCCTCAAAAGTTCGAGGCGCTGAAGAGAAGTGACCAGTCGCCCCAAGGGACCCTCCTTTCGGAAAAAGATCCGGACAGGCACGGGGAACTTAAGGGAAGCCCCCTGGACAGCGACGGAGACGGCATCTCGGACGCCTCGGATCAATGCCGGGACACACCCAAGGGCGCGCAGGTCGATTCGAGGGGATGTTGGGTGATTCGGGGGGTTCTCTTCGATACGGCGAAGTGGGATATCAAGCGGGAGTCGGTCCCTATTCTGACCAATGTCGTTACCGTCCTGAAAGCCAACCCCGAATTAAGGATCGAGGTCCAAGGCCATACGGATAACCGAGGAGCCGCCCAATTCAACAAAACCCTCTCCGAAAATCGGGCCAAGGCGATCAGGGAGTATCTTGTGCGGCAGGGCATCCCGACCTGGCGGTTCTCTATCGCCGGGTACGGATTCTCAAGGCCGGTCACCTCCAATGCCACGCCGGAGGGCCGCGCCCAGAACCGGAGAGTAGAATTGTCTCCGCTTCAGTAGGCAAATCCAAAATGGAGCGAATCGCGTATTTCCTGGTTTGCTCTCGCTTACCTTGGGCCTCGGCCACGTCGTAGCGTTCTCTCGGTTTCTGCCCTTCTATGTTTTCGGCTCGTCCGCCCCAAACAGCCGGATGCCTGGCCGCCCTTTGATGAGTCCGCTTAGGGCCTCCTGCACCTTCGGGTTTATGGCTGCGGTGGATGCGGCGGTAAACGGCCAGGGAATCCATCCGCCCCGCGGCCTCAAACGACCCAGGTCACAACGGTCTCCGGCCTCCTCCCTCGGTCTCCAAAGTGTCGAGGGAAACCAACCCTGAAAACGGCCGAACCCGTCCAATGAGACTTACGTGTAAGATACAAGGTCAATATCTTGGAAAGGCAAGTTGATGGGGGATGCGCGATGCGCATGAAAGATAAAGTCGCAATCGTGACGGGCTCGGCCAGCGGCATCGGAAAAGAGATAGCCCGCGCTTTCGCCGGCGAGGGAGCGGCGGTCGGAATCGCCGATCTGAACCTCGAAGGCGCGAAAGCCACAGTCACTGAAATCGAGCGGGAAGGGGGCGTGGCCATGGCGGTCGCCATGGACGTTACCGACGAAAACGCGGTAGACGCGGGCACCGACTCGGTGGTCGAGGCCTACGGCGGTCTCGACGTGCTGGTCAGCAACGCCGGAATACAGCATATCGACCCCGTTGTCGATCTCTCACTGGCCAACTGGCAAAAGATACTCGCCGTCCATCTGGACGGCGGTTTTCTGACCACGCGGGCCTCCCTGCGCCATATGTACAAGTCGGCGCGCGGCGGCGCCATCATCTATATGGGCTCCGTCCATTCCAAAGAGGCGTCGCCCCTGAAGGCCCCGTATATCACGGCCAAGCACGGCCTGCTCGGGCTGTGCAAGACGGTGGCGAAGGAGGGGGCCGACCGTGGCGTCCGGGCGAACGTCATCTGCCCGGGCTTTGTCCGCACGCCCCTGGTGGAGAAACAAATCCCCCAGCAGGCGGCTGAACTGGGAATCAGCGACGAGGAAGTCGTCGGTGACGTCATGCTTAAGGAAACGGTGGACGCGGAGTTCACTACGACGATCGACGTTGCGGAAGTCGCCGTTTTCTTGGCGTCCTTCCCCTCCAAGGCCCTCACCGGCCAGTCTATCGTCGCAAGCCACGGCTGGCACATGGAATGACCCGCCCCCCTTCGTGATGGTCTACCTTCAGGCTATTTTTCTGGCTGTCGCTTTCCTGCTCCCACAGGCGCCGCCACAAGACTGCCTTCAGTAGTCCAGTAACTCCTCCAGCCAAACATCCTCGCCGACCGTTTCTGAGGCCAATTCGAGCACTCGATCGTAGACTGGAGGTCGGCGCCTCGGTCTTGGGAACTCCGGCGGGCGCCGGCCAACCTGTCGTGAGACTTCCGCCAACGCCACCGTCGCCACGAGGCGGTAATGGTAAGTGAAGTCGTCCACCGCCGTATCCAGATGCGCGAATTGCACATCTTGCCCAAGTCGCCCCCATGGTTCCTCCGCCAGGTGAACTCGGGTCTCGTCCGGGATCACAACGAGTTGCCCCGGTCCCCGGGCAAGACGCGCCCGGTGAAGCGGGACTCCGACGCGTGACGTCGTGATTACCGTTACTTCGGAGAAACTGTGCCTCGCTCCAGCCGAGCAAGGAACCAGCCTGATGACGTTCCGGCTCCGGCGAGCCGTCGCTCGGCCCTCGGAACGCTTGATGCGGTCGCAGCCGAACCACACCTGCTCCCGGTCTTCGATGAAGGCGCGCCCCCACCCAAAGGCTGCGGCGGACCGGATGGCGCTGCCAAGCTCGATGTGATCTTCTGCGCCAACAAGCAACAGCTCGGGACGCCGGCTTGCCGGATTGCGTCGCTTCGCCATCGGCCCCACCCTGACATGACACAGATAGTGGAGAGCGACCGCCGATGCCGCGGCAACGTTAAGGCAATTGATCCGCCGTGACAGCATCGGTATCTGGACAGCGTCCGTTGACAGGTCACGGAACCTGTGAGAAAGACCCCGTCGCTCGTTTCCAACCAGCACGGCAAGGTCCTTCCCGGGGTCGAACCCGTAGACGTCCGCGGCGCCCGGCAGGTTATCGAATGCAATGATTCGGGAGTGCGACGCCTGTATCTCGTTTTCCGTTGTCGCGGGGAAACGACCGTTAAGGGCCACCCGCAGCGTTTCGGACTCCCGCAGCCCCTTGGTATCGCGGAAACTGCACCCAACCCCGTACATCTGGGCGGCATGGAGCATGGCGAGGGCATTGCCGGGATTCTCTATGCCATCGCCTACGAGGATCGCACCGGCACCCGTCATTCCGACGTCTCCTCACTGAACCACGCCGCTCGGCACCGGTCGGCGAACCTTTCTGCGAACGCCTCGTGGTCCCGCGTTCGTGCGATGCGCTGGGTCCGCTTGCCCTTGTCGTGTTGCAGGATGTGGTGCCCCACCTCGTGCAGGAAAACCTCGAAGAGCATGAA
>JBHIBA010000024.1:0-28379 GCA_046758845.1 Nitrospinota bacterium
TGGTTCCCGGCAATTGGGGTCGGTGGCAGGTCAATATGATTGACTCCCTGGCCAATCATATTATTTTCATCAGTGAGAATGAGCTGAGTCATTTCCAGGAACTCAACGGGAGAGGCTTGAAAGCCCCTCATTCGGTGATTTACAACAGCGCGGATGCGGAAGATAGTGAGAAACCCTTCATGGGTTTCGAGGGTTTGGACGGACGGTTCAAAATACTTTCGCTGGGCAACATCTCCTACATCAAAGGAATTGACCGACTGGTCGATGTGGCAGAGGCGTTGCGCCGTCTAGAAGATACGCAAAGCGTCTTCATCGTTTGTGGCCGCGACGCAGACCCGCGCCTCGCGCGAGGGATGCGGGAGAGAGCCGAGAGAACGGGTTTGCAGGACTATTTCCGCTTCGTCGGCTGGCAAGCGCACCCCGAGGCTTACCTGAGGGCCTGCGACGCCGTGATCAATTTGACGAGAGAGGATAATCCTTGGGGACGGGATATCATTGAGGCCATGACGCACGGAAAGCCCGTCGTGTCCCTGGGGCATTATTCGAAATTCATTGAACATGGCCAAACGGGCGTCTTGTTGAGTAATTATCATCCAGAATCGGTGGCGCGGGAGCTGATCCGTCTCGGTCAGGACTCTCAGTATCGGGACGAACTGGGGCGCAAAGCGAAGGCCAGATCCAAGGAGCTGTTTGACGGCCGGGCGCAGGCCCGCCGCGTGGAAGAGATCTATGAGGCGCTCGTGAAGTCCCCGGGGACATAGAGATGAATCGACTGTTCGACCTCGAGGAATACCAGAGTTTCCTTAGCGCTTTCCTCGAGGCTGGATATGAGATTGTGGACTTCGAAGGGGCGCGGGATCGGTGGAAACAGGGGCGCAGGCGGTTCGCCGTCTGGCGGCACGACGTCGATTTCTGCCTGAAAAGGGCCGCGGACGTCGCCCGAGCGGAGGCGCGGGCAGGAGTCCGGGCGGATTACTTTGTCATGGTGAAGACATTGATGTACAACCTGTTGGATCCCCGAGAGACCTCCAGGCTGGAGGAAATTCGGGAGCTTGGACACCGGATCGGCCTGCATTTTGATGCGGGCCTGCATGAGGACGGCGGAAAGAAATCCCTGGAAGTTCAGATAGAACGAGAATGCAAAATTCTGCAGGAGTGCATCAATCGACCCGTATCGATGATAACGTTTCACCGGCCGACCGAATCGCTTTTGGATAAAGAAATCTACCCGGGAGGCCGGGGCCATGGCTACGAGTCGGTTTTCTTCAAGGAGATGGCGTATTTTTCGGATTCCCGTGGCTACTGGCGGTACGGCTGCCCGCTCAAGAGCGCCGCCTTTGCAAAGGGCCATCCCATGCAGGTTCTGACCCATCCCATTTGGTGGACGGGACCCGCCGGCCAAGGGCCAACGGAAAGGTTGGAGGATTTTGCAGCAGGGCGCCTGAATGAACTGCGACAGGAAATGGCGCGAAACTGCCAGACCTACCAGGATCCGAACAAAAGAGATTTAGCCGGCGGGTGAAAGCGAAAGGAAAGTCCGCTTCTTGGCCGTCAGCCGGCTCCGTCCACCTGAATGTTGCACTCAGGGATTCCGTCCGGTTTCTCCCTTCCACTGTCTCCGGAGTTCGGCGTTAATCCTGAGCGGCCCGTCCCCGGCAGGTATTATCCAGTCTCGAATAATTTGCGACACTGGACACAAAAGGGGGCAAGAGCTTGTCAAACCATAAGTATCCGGTTATCGGAGTGATCGGCTGCGGTAACTGGGGCCGGAACATCGTGAGGAATCTTTCGGAGCTGGATGCCCCGATGGTCGTTCACGACGTTTTGCCGGAAACCCAACGGTGGCTGAGGGAAAACTACCCCTCGGTCGGGTTCGCGGACTCCCTGGAGGATCTACTCAAAGACCGCCGGGTGGAGGCGGTCATGGTGGCCACGCCCCCTGCGAATCACGCCCCATTGGCTTGCCGGGCCTTATGGGCTGGGAAACACGTTTTTGTCGAGAAACCCATGGCCATGACGGTAGAGGAGGGAAAGGCGCTTTGTGAACTGGCCGAAAGCCAAAGCCGGATCCTGATGGTGGGACATTTGTTGGAGTATCATCCGGCGGTTAACTGTCTTGCAGACATCTCCGCAAAAGGCGAACTAGGAGAGATCTATTATATCTACTCCAACCGGCTCTCTCTCGGGCGCGTGCGGCGGGATGTAAACGCCCTTTGGAGTTTCGCCCCTCATGACATTCACCTTCTGCTGCGGTTATTGGGGGAGTTCCCCGCGGAGGTCTCGTGCGCCGGGGGAAATTATCTGCAAAGCCAAATCGCAGACGTCACCATAAGCCTTTTCTCTTTCCCCAGCGGGATCAAGGGGCACATCTTCGTCAGCTGGCTGCATCCCTTTCGGGAACACAATTTGGTCCTCGTCGGGGAGCGGAAGATGGCGGTCTTCGAAGACGACTCTCGGGGAGGCCGGCTGACGCTCTACCCTCACCGCGTCGAATGGGTCGGCGATGTCCCGGTCGCTGTGAAGGCCGACGGCGATGAAGTGGCGTATCCGAAAAGGGAACCTCTTCGGGAGGAATGCCTGCATTTCCTCCGCTGCGTAGTCCACTGTGAGCGGCCGCGGACGGACGGAGAGAACGGCCTCGATGTCCTCACTGTCCTGGAGGCGTGCCAAGCGTCCCTGGACCAGGGAGGGGTGGCGATTCGGTGGACAGGGGGAGAAACGGGTGGTCTCCAAAAAGACATCGCCGGAAAGAGCGGTCGATAACCCCGTGGTTCATCCAACGGCAACGGTAGACCCTGGCTGCTCGATTGGCCAGAACACCAAGATCTGGCATTACAGTCATGTCATGGAAGGCTCCCGGATCGGAAGGAACTGCATTCTAGGGCAAAACGTCTTTGTCGGAACGAACGTGAAAATCGGAAACAACGTTAAGATTCAAAACAATGTCTCGATCTTTGAGGGCGTTCGCCTGGAAGACGACGTATTCTGCGGCCCCGGCATGGTATTCACCAACGTTCTCATCCCCAGAAGCCACATTTCGCGGAAGCATGAACTTCAGCCGACGCTTGTCCGCCGGGGCGCAACGCTGGGCGCCGGGTCAATTGTTTTGTGTGACCGTGTGATCGGAAGATTCGCCTTCGTGGCTGCAGGGGCGGTGGTAACGAAAGACGTCCCGGATTACGGCCTGGTCATGGGCAATCCTGCACGCCTGAGGGGATGGATGTGCCAATGCGGCGTCCGGCTTGAATTTTCTAAAGACCGCGCTCGATGCGTCTCCTGCGGGCACGAGTATAAGAAAATGGACAAGCGAGTTGTGGAGGCGTTGTCTCCAGCGAGCGGGGAGCAGGTGTCCAGCGAGGGATGATGTCTTCAGGAGACCATCGTCCCTTGCAATGGTTTCGAGGTTCGGGAAAACACGAATTCTTTTCGAGCCTCGACGCGGGCTGAATCCATCCATTGTTGCTGAGTGTCCATGGCAGCCGGTTCGACTCTCCCGGGCGCGAGAACTATGGGAATCCGATCACTGATTCACAAATCTACCTCTTGGCCGTATATTGGTTTGTGCGCCGTCCAATTGGCCCTGGGCTTTGGCCTGTACTTCATCTCCTTGCGCGGCTGGTTTCCAAACCTTCATGACGGAAAAGGGTTTTGGCACTTTATCTCCGATGCCAGAGCTGAACACCGCGATATCGCTCGCCTTGCCGACCTTCTGCGCGAGGGGAAACTCTCGGCATGGTACCAGGCCCCTTACGCTCACTTCAACCCGCATCAGAAAATGTACTCACTTTCCTACTATCTCTTCGGCGACTCCCCCCTGGCGGCAATCCCCGTAAACCTCCTGGCGTATCTCGCTACCGTTCTGCTGGTTTACTCCATCGGAAAACATCTCTTCAATTCGAAGACGGGCTTTTACGCGTCTCTGATTGTCGGCCTCTGGCCTTCGTTTCTTGTCCACACAACCCACATCGGCAAAGAGCCATTCTACGTAAGCGGCATGCTGTTGTTTATCATCGCAGTGATTCTTTTGGTTGATTCCCATGACACCGGGCGCAGGCTGGTTCTTATCGCTGTCAACGCGCTGGCCGGTTTCTTTCTCGTCTGGCTGGTCAGGTTCTACATGATCGAGCTTATGTTGGCCCTTTGGGCAGTAGGGACCGGCTTCGTTGTGATTCAATGGCTAATCCGGCGGAGACAACAGACCGCGAAAGTCCTTCTCGGGCTGGCGTTGTCGGCCGTATTCGGCGTCATGCTCCGCGGGACAGGGCCTTTCGGATTTGAAGTGGTCGGCTCCGTTAAAACGCGGACCCAAGAGAATCAACTACGGGCACTCCAGCGGAAGCTTGAAAAGGAGGGGAGCAAGGAAGGCGAGATTACGAGAGAAATGGAAGTGGTTTCGGAGCGATTGAGGACGCTACAGGCGGCTCAGGAGGATTTCGCTTATCGACATTGTGGCGATGAGCGACAGGTCCCCGCTTGCTGGGTTATGCGGATCGCCTATTTACGGGAGGAATATTTAGGGTTAGAAGATGGAGGCTCAAACATAGATCATGACGTAATGTTCTATAAACCCTCGGATATCTTCCGCTATCTGCCAAGGGCATTACAGATCGGGTTCACGGCTCCTTTTCCGAACATGTGGTTCGCCAACGGCAGAACAGTGGGCCGGATGGGAAGTCTGCTGGCCGGTTTGGAGACCGCCTTGATATATGTGGGGATGGTGTTTGTGGCGATTTGCGCATGGAAGGAGAGGCGAAAACCCGCAGTATGGGCCATGATGCTGTTCATTGTTTTGGGGATTACGATGCTGGGCTTGGTCGTTGCCAATGTAGGCAATTTGTACAGGTTTCGATACATCTATTGGTTTTTGATGGTCCTTTTGGCCGTGCAAGGGATTTTCCTCAGCCTGAAGGACACGAATAAGAATGCGGATTTAGGCCAACCCGCCCATTGAGGAAACAGTCCCGGTTGAGAGACAGGCGAGGATTCGGGTTCTGTTCGGAGAACGGACCGCATTCGGTGAATTGAGGAGCGGGCGTCATCCGCCGGCTCCAGGGGTCCCGGACGCAAGAGGATGAGGAGATTTCTGGAAACACTCCCGGACCGTAGAGGCGCAGGGAGAGGCCTGCTTCTCGCGTTGCCGATGGGCGCCCTTCTCGCGTGGGCGCCGGGGGCCTTCTTCGTTCTGACACTGGTCCTTCTCACCTGTGGCTTCCTGCGGCGTTTCGCCGCGGAGGAGGACCGTCGCCTTCTCACGGTCGTTTTCTTGGCCTCATTCGGGGTCCGGTTCGTGCTGGCGGCCCTCTACCAGTTCTTTGGCGTGGAGGCCGTAGCCGTTCCCGTTTTCGCGCCCGATGGGGAGCGCTACTCGACCGCCGGATGGTACATCTCCAACATCCTTTCGGGTGAGACCTTCGAGCGCCTGCATGCGGAAGAATTTCGGCAGTTGTTTCCGAGCTCCATTAAGCATTTGGACTATGCGGATATCGTGCATCGGTTCGGGGGCCAATATCTGCCTCGGCTGAGCTACCTCGGCCCCTTCACTTATGGGGTCGCCTTTTTCTACTCCATGGTCGGGTATGCTCCTTTGGCCTTCAAATGGGTGAACGGATTTATGGGGAGCCTTCTTCCTCTTTTGGCCTATGGGATGGGAAAGGCCATATTCAGCCGGAGGGCGGGACGAATGGCGGCGGTCCTTGTGGCCCTTCACCCTTTCCTGCTGGCGTGGTCCATCACTGCGTTAAAGGACACCCCCTTCATCTTTTCGGGCTCCCTCTTTCTGTATTCCCTTGTGGGCTGCCTATCCGGACGGTGGGTTTGGCTGCTGGGGCTTGCGGCGGGAGCTGGAGGGATGGTTCTCCTTCGGGAATGGGCGACGGTGATCTTCTGGCTGGCCCTGGGACTGGGGACCTTCGGGGGGCTGGTGATCTACCTCTTGCGAATGCGTCGATGGGTCCGGGGGGGGGTGGCGGCGGCTCTGGTCGTCGGGTTCATCCTGGGCTATCCGGCCATGAAGACCCGGTACGAAGAAGCGGTCTCCTGGTGGAAGTTGAGGTATGCCAGCCTTTACGGAGACCCCGCGTTGACGAAATACCGGATCCTCCCGAAGGAGGTGTATGACAACGGCTTCCGCCGTCCGCTGAGCGCCGGCGACCAGGTTCACGCGCTGGCCGGGAGCCTCTCACATTTCCTCTACTCCCCTTATCCCTGCTGTGCGGACGGCTTGGACCAGGCGGTATCCGCTGCCCTGAGTCTCCTGTGGTATGCCCTGATTCCCTTTGTCCTCCTGGGATACCTTCGAACTTGGCGGGAGAAGCCTCTCATGGCATGGTACCTGGGACTCTTCGCCGCGGGCGCGGCGATCCTCCTGGGCCTTTTGTCCACAAACGTGGGGACGCTCATTCGTCACAGGGACCTGCTCACCCCCCTCGTCCTCGTCTGGGCGGCCGGGGGCCTGTCACCGGCCTGGTCGCGGATACGCCCGGCGTTGGAGAGGCGGGCAAGTGAGGCGTCCCCATTCGGGATGGCCAAGAAGGCTTGACTTCCAAAGACACCCAAGGGGGATCATGGGCATTTTAGACGAAAAGGGTCGGCTCCTCGGGCGGATCAACCTCATTGATCTCGTTGCCCTCGTGGCGGCCGTCTTATTGGCTGGTCTTTTCGTTTTCGGGTACAGACTGTACTCCTCGGGTTATCGGGAGCTTGTCCGCCAAGAGATCAAAGATGAGGCAAAGTGGGCGCCGAGGCAAAGTTATAGCACTTCCAAGACGAGTGAGCTGGCGCTGATTCTCTACGCAAAGATTCCGGGTTACTTCCGGGATGAGATCTCCGTCGGGGACGCCGAGACCTGGAGTCAGGAGACGGATTTTCCGCTGAAGCTCCTGGCTTTGCAGCCGGTGGCAGGAAAACCGGGCCGGTTTTTCCTGCTCCTCGGAGGCAAGGTCCCGAAGTCGGCAACGGGGATGTGGTTTGCGGGGAGGGGCAGACCGCTGCGCATTGGGGAGACGTTTCCCTTTATGACGAAGAACTATAAGATTTCGGGGGAGATTATCCGGGTCCTGCCGGGCAAGATCGACTCGAAAAGCCTTCCCCATCTGACAAGAGATCTTCGAATTGATGACTGATAAGACCCCGGAAAAAGAAGGCGGCGAGTCGAGAAGGGGCTTGCTCTTTCCGCTTTTGGTCGAGGTCGATCCCTCAGAGGGAATCCACCGGCGACAGCCAGGCGTCTCAAGCCCGACAAGAACCCTCTTGGAGGGAAGTCTCCTTGTCCGTTTTTTGAGAAGGGCGGACAAGGGCTTGAGAAAGACGTTGGAGGGCTCCCGCGCGAGGGGATGGGTCCGCCGGCTGGCCGGGGTCGCAGAGAGTCCCCGCGGGCTTGCGGTCCTCTTCCTCTCTACGGCCGGGGCGAGCGCGCTATTGTGGCTTTTCCTGCCGGCCCCGCCAGGCCCCCCATCACTCCTTGTGGGGGTGTGGGTTCGGGTTTTTCTGCTGCTGGCGGCGCTGGTCGGCGCCGCGTGGCTCTCAGGCATACGGCGAGAATAGGCAGGCCAATGGCCGAAGACGCCTGCATGGTGAAGTGGTTGTGCGTCCAGTGGACCCCCTGTGATGCCTGCATGAGGGGCGCGGGGCCACTTCTTTAGAAGAGCTATGCATCATCGATTACGCCGAGTCGCCACGGGATTGGGGATTGCCGCAACTGCAATCCTGATCACCATCTTATTTCTTGAAGTCGCCTTCCGTTTATTCTTCCCCCAAGGCGAGTATGCGATAGCCCTGGCCCCATGGGGCTATACACACAAAGCGAATACGAAAATTTACTTCCATTATCATGGAAGAAAGATACCGATACACTACAACTCGAAGGGACTTCGGGGACCGAAATATCCCTATGAGAAACCTCCTGGAGTATTCCGCATCCTCATCCTGGGCGACTCATGGGCGGAGGACATGGGAAGCTATTATGAAAACCTGTTCTCGACGCGCCTCGAAAAGAGATTGAATGAGCTTTATCCAAGTCCCCGGTTTGAGGTTATCAATGCGGGCCACTACGGTTTTAGCCACGTGCAGGAACTCATGTACTACCAGAAGGAAGGACGCAAGTTCCACCCCGACATTGTCCTCGTGCTCTACGCGCTGGATAGCCCCAGAGGTCGATATGCGACCCTCGAGGATGGCGTCCTCCGCCTTCATTTTCAGGAGTTCAGTCGTGTCCAGCATTTCGTCCGTGCGGTGATCACATGGATCCGGACGCACTCCCACTTCGGAAGCTTTGCCTTGACGCGATTGCAACAGTTGGACGCGCCCAAACGGTTTGTCGCGTCGCTCTTTCGCACACGGCCAAGGAACGCGTCGCCGAAAAATCCTTCGCAGGCGAAAAACGCCGCGCAGCCGAAAGGGCCTCCGCGCCGGACGGAAGAATCCCTGGGAGAACCGCTCGCCGTCTTTCCTTCCGATCACACGAAAGTGGCCAACCTCCCCCGGCGAGTCAAAAAGAAGCTCATTGAGAAGGGGGTCATCCGAGACGCCCCGGGTGAGCGGACCATGATGGATTGGCACATCTGGTCTCGGTTCAAGCAGGAGACCGAGAAAGACGGGGGACGATTGGTCATTTTTCAGATCTGGCCCGACTCGGTCTTCCGGTTCCCCAAAGGGACTCCGCCCTTGGACATCCCGGCCTATAACATCAAGCGGGATCCTCTATTTCGCATCTCCCTGTACGAAAAGGCCCTGGCCGATGGGACCTACGACCCTTTGATCGACTCCCACCGCTGGGAATACGGGGGAAACGCGGAACTGGCGGAATTCCTCCTGAACACTCTCACCGAAGAGGGGTTTCTGCCCCCGCGTCCTTCCGGTCAGAATCACAATAGCTCCCCCCCTGTCGGATCCGAGGGCAACACCCGCTGATTCTTCAGCCGTCCGCTTTGCATCTTCATCCGACGTTGAGCGTTCAGTCCCGTCTGCGCGATATCTTTCGCTCGATCCTTTTTCATCGCCCTGCGCCGTCAAGGCGAATCGGGTATGGAGTGCTCTCTTCTGGCTCAGGATGAGGAGGGGGATTGACAGCGCGGACTCGTCGGTTGGGAATTCCGAATACGCAAGAATCAACTTTCACGATTCACCGGGGTTCGGGAGAGTGAATCCGTTGGGGCCTGGCGCTGAGAGCATGAGAATCGCCCATGCCGTCCCCTACCGGGTCGATTCCCGGAAAGATTGGACCACCGCCGTCGCGTCCGTGTTCCTGGTGGTGTGCGTGAGAGGCCTGGCGCCCTACCTGTTCGTTGAACGTCCGATCACTGCTCCGGCGATCGCCTCCCTCTTTGCGTTGGTCACTGGGTACACCTTTCTTTGGAGGATGCGGCATCGAGGCAGCGCGCGAGGCTGTGTCCCTGACGCGCTTTGGCTGACGCTGGCCCTGAGCGGCGCGGTGGTGGTCTTGGACCCCCATGGCGGGGTCCCCCCCCGATGGCTGCCGGCCGATCTCCAAGAGTTGCCGGGGATCTTGGGTGTCCTCGCCTTCCTTGTCCTGCTCACCGGCTGGCTTTTCCAAAGCACGGTGGGCTTATGGATGAATGCGGCGGGTGAGCAGAGGGCTCCGGCCGGCGCAACCGGGAGGGGCCTCCTTTCTCTCCCCTTGCTCTTCTACCTGGTATGGTCCTGCGTGGAGAACCTCGTTGCCGGGAGGGTCGCCTCCCCGGCCATCGTGCTCGGTTTCGCGGCCCTTCTGCTCCTCGTCCGGCTTCTCCCCGGAAGAGGATGGATGAACACCTTCTTCTTGCGGGTTGGGGGGATGGCCAAGAAGTGCGTGACCCTCTTTTCGCGGGACGACCGGGCGTTTGCGGTCATGATCGGACTATTCGCGTTCGCCTTGCGGGCCGCCTTCGCGGTCCAGCTCAACCGCGCGGATATGGACCCACGCCTCTTGGGGGGACCCGATAGCGGGGTTTACGACGAAGTGGGTTGGTCCATCGCCAGCGGCGCCGTGGGTCTGCTGCACCCGGGCCTCAAACTCTATGCCTACAATCCTGGTCCGAGCCTTTTCTACGCCCTGATCTATAAATTGATCGGCCACCACCCCGACTGGGTTCGCATCTTCCAAGCGGGTCTTTCCGCGCTGACCATCGTTCTGCTCTTCCGATTGGCCGTGACCTGGTTCGGCCAGGCGCCCGCCCGAATCGGGGCGTTTCTGATCGCGGGCAGAGGCTACCTGTTGGTCTACGGGACCTATCTGGGCTCTGAGACCTTGGGCTTGTTTCTCCTCACACTGGTGGTTCTTCTCTTGTTTGCGATGCAGCGCCGGTCGAAAGAAGGAGAGATTGATGGACTTGTCGTCAGGGCGGCAGGCGCCGGCCTTCTCCTGGGAGCCCTGATCCTGACGCGCCCGGAATATCAAATCTTCCTTCTCGCCGCGTTTGCCTGGCTTTGGTTCGTCGTCAAGGCCCGAAGGTTGTGGGTCCTCGCGAGCTTTCTGTTGGGCGCCTTCGTCATCTTGGTTCCGATGATGGCGAGAAACCATGCTTCGGTGGGCCACTTCGGCCTGAACAATCCCCAGGTGATCGAGACGGCGTATCGGATGCCTTCTCTCAATCGCCATGTGGGACGCGCCCCAAGGGGGATTTTTGACAAAGATTATCTTGCACGGGCGGCCCGATCCGTCGCGGGGAATCCCCTCGCGGCCCTCCGAGGGATTGGGGGGGATATGGCGGTCAACTTCTACGAGTTCTGGAACTGGAAACGGTACGTGAACAACCCGGCCTTCGTCTTCTTTTTCCGAAACGAACGCGTCATGATGCTGATTGGCGCGTCCCTCACAGCGATGCTCATCGTGGGTCTGTTATCAAGCGGCCATCTCGCCGCCTCTCTTTCCCTCTTGTACGTCCTGATCGGAGTGAAGACTTTGATCCATCTCATCCTTCACTCCCACGAGTGGTGGCGGTTCACCGTCGAGCCTTTCATCAACCTCTTTCAGGGATATGGAATTTACGCGTGGGTGGGCTGCGTCATGCGGAACCGGACGGGCTCGCAGCCAGCGGCGGCACGAGCGGCCTGAGGATTTTCCCGTGAAGGTTCGAACGCTGGTCATCGCGGCTTCTCTCGGGGGAGGCGGGGCGGAGCGGGTGATCACTACATTGCTGCGCAACCTCGATCGGCGACGGTTCGATCTCCATCTGGCGCTGGTCGACGCATCCGGCCCTTATCTTTCCCGTATCCCTCCCGACGTGACCGTCCATGACCTCCGGGCGAGGCGGGTTCGTTACGCACTGCTTCCGATTCTTCGGCTTGTCCGCCGCCTGCAACCCTCCGTGGCTCTTTCCACATTGGGATATCTGAACCTGGCGGTCATCGCCGCCCGGCCCCTCTGGCCGGCGGGGACGCGGCTTTGGGTCAGAGAGGCCAATATCCCTTCGGCTTCTCTGCCGGAGGCTCCCCGCTCCCGGTTGCTTCAGTGGCTCTACCCTAGACTTTATCCGCGGGCCGATGGGATCGTCTGCGCGTCGGAAGGGATTCGGGATGACCTGGTGGATGGATTTCGCATCCCCCCGGCGAAAACGAAGGTGATCGTCAACCCCGTCGATACCGAAGCCATCCGCCATCAGACGGGCCAGGACGAAAGTCCCCTTCCAGGGGCCGGACCTCACCTCGTCGCAGCCGGGCGTCTGACTCGGCAAAAAGGGTTTGACCTGCTGCTCAGGGCGGTCTCGCCCCTCATCCACCAGCGGCGGCAAATTCACCTGACCATTCTGGGGGCTGGCCCGGAGAAAACCGCCCTCGGTCGGCTGGCCGAGTCCCTGAAAATTTCGGATTCCGTTTCCATGCCGGGCTTCGTAGACAATCCGTACAGCTATTTCCGTGCGGCCGACCTTTTCATCCTGTCTTCCCGGTGGGAAGGGCTCCCCAACGTGGTGTTAGAGGCCCTGGCCTGCGGAACGCCGGTGGTCGGCTTCGATTGTTCCGGGGGAGGCGTTCGGGAGATCGCGCGGGAAACGGAGGAGGTCGTCCTGGTCCCTCCGAACGACGTGCCGACCCTGACCGTCGCAATCCGGGAGAACCTGGAACGCAAGAACGCGTCCTCGAGCCCACCACTTTTGCCGGCGAGATTTCAGATTGAGTCCGTCGTGAAGCGATACGAAGAGGTCCTCCTGGGTGAAGGTCTCTCCTGGACCGAGGACACTGGATTCAAACGGATGGTCAGGCCGGAAGGTTTCTCCGGGCGATAATCCGAATCAACCAAAGGACGGAATCTCCGGAACCTGGGGGTTTCCTTGAAGCGAAGCACACTCGTTTTCCTGGCGCTGATTTTGCTCGGGGCCCTTTTCTTGCGGACCTACCGTCTCTCCGAGGTCGGCCTTCGGGTCGGAAACGAGAGCAAGAATTACGGCGGGGCGGCCAAAATAGCGACCCACCTCCGGTGGTGGTTAACCCAAGAGGGCAGTTCCCTGCCGGGAAAAGAGCGGCGGGAGACCCTGAAGGCTTCCATCGAGCGGGTCGCGGGGACGCCGGGCTCCTGGCACCCCAGCAAGCCCTTCTTCGGCCTTCTGACCGTCCTGGCATTCGTGCTCTTCGGGCCTTCCCCGTACCACCTCCTGATGATCAGCGCGGTCCTGGGCGCCGCAACCGTGGGATTGGCCTACTGGCTTGCGCGCAGGCTGGGACGGGGGGAGGTCTTTGCTCTGATGGGCGCGCTGGCCATGAGCGTCTCTGGGTTCCATTTGATCTGGTCGAGAAGCGGGTTCGCGCATTCGACCGCTACTCTCCTCTTGACGCTGGGCCTTGCCTGTTACGCCCAAGCGATATGGGGAGGGTCAAAAGACTCCGGAATATGGCTTCTGATTTCCGGACTCGTCCTCGGGGCGGGCGTCGCAAGCCACCCTGTTGTCGCCCCTTACATCGGTGTGTGCTTTCTGACGGAAATCTACCGGATTGCGCAGGGAAGCGGCATACGGCGCGGGCTGAGGAATCTGGTTCTGCTCGGCGCCGGGGTCGGCGTTATCCTGGTCTCCATGGAGCTTCTCACCCGGATGGCCGATCGGGCCGTGCTTCCCCATTTCTCAGAACTCTATGCGAAATTCCAGCCCTATAGCGGCGGGTTGCTCGCTGATAAAGAGACTGCCATAGAGCGCGCCGGCCTGGTCGTGTCCCTGAGGTGGCTGTTGAGCGGCAATTTCTTGATGCCCTTCCTGTATGGAGAGGGCGTCGTGATGAGCTTCCTGGTGGCCACCGGGTTGACGATGACCATCGTCCGGCTCTGGCGGGAGCGAAAGGCCCAGGATTTCTTCCTCTTTGTCGGCTTCCTGTTGCCCCTGGCCTTTTTCCTGGCCGCAGTCGTCAAACCCTTCGCGCGGAACTTGGCGCCCTTAACGCCATTCATCGCGCTGCTGGCGGGGATAAGCCTGGCCTCCGGGTGGCGGCGATATCGGGGGATAGCCTGGCGGTTTGGCTTTATCGCTTTCGTCGTGGGGGTGCAGTTGTTCCACGTTTCGTATTTGTTCAACATCCGCTCGGGTTATGCCGCCGCCTCGGATTGGCTGGCGCAAAGCGGGGGAGGGATTGTGCTCGTCAAGCCGTCGGTGGCGGGGGTCTTGCTCTACAACAACGGTGTCAAGAACGTTTTCGAGGTTGAGAAGGTCCCCGGGGACGAACAATTGAATGCCGTTCACGCCGTTTGGATGCGACCCGCCCGGATCTGCGGATTGGACAAGCCCGTATACGCCTCGCTGGTCGCGATTTCCGAAAGGGTCCCCGAAAGGTATAGAACATGGCTCCCTGCTGTGAATTGGGACGCCCCCGCGGCCAGCTTTCCCAATCCAGAGCCTTTCACCCGTAAGAAGATGGAGCTTCTCCACGGAATCCGGCAGGTCGCCGCAAGGTTGGGTCTTCAGGGGATTCTCAAAAAGGTGGATAATCTGATGCGCGAAGAGAGGCACAATGTTGCGGTCAATACAATCCACCTTTTCCGGAATATGGGTCCACCGTGTTCCTCGAACCCTGAGAGCTCCCGCCCCCGCACGCCAGTTCATGAAGGCCCGCCGGGTCTCGGTTTGAAACCTGATGGTAGATAAGCTCCAAAGGCAAATCGAGTTCCCTGAGCCTCGGGCGAAACGCTACTCGTCGCACTTCTGTTGTTTGGAGGGCGGTAGAGACGGGCCGTGACACCTCCTACCGCAGTCGAAAGGGTTATGGAAAATCGGAGGTCCTGGAACAAAAGATCCCTCCTGCGGGAACTCTATTCCGAATGGTTTGAAATTATGGTTTCGCATCTGTGCCCAGGTCTGACTGTGGAGGTCGGAAGCGGTCCCGGTCGCTTCGCCGAATTCTACGGCGGCGTGATCCCGTCCGATGTCTTGTTCGTTCCATGGGTCGATGTAGTCCTGGATGCGATGCACCTTCCGTTCAAAACGAGGGCGGTGCACAACCTGGTCATGCTGGACGTCTTCCATCATCTGGACCCGAGTGCATTCTTGGACGAGGCAACACGCGTCCTTTCGCCGGGAGGACGTGTCGTTATGATCGAACCCTATATTTCACCCTTTTCCTACCTGGTTTACCGCTTCATACACGAAGAACCGACGAAGTTGGACGAAGATCCTTTCTGGTCTCACCGTTCTCGGGCCACCTACCCTCTCGATGGAAACCAGGCACTTCCCACATTGACATTTTGGCGGGATCCTCAACGGTTTCAGGAAAGGTGGCCGGCCTTAACGATTCGCCACAAAGAACTTTTCAGCCTTCTCCTTTATCCGCTAAGCGGTGGATACGGCTACCCATCGCTGATTCCCCGCTTCGGAGTCCCGGCCGTCCGCTGGATCGAGCGGAGACTGTCCCCCCTGCGACGGTGGCTGGCCTTTCGCACTCTTGTGGTCTTGGAACGATGCTGAGAGAGGTCTTCCGGCCGATCCGAACTGCCCAGGTTCTTACACAGAGACTGGATGCATCCGATTCGCTGAGAAAGGCACTTCCCGTTGCAGCGTTGTTTATCGGAGCGATCTGGGCGGTATCCCTCGGATTTCAGCTCGGAGTCCAAGAGGGAGGCGATACGCAGAACTACATTCGGTCGGCCCGCTTGTTGTCTGCTCGGGGGCTTTCAGCCCAGAGTCTTTTCGGCGGTGGATCCCTGGGCAACCTACTCTATCACATGACACATTTTTGGATCTTCTTATTGGGAAACGACGGCTTCGTGGCTTTCGCCGCGGCTCTCACGGCGCTTGTGCCTTTCTTCGTTGTGAAAATTCTACAGCATAACGCTGTCCATACACTGATTGTCTTGGTGGCCTTGTTTTATGTCGCTGTGAATCGAGAGATTTATTCATGGGCCTTTTATGTCCTCGGAGCTGCGCTTTTACATCCGCATATTGTTCTTTTCCTCTATTTAATCACCTTTCGCAGATATTCTTGGTATCACTTGTCGGTGATTCCAATCGTCTGGTACAGTACGCTCTTCATGCGCGCTACGGCTATTATCCTCATTCCAGCCACCATTATCTTCGCCACCTTGGGCGAACATCCCAAGAAAAAGTATTTCCTCTTCGGTCTCATGGTCGCAACCCTCGTTTTTATCCTCGCCTTCACCCTACGATCCCCCCTCACTCCGTCCCATCCCGCACAGTCTCCGGCAAGGCAGCCCGCCGACATCGAACCGCGCGGTGGCCAAATCTCTGACCGAGGCCAGTATGCCATTTTCGGAAACGTCCTGACGATTGCGAGAAAGCATTTCGTGGCCGGAGAGCTCCTGAATGACCCAACCATGACTGAATATTTATCCGTTCCCTTCACGAAGGAAGAGGCGGAGGGCAAGTCCCTCGGGGAGCTTTGTCGTTCCCATAAAGGCTATTGCGGCCATTATTTCTTCCGGAAAGCCCTCGCCTTTTTCCTTCCCGTGTTTCCAAAATTCTCCACCAAGCATAAAATTTTCAATGGGCTCTATTTTGGGTCCATGCTGTTATTGTCAGCCGTGGGTTTTATCTGGCTTTTCGCTGCAACCGCTAGAGCCGGCTGGCGCTCCCTGCTTCAAGAACGGAGAGAACACTTTGCAACCTACCTTCTGTGTGGACTCCTTCTGCCTCTTGCAGCCACTATGCATTTGCTTTCCGCGGTCGATCCCGATGCGCAATATGTCATGACATGGACGCCGGCATGGATTCTGTTTAATGCCTTTCAGTTGAACTTCCTCTTGGAACTTTCGCGTGAATCCCGGAAGACCCAAGCGGCGGCAGCATCTCTGAAAGCATGAGGTGTTTGGTTACAGGCGCAACCGGCTTTATCGGAAGTCATCTGTGCCGAGCGCTCGGCCGACGCGGACACGAAGTTGTCGGGGCCGTCCGAGCGGAATCAAGACATCGGTCTGTTCTCCCTTCGCATATCCCTACTGTGGAGATCGATTATCAATCAAGGCGCGGAACAATTCCCCGTGTCGATGCGGTGATTCATTGCGCGTACGCCGCCGGCGCCACCGGCGATGACATAAACATCGCACGGGCTGTAAACGTTGAGGCGACGAAGTGGCTGTTGTCGCTCCTGCAGAGATGGGGAGGCGGCCTGTTTGTCCTTCTTTCCTCGCAGACGGTTTTGACGAAGAGCCGAAGTCCATACGCGGTCACAAAACGTGAGGCAGAGGAGGTACTGCGGTCGAACGTTTGCGGAGGGGGGACAAGGGGTCTGATTGTACGGCCGGGCCTTGTTTATGGGGTAGGCCATGGAGGATTATTTCACAACATTCTAAGCTCGATTGGCAGGCGGGCTGTTGTTCCGGTGATCGGAGGTGGCCGCCAGTCCATACAACCTGTACATGTGGAGGACCTCGTCAGACTGATCATGGATTGTGTTGACGGGGAGGAAAACAGAGGCCATCTGGACCCGGACGCGGTATCCGAACTGAATGTTGGACAACCCGAACCCATAAACTTAGGCACGTTTCTTCGCAAAGTCGCGGTTGCCAAGGGGGTGAAAAGGCTCTTTATACCCATTCCAACGGTCCCAGCGCGTTGGCTGACGCAGACAGCCGAGCGGCTCGGCTATTCTCTCCCAGTCCGCTCCTCCAACATCGAGGGACTTCGCTCCTCCGCCCGGTTCCCGGTCGGCCCAGAAGTCGCAAGATATTTACGGCCACTGGAGAAGGGCTTAACCGGGTTAGCCGCAGAGGAGAGGGAGTTGAAATGGACGGCCACCAGCCCCCGGTCCGTGGACGTCGTGATTGTTGGTTGCGGCAAGATGGGCATGACTCATGCATTTAGCCTAAACGCCATTCAGAACGTGCGTATTATCGGATTGGTAGACCCGGATAAGCGACGCCTGAAGCTTCTAGAATCCCTAGGGTTGAAAACGCAGAAGTTTTATACTTTAGAGCACGCCCTTCAAAACCTCGCCCCCCATGCGGCCATCGTTTGTACACCCACAAACCATCACATATCTCTGATAAGGGCCTTGGCCGAGAGACAGGTTCACATGTTCGTCGAGAAGCCAGCGGCTTTGGACCGAAAAGAATTGGTTGAGATTCAAAGTCTTAAACGCGAGAAAGGCGTTCTCATTCATATTGGCTACGTCCCCTATCGATACCCACACTTGGCCTCGGTTCGGAAACTCATTGAGCGCAAGGGCCGAGACAAGATCATTAGTGTGAAGGCTTTTGCCCGGGCTTCTCATGTTCTATCCAAGTCCGACAAGAATTGGTTGAACAAACGCGACGTCTCCGGCGGTGGCGTGATCCTAAATTCTGGCAGTCATGTGCTTGCATTACTGACCCGAATCTTAGGCTGGCCCGAGAAAATATCGGCAACTGCCGCGCCCTTATATTCTGACGGTGTCGAAGATCTCGCAATTATTCAGCTGGTCTATCCCGGCGGACCGAGAGCCTCTTGCTACCTAGACTGGTCCGCTTCCGGTATGACGAAGCAGGAAAACCGTGTCGAAATCCGCTTTTCGGACGGTGAAATGGTTTGCGTTTGGGATCACGAAGTATGGCATACCGTTGACGGCCAAGCAGTTTGCTTGAACGAGCCATCTCCAGTCTGTATGGTTGGCGACGGCGCAGGCTCGGGTTATTTCCGAGAAATGCGCTTCTTCGTCGATGAGGTCGCACGAGAAATCTGTACCCCTGGACGCTTTTTCAGGCGAACTATTCAGGATGAGGAGGGGTTTGAACTCGAAAAAATGCTATTCTCCATTAGCGAAGATGCGAACTATGTCAGTCCGGAATCCCTTTTGAATAAAATGCCCCCTACTGGAATGGACCCCAGGATTTTGCCTTTATCTCTGGAGAATTTCTGTGCGACGCGAGTGGCCGATAGAGAGGAGATAGAGTTTCGGACGGTATCCGGTCCCGTCAGAAACGCAAACGGGCATGTAGCTTCGTTGGTACCGGATTTCTATCGGTATGCCAAGCTTCTTTCGGATCAACAGTACTTGAAATTGCTACGGTCCTTCTCCCCCGGCTCCCTCTTAAGCTCCCTGCCAATGTGTTTGCGGAGAGGAATTCACTTTCGCTTAGGGGGTTTCTGGCATGCTGTCGCCATTTTCTGGGAGTTGGACATAATGCGCGCGGCAGAGAAACAGGTGAGCCTTTTCCCCGCTCTTTCGGAATTGTCTGTCGGGTTCCGCCGGTGGGATGTCTTAAAGGCTTTTGCCCATTCATGTTCTCGGCGTGGTAGGACCCCGGGAATATCTCTCACGTCGACTACGCTGTTGAACGGCGCGTCCGCCCGGATCGCCGAGTGCGGTATCAAATTTCTCGTTTTACTTCGCGCAGAGGGAAATCCACTGCTTGAGAAGATTCGAAGGGAATATGAAGATGCGGGAATCACCTTTCTGATACTCAACAGGGGGCCTTCTAGACGGCCACCATAAAAAGAATACAGATGGTGTCGTTAACGATCCATTATTCGACAAGGAGGAATGCGAAACAAGCCAGTGGCGAGAGCCCCGACTCCCGTCGCCGGTCGGTTACATGCTAGGAAACTGACGGGAATCGCTCAGTCTGCAAAGGGCGCCAAAACAGAAAATGATTCTAAAAGACCAGGGCATCACCGCTGAGGAGTCCTAAGCCCGGGATGAAAAAGCTGAGTATCGTTGTTCCTGCCTACAATGAAGAGACGGCTATCAAGATTGTCCTGGACGATATACGAGCGGTGATGGATGGCACCGGAATCAGTTACGAGGTCATCGTTGTAGACGATGGGTCGACCGACGCCACTAGCGATCGCGTCCGCGAGACCGATGCAACTCTTATCACCCAGGAGGAGAACCGGGGGTACGGGGCCGCGCTGAAGAGGGGGATCCGTCAAGCCGAGGCCGATATGGTATTGACCATCGACGGGGATAGCAGCTACCCGGTGACGGAGATTCCGAATTTTCTGGCCGCGGCCGATGCATGCGATATGGTGGTTGGAGCGCGCCTCGGGCGCTGGGAAAGGAGGGAAACTCCGCGACGCATGGCCAGGTGGTTGCTTAACACGTTGGCTGGGTATCTGTTGGAAACGAACATTCCGGACATCAACTCCGGTATGCGGTTGCTTAAGCGAGAGGTCGTCATGGACTATTTCCATCTCTTGCCGTCCAAATTTTCCTTTACTACGACTCTCACACTTGCGATGCTGAGCGATAGGCTGCGGGTCCATCACGTCCCAATCGGTTATAGAAAACGACTGGGAAAATCAAAGATCCGGCCTCTTCAGGACGCCTTTAACTTCCTGGTGCTTATCATTCGAACTGTCGTCTACTTCAACCCGTTGAAGGTGTTCCTCCCTATCTCCCTCCTTTTGTGCGCACTTGGGCTTGGAGTCCTGGCTTGGCGCGTGATCGTTCATGCTGACATCGCCCAGCTCGAAATCCTGACCCTTCTCCTGGGCGTGCAGGTCGGCTTGTTCGGATTACTGGCAGACATCGTGGTCCGGCGGGCCAAGTGACTCCGCCCCAGGGGAAGCCGTCCAAGCTGCAGTTCGCCCTTTGCCCAACGCCCCAAACGACATTTCTTGTCTGACGCTTCGGTCAACAGGGCGATGGCCTCCTCCCCGTTGGCGGACCCAGGGGCGCTATTTTCCATAGGTTACCTGCTACCATTCCAAATCAGTCTCAGCCGATGGAGACGCAGTCCAGCAACGGAGCACTCAGTCAGATGACATACGCGGAAGTCCAAAGAAGAAGGTACTTCCTGCTATTCATTGGGACATGGATCTTTCTGTACCTGCTCTGGCCACGGTGGTACTTACCGGTGTCCATAGCCCTGAAGACAATTGTCCTTGGCTCCTACTTCATGTATTTCGCCATCACTGGATGGTTCCTTTGGTTCGTACTGCAAAGAGATTCCTTTCAGGAGCCGCAAAATGTTTTGCCTCCAACTCCTGTCTCTATTTGGACAACCCACCGGTCTCTCGTTTTCTTGTTTGCGCTGGTCTTCGGCCTTCACTTTGTCTTTGCCCTGATCGTTCCGGAATCTTACTACGCAAGTGACGAAAGCTATCACGCCTTCCTCGCCAGAAGCTTGCTTGAGAAGGCGGACAAAATGTTTCAAGTGTTTCTTCACATTCCCTTCTTGTGGATTTGGCGTGGATTCGTCCTCGCCTTGGCGTTGATGACCGTCCTCTTTTGGAAGCGGGTCACGCACTTCTGCAAAGAATCGTTCGTGGGGCTTTTCCGTCCGAAAGTGGCTTTTGCGGTCGCCCTTGGCCTGGCTGCGTGGAACATCTTGATACTGACTTCGGCCATTCCCGCCACCATTGATTTATTTGTGTTTCCCCAACTGGGTAGACTGCTCTACCTAGTGTCCTATGCATTCTTTGGAACCTCCGTCGTTTCCGGCCGCCTGGTGCAAATGGCATTTGCTTTCGCCGGGGGAATCCTGATTTACCACCTAACGCGACTCTATTGGAATCAGCAAACCGCAGCCCTGGCGTGCAGCGTTTATATTCTTCTTCCCATCGCTTTCCACTTCGGCCATACGGGAGACTATGCAAGCGGGACTCTCCTTTTCTTGATTCTCATCGGCTACTGCTTCCTAAGATTTGAGAAGACCCAACGGCCCCAGGATTTGCTCATGGCAATCTATTTCGTAGGACTCGGGTACAACTATAAGCGAGTCATTGTGATCAGCCTTTTCGCTTTCTGGCTACTCTGGGCTCTTAGCAGCTGCCGGCAGCATCCACACGAAATCCGTGAGGGGCTCAGCCGCCGCGTTATTTACAGTTGTTTGGCTCTCGTCCCGATCCTGCCGGCCTATTTCACGGACAGAATTTTCAGCGAAAGGATCGCTGGATATAGATTTGGACGTCTTCTTGACCTGCGGGATCTAACGCTCATGTTCCAAGTGTTACCGAGGGAAGTAAGTCCGGTTATATTTGTTTTCTTTTTAGCCGGCACGGTCTGGTGTCTCTGGCGGCATCGAAATGTTTGGGTGGGTTATTTGCTGATCTGGTTTGTCGTGTTCTATCTATTCTTCACTGTATGGTATAACCTTTCGACACCCCGATATATGTTATATTTTGTCCCTCCTGTGGCAATGCTCGCCGCAGTCGCGCTGGGAGAAATCTTAGGAAAGCTGAAGTCGAAGAAGGTGACCGTCGGGGTCGTAGGCATGCTGATGGTCAATTTGATTTATTCCAGTGTACCTTGGGGATGGCCACCGCGGGAGAGGGAAAGATTCAGCCGCACGGTCAGCGCGGAAGAACGACAGTGGAATAGGCAGCTGGTGGACAGGACCCTTGAAAGGGTGAGGAGGGTTTGGAAGGGGAATCCCTTGAAGCCCAAGATGCAGGACGAAAAGTAGAATGTTGGACGAAGCCTGATCCGGGGTCTCCATTTCGGGATTGTAATCGGCTTGCTTCATTGGGCAAGGCCGGCGACCTTGGAACTCAACGGGAAGTTTTCCGCGCGACCTTCTCGGCCAGCCTCTCGTGCATTTTGGCGGCGTTCACGACAAAGCGCTCGTGGACCCCTTCCCCGACCTTTTCCAGTTCGTCGTGCACCTCGACGCGGAAGACCAGACGCCGGCGGTCGATCTCCACCAGCTCCGCGCGGGCCGTCGCCGTGAAGCCGACGGGCGTCGCGGCCAGGTGCGAAACCTCGACTTTGATCCCCACCGTCATCCAACCTTCCGGCAGGTGCGGCTGCACGGCCTCGTGCGCCGCCTTTTCCAGCAGGTGAACCATGTCCGGCGTGGCGAAGACGGCTATTCCCTCCAGTCCCCACCGGCGCGTGCTGGTCTCCTCCTTCACCGGCCACGTGGCTTCGCCCCTCAGTCCTGTCGTCAATCCTGAAATCTCACTCAAGCCGAAACCTCCCTCTTAGTCGACTCCCATAGCTGTTTCCCCGCAAGGGGCCAGAACACCATAAAGATAACAAAAGAGTCCCGGGCGCCAGGATGTTCCGAATTCCCTGGGAATTCAATGGAGTCATTGTCGATTCCGGGGACGTCGGCCCCGCCGGGGCCCGCTCAATTCCCGCGGAACCTCACACCCGAGACATGGTGACCAAAACGGCCCCAGCACAAACGATTAGGGCTCCGGCCACCAGGCGGGAGTTCAACCGTTCCACCTCCCGGAACAAGAGCCAAGAGAAGGCCAGGGCGAACAGCGGCGTCGTGTAAACGAGGGGCGCCACGGTGGAAAGGGGTCCCCTCTGGAGCGCGGCGAAAAAGGCGAGGTGCCCCGAGCTGGAGAGAATCCCGCTGGCGAGAAAGTACCCAATGTTGTGTCGGCTGATCTTGACGCGATCCTCTTGAGGAAGAAAAGGATGCCAGAGGGCGACGACGAGAAGGGTGCCGATAGCCGCCAAGGAAAGCGCCACGCTCAGGCTGGGGATCATCGACAGCCCCACCTTCCGGAGAGCGGCTGCGACCGCGAACATGAGCATCGCCAAGACCGCAAAAATGAAATAATGCCATACGGATTTCCCCCGCGGTTCTCTTCGGGAGGCCGACCGCTGCTCGCGCGCCAAGGCGGCGACACCGGCCATGATCAGGAGCGTTCCCAAATAGACCAAGGGCGTGGGCCGCTCGCCCAGGGCAACGACGGCGATGAGAACCATGATCAGGGGCGCACAGGCTCCGATGGTCGATGAGCGCGAGAGGCCAATCCTTCGAAAACTCATGTAGTACAGGGTCCCGGCCAAACCCGGCGAGGCGACGCCCGCCGCCACGAAAACAAGGAGACCCAGGGAGTCGATCTCCTTCAAGGGGAAGGTGGCCACCGCGATAGGCCCGTAAATCAGCAGGATCAGCAACGCCAGTGTCAAGATGCCCGTAATGGGGGTCGATGTGCGCAAAGCCAGGCGAACGGACGAATCGCCCGCCGAAAACCCGATCGCGGTGAGGATCGAGAACACTTGGGCCATCAAGAGAGGATTCATGCTCACGCTTTACGGGCGTAAAGGTTGCCAACCGGCCGTTCAGATTGCACCGTCGAGCGCGCGAGGCGACACGATCATTTGAATCGGCCGGCGCGCCGAATCGCTGAAGAATCAGACTACCAGATACTATCAGGAGCGCTTAATCGTTGACATGGCATTCTGAGTGCGTTGGGCCGGTACAGAGCCCGGCCCCTACATTGCAATGGGCAGATCGCGTGTAGGGGCGGGGCGAGAGTCGGTGACTCCCGTACCCGCCCGAAGGATGCCGGTGAGAAACCTTCGGAATTCTCCCGACTTTCATCCCTCCTACGCTCTTTCCCGATGCGCTGCGTCTAGGACATTCTTTGTGTAGCGCTCAATAGTGCCCCCGTTAGTAACATCCGCACAAAAGCGATAGATCTCCCCGTCCTAGGGGAAAAGAAAACGCCCCCCGGGTTCGTTCCCGGAGGGCGTCTTTCACTTGGCAGCGGTCCAGCAGACCTGGCCCCGCCTCAAGACATGAAGCGCCGGGCGCGGGTCGGTGGCCCTTAGCCTCCGCCCGATGCCTTAGAAGTTCTCGAACAGGCTGCCGGCCCTCCAGTCGTCCGTCCCGACCACGTTCCGACAATCACCCCACGATGGCAGTCTTCTGGTCCCCCGCTTCGAGCCTCAGAAGGAGCCCATCTTCGGGAAAAGCTTGGGCAGGAATTTGCTTGTGTAGACCTCCTCGATGGGGACCACCCTGGGAGCCTTCTTGTACTTCGTAATGATGTCCCGAGTGATCGTCATCCTCTCTTTGGAGATGTATCCGATCCCCTTGGCCTTGGCGGTCGGGGTCATCAAGTGCTCGATGGCGATCTTGAACTGCGCGCGGGCGATGGCGGCGTTTGAGGCGGGATTGGCCTTCAGGAAAATCTTCAGGGCCTCCTTGGGATGCTCCACCCCCCAGGCGATTCCCTCGTAGGTTGCCCGGACGAATCGCTCAACCTGTTTCGGGTTTTGTTGAATTCGCTCATCCGTGGCGAGCAGTCCGTTGGAGTAGATGTCGATGCCGTAGTCGGCGAAGTAGACGGCGCCCAGCGTTTTTCCCTGTTTGGCCGCCATGGCCTCATAGACGGGGTCCAGGATGGAGAAGGAAGCGACGGCGTCCACCTTGCCGGCTATCAGGCTTGATCCCTGGGCCGCCGGCGTCATCTCCACCCAACGGACCTTCGAGGCATCTACACCGGCCTTTAAGGCCAGGGCCGGGAAGAGGACCCGGGAATCCTGCCAGATCGGTGAGCCGATGGAACGACCTTCCAGATCCTTGGGCTTTCGGATACCCGACTCTTTGAAGTAGTAGATCACGAGGAATCCTTTATCGTGCCAGACCCCCAGGGCCTTCACCTTCGTCCCCTTCGAGCGAGCCAACACCAGGACATCGATTCCTCCCAAGCCGAAATCGGTTTGTCCGGCGGCGACCTTCTTGATGGCGTCCATCCCTCCCCTTCCTGGGATGAACGACACCGAGAATCCCTCTTTGGCGTAAATCCCTCGTTCCTTGGCCGCGTAGAAGAAGGAGTGTTTCCCATAAGGGATCCATGCGAAGCCCAGCCGGACGTTTTCCGCCGCGCTCGCCGACCCCATAACGACCGGCAGGACGACCCAGAGACCCATCAGGAGTGAAACCGCTTTTTTCATCATGGCCTGTCCCCTCATTTTGAAAAACCGACCTGGCGCCGATGGTTCCCACCGACCCCTTGCAAGCCTACGTGGGGGTCAAAACGTCCTCGCCCCGCGATCGCGGCGCGAACCATGGGCCTGGACGCTCTCCTCCCGATCCCCCCAGGGCCGCGCCGTGCGTAAATCTTTGAATTCCCCTGGAAGGCCGGGGGAAACCTCCCCCCGTGAAATGCGGGTGAAACCCTTAAAGGCTAGCGAAGAGCCTAAACTCAGTCAATATGGGATTCGTCTACAAATAAGTCCCTGCGAGCGACAAGCGCGGCCAAAGCCGGGGAGGAGACAATTTGCTCCTCCAACCCGAACAGCATCTCCCGCCCATCCGAGCCGACCCGAGGTGGTGGGTCAGTTTGCAACGGAATAAGCCCCGTACGCAGGTTTGCCCACGGCCGTGTCATCATTTTGTGTAGCCCCGATCTGAGCGAGGACCTAGGTCCGAGCGGAGATCGGGGAAGCAAGCGCCGCGATTTCCGCGGAGCCTGCACTGAGCGAAGCGAATGTGCTCAAATCGCGGCTACAACGCAGGAAGGCAGGGGTCATTCAGCAAACTGACCCACTAGCCGACCCGACAAACCCTTGAACATGTGGCACTTCTTCTGCGAAAATGGTTATATATTTGATTTCTGCACACCTCGTCGAGAAGTGGGGTTGTCTCCAAGGTCTGAGAGAGACGAAAAAATCCCTCGGATTCGGTTACAATGAGTCTTAAGCTTGCGTATCGGTTGGCAGCACCCGGCTTCAGAGGTGTCGGGACGAAACCCTGGGCGGTGGAAGAGGCGCTCCCGCCTCCCCGGGTAAAATGGTTCGGCCTCCCGAACCGACCGGGGGGCTGAGGGTTTCTGTTGTTCAAGTCAGGAGGGGGAACAGTCAATGGCCAGAAAACGAATCCTATATCCATTTGTTTCGGTCCTCATCGGCGCTCTGCTGGCCGTGGGGGGCATGGTCTCCGGCGCTCAGGCGGCTGAAAAGGTAAGATTCTTCCTGGACTGGATTCCTTACGGAAAGCACTCCTCGTTCTACGCGGGGGTGGAGTATGGGATCTACAAAAAGTACGGCCTCGATGTGCAGGTCCTCCCGGGAAAGGGATCGGGCCTCGCGGTCAAGACGGTTGGCACGAAAGGCGTGGAATATGCCCACGCCGACGCAGGAACCCTCGTCATCGCCAGGGGCAACAACCCCGACCTCCGCGTGAAGCTCGTCGCCATGCTTCACCACGACAACCTGTTCACCATCGCATTTCTGGAAAAGTCCGGGATTAAGACCCCGAAAGACCTGGAGGGGAGGAAGATCGGGTCCGCTGCGATGAACTCCTCCAAGATCGTCTTTCCCGCGATGGCGGCCGCCGTCGGCTTCGACCACAACAAGGTCAAATGGGTGGACATGGAGGCCTCCGCCCAGGACCCAAGCCTGCTTGCCGGGAAAGTGGACGCCATCCCGACCTACCGCACCCGGAATCCCACAATCCTTAGCATGGCCAAGAAGCTCGGCAAAACCATAAAGTTTTTCAACTACTCCGACTACGGGGTGGATATCTACTCCAACGGGATCATCGCCCACGAAGACACCATCAAGAATCAGCCTAACCGTAC
Organism: Nitrospinota bacterium; assembly: GCA_046758845.1. Taxonomy (GTDB): domain Bacteria; phylum UBA8248; class UBA8248; order JACPRG01; genus JBHIBA01. The sequence continues at coordinate 26,619 of JBHIBA010000024.1, forward strand.
CCGGCGGTTTGTGGTGGCTTCCCTGGAAGCGTTCCAGTGGTCGGTGGCGAATCCCGAAAAGGCGGTAGGGAGCTTCATCAAGAAGAATCCCACTGTCTCGCGTGAGCTGGCGCGGGGCCACTGGGACATCGGCGTGGACGTCGCGATCACCAAGAACACGAAGAAGACGGGGTTCGGGTTCATGCTCCGCGAAAAAATCCAGAACACCATCGACACCATGTCCAAGTACCGGAAGATGAAGCGGAAGCCCACACCCGAAGAGGTCTACACCAACGAGTTTGTGGGCGTGTACCTCCATCGCGCCATGTAGTGGGAGCCCAGCCGGGCGCGGTTCCGACAATTACGGGAGAACGAACACCCGGAAAACGGAAAGAGAACCGCATGGACTGCGAGCTCCCCGAGGAGCTGAAGCTCCTCCGCGATCTGGTCCGGAACTTCGTCAAGAAGGAGCTCGTGCCCCTGGAGGATCAGGTGGAGGAAGACGACGACGTCCCACCGGACACCTTGCGCAGGCTTCGCACCCGGGCTCGTGACCTGGGCCTTTTGGGCATCAACATTCCCAAGGAATGCGGGGGTTCCGGGCTGGGGATGCTTGCAAACTGTATCGTCCGGGAAGAATTGGGGAGGACAAGCCTCGCCATGTCCTACACGGTCCGAGGCCCCTCCCCGATTCTTTCTCTGGGCGCGCCCGAGCAGCGGGAGAAATACCTGGAGCCGTGTCTTCGGGCGGAGAAACGGGACTGTTTCGCCCTCACCGAGCCCAATGCAGGATCGGACGCGGCCGCCATCTCCACCACCGCCGTACGTGACGGGGATCGCTTCATCCTGAATGGGACGAAGATTTTCGTCACCGACGGACGGAAGGCGGATTTTGTCATCGTTTTCGCCGTCACGGACAAGGAGAAAAGGGCGCGCGGGGGGATCACCGCCTTCCTGGTGGACAAGGGGACCCCGGGGTTCACCGTGGGGACCTTGTTCAAGAAGATGGGCTGGCGGGGTACGGACCTGGCGGAGCTTGTCTTCACCGATTGCCGGGTTCCCGCCGATAACGTCCTCGGCGAAGTGGGCCAGGGGTTTCCCCTCGCCATGCAGTGGATCGATCAGGGGCGCCTGGGCGTGGCGGCAGCCGCCGTCGGGACCGCAGAGCGGCTTCTGGACATGGCCGCGGATTATGCCCGCCAGCGAGTGACCTTCGGGAAGCCGCTTGCCGACCGACAGGCCATCCAGTGGATGATCGTCGATTCGGCAACCGAGATCGCGGCGGCCCGCTTACTCGTCAATTCGGCGGCCCGGGAGGGAGACCGGGGACGCGACGTCCGCCGGCAAGCTGCGATGGCCAAGCTGTACGCCACCGAGATGGCCGGCCGGGTCGCTGACCGCGCCCTTCAGATCCATGGCGGGATGGGATACATGAAGGACCTTCCCATCGAGCGGATGTATCGGGACGTCCGCTACACCCGAATCGCCGAGGGCACGTCAGAGATCCTCCGCTTCCTCATCGCTCGCAGCATCCTCAAGGGCTGACCGGAAGCTCGTTCCCACGTAGATGGGGATAAAACTTCGGACCCCAGGGGGCCTTTTTGGGCACTTGCGTGCCGGCCGAGCCGCGGTTGTAGGGATGTGCGCTTAAGCCGGACGTCTTTGGCGCGCACCTTCCGAGAGGTAATTGACCCGGCACGCCAGTGTAGAAACTTGACGCTGTGCGTCCGGCCCCCCTGGACCCCCCGGAAAACTTCTGACGGCCCGGCACTGCGTGGCCGG